>NZ_CP017480.1:0-315000 GCF_001887595.1 Luteibacter rhizovicinus DSM 16549
TGTACGCGACGGTGGTCGCGTTCGCGGCGAGCACACCGGCATCGCTGAGCGCGGCGATCCACAGCGCCCAGTCTTCACCGCCCATGACGGTGACCGTGTCGTCGATTTCCTGCTGCGTCGCCGGCTCGACGGAGGCCTGAATGACGGCGTCCTTGTTGGTGTCCACCGAGGAGGCAGTGAACGTCTCGCCGATCGTCTTCAGCGCGGAGCGCACGACCGTGTCCGTCCCCGGCAGCTTGCGCACCGGCGAGGCGAGCGAATACACCACCAGGTCGATCGGACCGTCCATGTCGGCCTTGATGATCTCGATCGCCTTGGCGCGGGTCTCGTCGGAGAATGCATCGCCATTGATCGAGCGGCTGTAAAGACCCGCCTGCGTGGCGAGCTTGTCGAAGGCCGCGGAGTTGTACCAGCCGGCCGTACCGGTCTTGGTTTCGCTCGAGGGCTTCTCGAAGAACACACCCAGCGTCGCGGCACCCTGGCCGAAGGCGGCCGTGATGCGCGAGGCGAGGCCGTAGCCGGTGGAGGCACCAATCACAAGCACGCGCTTCGGGCCGTCGGCGAATGCACCGCTGGCCTTGGTGATGGCGATCTGCTCTTCCACGTTTTTCTCGCAGCCGACCGGATGAGCGGTGGTGCAGATGAAGCCACGAACCTTGGGGGTAATGATCACGGGTTGTCCCTTTGACGCAGTAAGGCGCCCATTGTAATCGGCCGGACGCACCATGCGCTTCCGCACGGACGGCAGGCTCAGTCGCGAAGGTATTCGAGCCCCATCTGCGCCTGGGCCAGACTGAGGATGGAGCCGCCGCGACTGACGCAGTAAGCCGGCTTTCCGTCGGCGTCCTTGAGCACACTGACACATTCAGCAGGCAGCGTTCTGGTCGCCGCCCAATCGTCCCGTGCCGCGTCGTAGCGATACAGCTGGCGCTCCTTGCTGACGCCGATGCTGTCGATCCTATGGGCATAGCCTTCAGTCGGCGAAAGAAAGTGCAGGTCCGTCACGCCGTTCGGTGGACGTGCAACGCGCTTCCAGCTGCCGCCCCCATCCACGGAAACGAAGACTTTCGAGAGGACGCCCTGGGGATGAAACACGACCAAGGTGGCGTTCGCGTCGCTATACGAGAAACCATCGATCGATCCATCGAAGGCAACGCGCTGCCAGCTGCCCGTCGCGAGGTCCATCTTCATGAGGTCGGGCGGTACGCCGACGAGGTAGCCCGTCGGCGTGATCTGCGAGTGCAATGCATTGACCATCAGCCATGGCTCGACGTCGACCCGCTGCTTTCGCGCCAGGTTCGCGGGATCGCTGTCGCCCGACAGGTATACGCAGGCGCGCACGACCTTGAACATCGGCGGTACGCCCGCGAAGTTCCACTCGCTCAGACCCGTCACAGTCACGGCCCACTGGGTTCCCGAGAACGACACGTCGGTAACTCGCCCGCGTTCGCAGTCGAGCCGGCTCAGCTCCACCCAATGAGCGCCGCCGTCGCGACTGCTGCGAACCGATCCATCGTCGAGCCCCGCCACAAGGGTCTCTCCCGAGATACCCAAGGCTGTCACCCGGTGCAAGCTACCGGTATCGATCGCGGTCCAGACGCCGGCCGCATCGCGCACGCGGATCTGACCGAGCTCGGCGCCGTACAGCAGCCGCTGCTGCGCATCGACCACCGGAGTTTTCATGACGGGGATCGCGGCGTCCCTGGCGACATCGAGCACATGGCGACTGTCCTTGTCCGAGCTGAGCCGTTCGCTCAGCGGCGCCTTGTTACGGTTACGCTCGATCGCAAGCAGTGCCCAGGGAACCAGACCGGGCAGTACGGACTCTGCACCCCGATCGGCCAGTTGCAGCGGCTCGGCAGCGGCCTGCCAGGCTACCGGCTCCGGTCGGGCCGGCTGGACGGCCAATGCCTTGACGACATCCTTTGCGGCCGCGGTCGTTGCATCGGTGCGCACCGGCACGACGATGCCCTTGTACTCGCCTACATCGATTGGAACAAGACCGCCAAGGTCGGTCACCTCACCCGCCTCCACGTGAAAGCTGGCGTAGTCCGCGACGTCGCGGCGGGTCCATTGATAAAGATGATAGTCGCCCGCTGGAAGCCACATTCCCGCTGCTGGCTCGTGCGCGCCCGTCAGGACCGGCACGTCGTAGCTCTTCTTGTCGGCACTCTTCACCGACAGCTGTACCGGAAACTCAAGCGAAGGAAACGACATCACGACATAACCCACGCCGGCATCGCCCGGCTTGGGTGGTTTCGTCGCCTGCACGGACGACGAAAAGACGAGCAACAACGCCAGCGCCACGCCGGTGATTCTGCACATGCCGATGATCCCCTTCCCTGTTCCGTCGCTGGACGGCTTCGCAGGAAAGCGTAGCTTGAGCGTAAGAAGTTGTCATGGGGATTAGGGGCGAGCACCCCTTCGCCGATGAATCGGCTCCTACACAGGAGCGGGGTCGGCGCGTAAAAAAGGCCCCTCGGTGACGAGGGGCCTTTCGCGAAGCGCTGGGCTTCGTGGCGTTACATGCGGTCCTGCGCGATCTTGATCTCGCCGCGGGCCTTGAGCGCATCGATGTATTCGATCGTGGCGGCCTTAGCCATCGCTTCGGCGATCTGGCCACGCAAGCCATCGTGCTCGGCCTTGGTGACCTTGGTCAGATCGCCGTCGGTGACCTTGTCCACGGCGACCACCGCGTAGGTGCCGTTACCCGTCTGCACGACCGACCAGCTCGGCTTGCCGTCGACCGGATGTGGCAGCGTGAAGGCCTGCTGGAGGATCGGCTGCGGCACGTCCTTGACCGTGGAGAGCTTGCTGCGCTCCAGGTCGGCGGCGGTGCGCACCGGCACCTTGGCGAGTGCGGCGATGTCGCCGCCCTTGGCGACCTGCGCGACGAGTTCGTCGGCCTGCTTCTTGGCCATCGCGTCGACGCGCTCGTCGAGGATGCGCTGGCGAATCACGTCGCGGACGTCGGCCAGGTTCTTCGGCGCGGCGGCGGCGTGCTTGCCCAGATGCATGACGATCGCATCGCCCTTGCCGACCTGGACCAGCGAGGAGTTGTTGCCCTGATTGAGCACGTCGTCGGCGAAAGCCGCAGCAACGAACTTCGGATCGGCGGCCAGGCCTTCACCACCCTGACGACCGAACATCGGCGTGGTGCGAATCTCGACACCGAGTTCCTTGGCAGCGGCATCGAGCGAACCCGGGTTGCGCTCGGCAAGGTCGGCCAGCTGACCGGCGCGCTCGTTGTAGAGACGCTCGCCCTCGCCCTTCGCCCAGTCCGCCGCGAGCTGCGAGCGCACCTCGGCGAACGGCTTGGCATCGCCCTCGCGCGCATCGCGCACCCAGATGATGTGGTAGCCCTCTTCCGGCGACAGCACCGGCTCCTTCGTGATCTCGCCCTTCTTCATGCTGAAGAGCGCGGTATCGAAGGCGGCGTTCGCGACGCCCTTTTCCAGCCAGCCGAGATCGCCGCCGCTGCGCTTGGAACCCAGATCTTCCGAGTTCTCTGCAGCGAGCTTGGCGAAGTTTTCCGGCGTGGCTTCGGCAGCGATCTTCTTCGCTTTCTCGAGCGCGGCCTTCTGCTGGTCGGGCGTGGCGTTCTTGGGCACATCGATGAGGATGTGCGAAACCTGGCGCTGTTCCGGCTGCGCGTAGCGCTGCTTGAACTTGTCGTAGAACTCGTGGAGCTGGGCGTCGGTCGGCTCACCGATCTTCAGGTCGGCCTGCCTCACTTCGAGGTACTGCACCGAGACCTGCTCGGGCGTGGTGTAGTCAGCAATGTGCGACTTGTAGAACGCATCGATGTCGCCATCGGCCACCGTGGCATCCGTCAGCGACGGACGCGGCAGTTCCACGTAGCGCAGGTTGCGCTGCTGGAGCTGGAGGCGGAAGAAGCCATCGACATCGGCGTCGCTGACCAGGGTGGTCGCGTAGATCGCCTGCGGAATGATCTGGTTGCCGAGGTCCGCGCGGACCTTGGCCTCATACATGGCCGGGCTCATGCCCTGCATGGAAAGAATGGCCTTGTACGCATCGGCACTGAACTGCCCGTTCACGGCAAAGCCGGGATCGGAGCCGATGGTTTCGCGCACGCTGGCGTCGGACACCTGGAGGCCGAGATCGGTGTTGGCCTTGTCAAGGAGGACCTTGCCAATCATGCCGTCGAGCACCTGCTGCTTGAGCTCGGGCTTCTCGAGATCGGCGACCGTGAACGGCGCATTCGGATTCTGTGCGATCTGCTGACGCAGCTCGTTCATCCGGTTCTGCCAGTCCTGCTGAGAAATCTCGTGGTCGCCCACTTTCGCCACATACGTATCGACGCGCGATACGAAGTACGACTCGATGCCGAAGAAGGCAACGGCGAACACCGAAACGCCGAGGACGATGGCCGCGGGCCAACCATGGATCTTGTTACGCAGGGCTTGCAGCATGATGCGACTCGCACAGGTGGCGTCGGCAAATCCTTACCGACGGTAGATAAAGCAAAGGCGCCACACGGGCGCCTTTGCGGATTGGCGGAGTGGACGGGACTCGAACCCGCGACCTCCGGCGTGACAGGCCAGCATTCTAACCGACTGAACTACCACTCCACTTACCGTTGGTGGGTGCTGAGGGGATCGAACCCCCGACCAGCGCCGTGTAAAGGCGACGCTCTACCGCTGAGCTAAGCACCCCCTACGGCAAGACTACTTAGTTTACGTGATCCTTGAGCGCCTTGCCAGCCGTGAAGGCCGGAACCTTGGACGCCGGGATCTTGATCTCTTCGTTCGTGCGCGGGTTGCGGCCCGTGCGTGCGGCGCGGCTGCGCAGCTTGAAGGTGCCGAAGCCGACGAGGGCGACGTCTTCACCCTTCTTGAGGGTGTCCTTCACTGCTTCGATCAGGCCTTCGAGCGCCTTGCCAGCGTCGGCCTTCGACAGTTCAGCCTTTTCAGCAATGGCGGCGATCAGCTCGGTTTTATTCATTACGTAACTCCCTTTCAAAGGTAATTCGAATCGCCGGAAAGGCAATCCTGTACGAGAAGACGGTAGATCTTCGAACGTGAGCTTTTGGCACCGTTCGACGACCCGCTATACGTGGCGCCCTTGCGGCGCGGACGATTGCGGAGCCGCCTTTATACCAGTGCCCTCCCCCCATCGCAATACGAGCAATACCAACGCTTTCAGCGCGTATGCATCCTTCACGGAGGCTTGCATGGGGAGAGAAAAACGATTATCGCGAGTCAACAATGACAGGACGGCGAAAACGAAAAGGGTGCACTTACGTGCACCCCGTTGCTCGTTACACGGAGGGATCGGCGGAGATCAATGCGTGAGCGACGGCGATGCCTTGCCCTTGCCCTTCCCAGCCTTGGCCTCTTCGAGGGGCACCTCGACCGCCTCACCGCCGTCTCCGGCCTTTTTAGGTGCCGGAGGACGCTCGAGCGCCAGGTTCAGCACCTCGTCGATCCACTTCACCGGATGGATGGCCAGCGACGACGTGATGTTCTCCGGCAGGTCGATGAGGTCCTTCCGGTTCTCGTCCGGAATGATCACCGTGGTGATGCCGCCGCGATGGGCCGCGAGCAGCTTCTCCTTCAGGCCACCGATCGGCAGCACGCGACCGCGCAGGGTGATCTCACCGGTCATGGCGACTTCGGAGCGCACCGGCACCTTGGTCAGCGCCGACACGAGCGCCGTGCACATGGCGATGCCCGCACTCGGGCCGTCCTTCGGCGTGGCGCCTTCAGGCACGTGGATATGGATGTCCAGCGACTGATGGAAGTCGGGATCGATACCAAGCGCCTCGGCCCGGGCGCGAACCACACTGAGCGCAGCCTGGATCGACTCCTTCATGACGTCGCCGAGCTGACCCGTCTGGATCAGACGGCCCTTGCCCGGGACCACGGAGGCCTCGATGCTGAGCAAGTCGCCACCGACCTGGGTCCAGGCCAGGCCCGTGACCAGGCCCACTTCGTTCTGCAGCTCCGCACGACCGAAGTCGAAACGGCGCACGCCGAGGAAATGGTCGAGATTCTCACCGTCGACACGCACCTGGTCCGGTGCAAGCACCTTGCCCTTCACGGCCTTGGCAGCGGTCTTCTTCACCTTGGCCTTGGCTTTCGCCGGCACGGTGCCCAGCGCGATTTCCTTGACCACCTTGCGGCAGATCTTGGAGATCTCGCGCTCGAGGTTACGCACGCCGGATTCACGCGTGTAGTAGCGCACGATGTCGCGAAGCGCATCTTCGCCGACCGTCAGCTCATCGGCCTTCAGGCCATTCGCCTTCAGCTGCTTGGGCACCAGGTACTTCAGGGCGATGTTGAGCTTCTCGTCCTCGGTGTAGCCCGGGATACGGATCACTTCCATACGGTCGAGCAGCGGACCGGGGATGTTGAGCGAGTTCGCGGTCGCGATCCACATCACTTCGGAGAGGTCGAGATCGACTTCCAGGTAGTGATCGTTGAACGCGTTGTTCTGTTCCGGATCGAGCACTTCGAGCAGGGCCGAGGACGGGTCGCCACGGAAGTCCATCGACATCTTGTCGATTTCATCGAGGACGAACAGCGGATTCTTCGTGCCGACCTTATTGAGGTTCTGCACGATGCGACCCGGCATCGAACCGATGTAGGTGCGACGATGGCCACGGATCTCAGCCTCGTCGCGCACGCCACCGAGGCTCATGCGAACGAACTTGCGGTTGGTCGCCTTGGCGATCGACTGGCCGAGCGAGGTCTTGCCCACGCCGGGCGGACCGACGAGGCAGAGGATCGGACCCTTCATCGTGTTCACGCGCTGCTGCACAGCGAGATACTCGAGGATCCGCTCCTTGACCTTCTCCAGACCGAAGTGATCGGCGTCGAGGGTTTCCTGGGCGAGCGCGAGATCCTTGCGAACCTTGCTGCGCTTCTTCCACGGCACGCCCACCACCCAGTCGAGGTAGTTGCGGACCACGGTGGCCTCGGCGGACATCGGCGACATCTGCTTGAGCTTGTTGAATTCCTGGCGCGCCTTCGCGAGCACGGCCTTGGGCATGCCGGCGGCGTCGATCTTCTTCTGCAGCTCCTCGATCTCGTTCGCGCCCTCTTCGCCCTCACCCAGTTCCTTCTGGATGGCCTTCATCTGCTCGTTGAGGTAGTACTCGCGCTGGCTCTTTTCCATCTGCGACTTGACGCGGCCGCGGATGCGCTTCTCGACCTGCTGCAGATCCATTTCGCCATCGACGAGGCCGATGAGCAACTCGAGGCGCTGGCCGACATCGGCCGCTTCGAGCACGCGCTGCTTGTCGCCCATGCGCACGGAAAGATGCGCGGCGATGGAGTCGGCCAGGCGCGACGGATCGTCGATGCCCGAGAGGGTCGCGAGGATTTCCGGCGGGAGCTTGCGGCTCTGCTTGACCAGCTGTTCGAACAGCGAGACGAGCGAGCGCGACACGACGTCGAGTTCGCGTTCGTTGCTGCTGTAGATCGGTTCGATGACGCGGGCCTTGCCGCTCATCATGCCGGCTTCGTCTTCGAAGGCATCGATCTGTACGCGCGACTGTCCTTCGACGAGCACCTTGACGGTGCCATCGGGCAGCTTCAGCAGCTGCAGGACGCCGGCGAGCGTGCCGACCGAGTGCAGGTCGCCGATCGACGGATCGTCGATGTCGGGGCTTTTCTGGGCGACGAGCAGGATCTGCCGTTCGCCTTCCATCGCCCGCTCCAGCGCGCGCATGGACTTGTCGCGACCCACGAACAGCGGAATGACCATGTGCGGGTAGACAACGACGTCACGCAGGGGCAGGACCGGCAACAGGTCCAGCTCGGATCCGCTCGTGGTTTGGCTGCGATTCTTCGCCATGTGCTTGGGGTTTCCCTCAGAGAATTTGGGCTTCGCCCCGACACTGCGCCGGAGCCGCCATACACGTCAAGTGGTGGTTCGCGAAGGGACGATCAAGAGCCGACACCACAAAGAAAAACGGCCCCGGCGTACTGGACGCCGGGGCCGCGGTAGCTTGCTTACGCCCGTGATCAGGCTGCGTCGCCGCCCTCGCCCGCGATCCGCTGCTGCTGCAGGTTCCCACGGTAGATGAGGTACGGCTCGGCCTGGCCATCGATCACGGCATCGTCGACCACGACCTTGCTGACATGTTCCAGCGAGGGCAGTTCGAACATCGTGTCGAGTAGCACCTGTTCGAGAATGGTACGCAGTCCACGTGCGCCGGTCTTGCGCTTGAGCGCGCGACGGGCGATGGCGGACAGGGCCTCCGGGCGGAATTCCAGCTCGGCGCCTTCCATGTCGAACAGCTTCTTGAACTGCTTGGTGACCGCGTTCTTCGGCTCGGTGAGGATCTGCACCAGGGCAGCCTCGTCAAGTTCGTCGAGCGTGGCGACCACCGGCAGGCGGCCGACGAACTCGGGAATCAGACCGAAACGGACCAGATCCGCCGGCTCGACTTCCGAAAGCATCTTGCCCACGTTTTCCGTACGTTCTTTCGAACGGACTTCGGCACCGAAGCCGATACCCGTGACTTCGGAACGCTGCTGGATGACTTTCTCCAGCCCCGAGAACGCACCGCCGCAGATAAACAGGATGTTGCGCGTGTCCACCTGCAGGAATTCCTGCTGGGGATGCTTGCGGCCACCCTGCGGTGGCACCGAGGCGAGCGTGCCCTCGATGAGCTTGAGCAGGGCCTGCTGCACACCTTCGCCGGACACGTCGCGGGTGATCGACGGGTTCTCGCTCTTACGCGAGATCTTGTCGATTTCGTCGATGTAGACGATGCCGCTCTGCGCCTTCTCGACGTCGTAGTCGCACTTCTGCAGAAGCTTCTGGATGATGTTTTCGACATCCTCACCGACATAGCCCGCCTCGGTCAGAGTCGTGGCATCGGCGATGGTGAACGGCACATTGAGCAGGCGCGCCAGCGTTTCGGCCAGCAGCGTCTTGCCCGAACCGGTCGGACCGATCAGGAGGATGTTGGATTTGCCAAGCTCGACTTCGTCGTTCTTCTGGCGCGATTCAATGCGCTTGTAGTGGTTGTAGACCGCGACGGACAACGCCTTCTTGGCGCGCGTCTGGCCAACCACGTACTGGTCGAGGGCTTCCATGATTTCGCGGGGCTTCGGAAGTTGGGTCCGGCCGGAGGCCGCCTTCTCTTCCAGTTCCTCGCGGATGATGTCGTTGCACAGCTCAACGCATTCGTCGCAGATGAACACGCTGGGGCCGGCGATCAGCTTGCGCACTTCATGCTGGCTCTTGCCGCAGAAGGAGCAGTAAAGAATCTTGCCGCCGTCGTTGGAACGGCTCTGCCGCTCGTCGCTCATGCTTTGGGCCCTACTGAGAATCCAGGTACGCTTTGAGAATAGCACAGCACTTCGCCCCTGGAATCAGGAGCGAAGTGCCGGTTTTCACAAGCGAAAACGTTCAAATCAAGCTGAACGGACGGTGTCGACCGTGCGCTTTTCGGGAATCGAGTCGATCAGGCCATAGGCCTGGGCCTCGGCCCCGCTCATGAAGCGGTCACGCTCGGTGTCACGGGCGATCTCGTCGACCGTCTTGCCACTGTGGTGGGCAAGGATGGCGTTGAGACGCTCACGCATGGTCAGAATCTCACGGGCATGAATCTCAATGTCCGTGGCCTGACCCGAAATGCCGCCAGCCCAGGGCTGGTGGATCATGATGCGCGAATGCGGCAGCGAATAACGCTTGCCCGCGGCACCCGCTGCCAACAGCAGGGCACCCATCGAGGCGGCCTGGCCGATGCACATCGTGCTGACGTCCGGCTTCACGAACTGCATCGTGTCGTAGATCGCCATGCCGGCCGTGACGGAACCGCCCGGGCTGTTGATGTACAGGTTGATGTCCTTGTCCGGGTTCTCCGACTCAAGGAACAGCAGCTGGGCGACGATCACATTGGCCATGTAATCGTCGACCGGCCCCACGGCGAAGATGATGCGCTCTTTGAGGAGACGCGAGTAAATGTCGTACGAACGCTCACCGCGTGAAGTCTGTTCGACGACGATGGGCACCAGGTTGAGGTTCTGGATCGGAGCCATGGACATGCGGTCTCTCCTTCGTGTGGGGCCCGGCTGTTGCAAGTGATCGGTGCGATTACGCGCCGATCGGTCGCATCACCTCGTCGAAGCTCAGTTCCTGGTCGGTGGATTTGGCGTGATCCGCCACCCACTCAGCCACCTGATCTTCCATGACGCGGTTCTGCAGTCCCGACATCAGTTGGGGATCGCCGTTATACAGTTCAATGACCTTTTCCGGTTCTTCATAGGTCGAAGCGATCGCGGAGAGCATTTCCGCCATGCGCTTGCGATCGATCCGGATCTCATTCTTGCGTGCGATTTCACCCATCAGCAGCGCGGCGAGCACGCGCTTGCGGGCGAACGGCGTGGCCTCGGCGACCATCTGCGGGCTCGGCTCCTGGCCGCGCGGCAGGTTGCCGGCGGCGAGGCTGCGGGCTTCGGCATCGGTCATGAGATCGGGAACGTCCAGCTCCGGGTAGGCGCCGGCCAGCTTCTCGGCCACTTCGGACTTCAGGCGAGCCATCACGCTGGCCTTGAGCTCGCGCTCGAGGTTGGCGCGGACTTCCTTGCGGAAGGTCTCGATATCGCCATCGGCCACACCGAACAGCTGCACGAACTCGGCGTCGACGGTCGGGAGGTTCGGCTCCTGCACCTTGACGATCTTGAAGGTGACCTTGGCGGTCTTGCCGGCGAGGTCCGGGTTACGGAAGTCTTCCGGGAAAGCCACGTCCTGAACGAGGTCTTCGTCAGCCGAACGGCCGGTCAGAGCTTCGTCGAGCGCCTTGAACAGGGTGCCCGAGCCGAGCACGCTACCAGCGCGCTCGAGGCCTTCGGTCGGGAAGCGGTAGTCGCCGGCTTCGGCGGCGTATTCGAACATCACGAAGTCGCCGTCCTTGGAGGCGCGGGTCACTTCGTCGAAGCTGCGACGCTGGGTGCGCAGGGTCTCGATCATCTTGTCGATGTCGGAGTCCTTCACTTCAGCCTTCGGACGGGCGATCTCGAGCGCCGCCACGTCGATCACCGGGAACTCCGGCATGATCTCGAAGGTAGCCGTGTAGGCGATTTCGCCGTTCTCGGCATTACCCGTGGTGTCCACCGCCGGGTTGGCGATCGGCTGGAGCTTTTCCTGCTCGACGGCCTGGCGCAGCGTGGAGCCGATCAGCTCGGACAGTGCCTCGCCACGGACCTGCGCGCCAAAGCGCTGCTGGATCACGTTGGTGGGAACCTTGCCGGGACGGAACCCCTTCAGGCGTACCGTGCGACCCATCTCCGCGATGCGCTGGCTGACCTGCGACTCGAGGCGCTCAGCCGGGAACTTCACCGTGAGCTTGCGCCCGAGCTTGCCGACATTCTCAACCGAAACCTGCATGACCTCTCCTGAAACCACCACGAGTGTGGCGCGATGGGGTGAAAAACCCCGCAAATGACTGCCCATTCTACGTTTTGCCCCTCTGCTGCCGCAACAGGCGTAAGGCAGGGGTCAGGGGGGGCGTCCAGCGCCTCGGGCCGCCACCATCCGCCGCCAGCGCATCGCCCGGATTGGCGAGGGCACAGGCGGTCAGGGAAAGGCAGCCGCAGCCGATGCACTCGGTCAGCTTGTCCTTCAGGTTCACCAGTTGCTTGATCCGGTCGTCGAGCTCCTCCTGCCATGCCGCGGACATCTGCGCCCACTCCTCACGGCTGGGGGTGCGCTCGTCCGGCAGGGCGGAAAAAGCACGCCGGACGGCCTCCAGCGGGATGCCTACCCGCTGGGCTACCCGGATCACCGCGATCCGACGCAGGACATCACCGGCATACCGCCGTTGGTTCCCAGCCGTTCGCAGGCTGCGGATCAGCCCTTTTCGTTCATAAAAGTGCAGCGCCGAGACCGCTACACCGGCTCGCCTGGCGGCGTCACCCACGCTCAATTCCCGCATCGCTTGACCTCAACCAACGTTGAGGTTCCATCCTGCGCGTCCCGGGAAGTGCGCGCAAGCGTGCGAAACTCCCTACCCCCAAGGAAGAAAGAATGAACGTGGGCACGTCGACCCCTGACCTCACCCAGCCCTCGGCGACTCCCCGCGCCGAGGGCATCCTCTCCCCGACCTACCGGGCCGCCACGCTCGGCATGGTTGCGCTGATCTCCTTGCTCGCCTTCGAGGCACTGGCCGTGACCACGGCGATGCCGACGGTGGCCCGCGAGCTCGATGGCCTGCGGGCCTACGCCCTCGCCTTCGGGGGCATGTTGGCGACCAGCGTCATCGGCATGGCGCTGTCCGGCCGCTGGTCCGACCGGAAAGGACCGGCTCCCGCCGTATGGACCGGCCTGATCGGATTCGTGGCTGGCCTGCTGATCGCGGGTTTCGCGCACAACATGCCGACCTTGCTTATCGGCAGGCTCGTGCAGGGACTCGGTGCCGGCTGCCTGTCGCCGGCGCTGTACGTGATCGTCGCGCGCCTGTATCCGGAATCGCTGCGTCCGAAGGTGTTCGCATCGTTCTCGGCCGGGTGGGTGGTGCCTGCCCTGATCGGTCCCGCCATCAGCGGCGCCATCGTCGAGCACGTCGGCTGGCGCTGGGTGTTCCTGGCCGTACCCGTGCTCGCCCTGCCCGCCGCGGCCGCGCTTCGCGGCGCGCTTGGCTCACTGGCGCCGCCGACGCATGTTCATGACGACAAACCCGGCCGCATGCTCAATGCCGTCGGCGCATCTCTCGGCACCTGCCTGCTGTTCGTCGCTGGCCAGGAACAGGGCTGGCTGGCCGCCGCGCTCTTCGTGCCTGCGGTCGCCTTGCTCATCGGATGCGGTCACCGACTGCTACCCGCCGGCACGCTGCGGGCAGCGCGCGGATTGCCGGCAGTGATCGCCTTGCGCGGCATTGCGGCCTCCGCCTTCTTCGGGGCGGAAGCCTTTCTTCCCCTGGTCTTCTCGCAACAACATGGCCTCTCGCCCACGTGGTCGGGCATCGGCATCAGTGTCGGCGCGATCGGCTGGTTCTCGGGTTCGTGGTACCAGGGCCACTACGCAAAGATTTCGCGACAGTCCCTACTCACTCGCGGCACCGCGCTGATGGTCCTCGGCGTCACCACCGCATCGCTGGCGACGTTCGAATGGATGCCGGTAACGGCAGCCGTCGCTGGCTGGCTGCTGACGGGTCTCGGCATGGGCATGCTCTACGGCACCGTCGCCGTTCTCGCACTCTCCATGTCGGGCGAACACGAGCAAGGCAGCAACAGCTCGGCGCTGCAGTTGTGCGAGTCACTGATGGTGGCCACGACACTCGCGATCGGCGGCACCTTGTTCGCCGCGTTGTTGAATGTGTCGCACACGGCAGCGTTTGCGGCGAACTTTGCGATTACGGTGGCGTTGGCCGTCTTAGGAACTATCGTAGCTCGGCGAACGCAGACACCGGCTTAGACGCCCCTACGCATCAGCCGGATTACCTTCGCATTTCTGGCGGATTTGGCTGACATTGCCGCGCCTTTCGCCTCCGTAACCTGCGCATTCGTACCGGCCGAAGTGGCCCGGTGATACGCTGGGAGCGAGCGATGTCCGCCATACCTTTGCCGGCCGAGCCGGAGACCGAACCGATGATCGACGACGAGCGCGAAAAACTCCGTGCGGAGATCCGCAAGATCACCGCAGAGACCATGAAGATCAACGCAGAGGCGCGTTGGTATCCTTACGTGGCAGTGGCGGGTACGTTTGCCGCTGCGCTTGGCCTTTTGAAGCTCCTGGGATCCTGAAACCAAGTATCCCTACGAAGCGTCGTAGGGAGCTGCGCCGGCATGACGCTTCAAGATGCCCTTGGCGCGAAAAGGCCCTTCGCACCCGGCCCGCAAAGAAAATAGAAGGCCGGAACCAGATAAAAGATCAGGAGATGACCGGACCACATACGGCTTTGCCAAGCCAGGTAGTCCCGATACTCCCCGTCACTGAGAACGCGCGAAACGCCTGATATGTAGGCGACAGCCTTGCCGTCGACAAAATGCAGCTTCTCGCTGTGACCGACGGTGCACCAGACGAAGTTGATGGCGACATAGACGCCGCACGCACCGATCGCAACGCGGACCCACGTCGGCATGCCGGCGACAATCCGCGAGTTCGATACTCGACCGAGTCGGCCACCATTCGCGTCGGTAATCATGGGCATGAAAACGAGCATCACGCCAGCAAAAAGCGCGAACGAAAGCGGACAACCCGGCCAGGCTTCCTCGGGAACGGGAAGATGGAGAATGCTTCGCACGTGGATCGAAAGCGCGGCGCAAAAGCCGGCCAGAGCCGCGATACCAACAAGCTTCGACCACCAGACTCTCGCACCACTCCCCTGCACTGCGTTCAAGGCAACCGTCCTTCTGTGGCCCGCCGGGCCGGATTAATAGGAGACGTTCTTGAGTTCGGAGGGCCCGACAATATCGAAGCGCTGCACCCGGCCACCCTGCACAACAAAGGCGTGGTGGATGACTTCGTCGAGAAGGACTTGCCCTTGCAGGTCCCGGACAATCTGATGCACTTCGACGATGGTCGAACCGTCGTCGCTTTGCGCGAAGCTTAGTGGCTCCACCGAGGGATCGATGACCGACCACTGGTATGTCCAGTATTCGCGAACAGCATCACGCCCGTGGATGTGCGTCCCTTCCATGCCGTTGGCCCAGGCGACATCGTCAGCCAGTGCGACCAACACGCCCTCCATATCCCTCTGGTTGAACCCGTCGTACAGGCGGCGAATGAGCTGCTCGTCACTGGTCATGGGTCGATCCCTGGTTGGTGCGAGAGGCGGGACTCGAACCCGCACGGTTTTACCCGTCAGAACCTAAATCTGGTGCGTCTACCAATTCCGCCACTCTCGCTCGCGGCGCCATTCTAGGTCCCGCGCAGGCTCAGGTCTATCGCCTGGGACCGGTGAAGCCGATTCAGGTGTCGTCCCGCGCAGAGTCGGGCGACATGTATGCCATTTTTCAGAATTGACGTATTCAAACGACTCTCCTTCAAGTCGATCCTGAGCCTCCCACCCAAGGAGGCACCCCAATGCGATATCTGCTCCCACTCGCCGCCGCTGCGATGCCCGTTCTCGTCTTCGCCCAAGTTACCCAGCAAAGCGCGAGCATGTCGCTCGAGGGCGAGAAACGCGTCGTCCGACAAGTCATCCTGAAAGATGAGCACGGGATGGACACACTGGTCGAGCAACACCTTATTGAACTTGAGAATGGCGACTACCTGTATCTGCACACGTCCCAACCCCAGGCTACCCGGGAACTCGACCAACGGATCTGTGCCAGTTTCGGCTCGCAAGTCTCGGAAGGCAGCCTGGTGAGATTGAGCCCCGAGACCCTTGGGGGCGGCGCGTGTCGAAACGAGACAATCGTGGAACCGAGTGCTGCTGCCGTGGAACAGCGGTCTACTACCTCGATGCTGCAACCACCGTCACGAGCGAACGTGCCTCAGAAGGTCGGTACTGCGACCAACTACTGATCCGCGAAAGCGACGGTCACTCCGTGGCGCCTGAATCCTTGCCAGTCCGATCATCTCGAGGAGCTGACGACGGGTCGCTCGAGGTCGCGCCAGGAGAGCTCAAGGAGCGCTCCGCACGCCCACCCGACTTCACCCGCGTCTCCGCACCGACGTGCGGCCGGATCAACAGGCCGGAGCCTGGACGACCATCGCGTCGCGGGGTTCTCGTCTTGGCAGCTTTGCCGGTATCCATCGCTCTGCTCGCGGAAAGAGTGAGGGCAAAAAGAAAAGGCGCTTAGGTTTCCCTAAGCGCCTTCCAAAATGGTGGGCCGTGTAAGATTCGAACTTACGACCAATTGATTAAGAGTCAACTGCTCTACCAACTGAGCTAACGGCCCATTTTGAAACACATCGCACGTTGTAAGTGGGGTGGACGATGGGACTCGAACCCACGACATCCGGAATCACAATCCGGTACTCTAACCAGCTGAGCTACGCCCACCATAAAACACCATCTGGCGCGCCCGACAGGAATCGAACCTGCAACCGTCGGCTTAGAAGGCCGATGCTCTATCCGGTTGAGCTACAGGCGCAGGCACTGTACGTAGAACGCCAACTGGTCGGGGCAGAGGGATTCGAACCCCCGACATCCAGCTCCCAAAGCTGGCGCTCTACCAGACTGAGCTATACCCCGAATCTTAAAGTATCCACCGATAACGACTTGGTGAAGCCTTCAAATGTTACGGGTCAAGCCCAAGCCCGTCAATCCGTATGAACACACCACACTTTCAACCGCTTTTAAAGATGGTGCGCCCGGAGAGATTCGAACTCCCGACCACCAAGTTCGTAGCCTGGTACTCTATCCAACTGAGCTACGGGCGCACACTTTAAACCTTTGACTCGTTGCCTGCCGCTGTGAAGCGTTGGCGCCGTGTCGAGAAGCGGAATTATTCAGATATCGAGCGTGGGCGTCAACACTTTTCTGAAAGTTTTTTTCTCGAATTGGTAACAAGTGGGGTAATCAGGCGTCTGGACTTGCGAAGGGAGGTTTTCGCGAGGACCCCTTTCGCCGATGAATCGGCTCCCACATGACTCACTCGCCGATGAATCGGCTCCCACACTTCTACCCTGCCTAACGAAGAAGGGCGGCCTTGTGGCCGCCCTTCTCTTCTCACAGCTGCGTAGCGGGCTTGCCGACCTTATCCGGTGCCGAGCCAGCGTCCCCACGCGGGGGCGGCGGAGGCGGCGAACCAGGCTTGGTCCAGTCGATCGGCGGAGCAGGCTCGCGACCATTCATGATGTCGTCGATCTGGCGTGCGTCGATCGTTTCGTACTGCAGCAACGTCTCGGCCATGATGTGCAGCTTGTCGATGTTCGTGGTCAACAGCTCCTTGCTGCGCGCGTAAGCGCGATCAAGGATGGTGCGCACCACTTCGTCGATCTTGCGTGCGGTCTCGTTGGAGACGCTCTTGTGCTGCGTGACGGAGCGACCGATGAAGACCTCGTCCTCTTCCTCGCCATAGGTGACCGGACCGAGTTCATCGGACAGGCCCCACTTGGTCGCCATGTTGCGCGCCATCTTGGTCGCACGCTCGATATCGTTCGACGCCCCGGTGGTGACCTTGTCGTGGCCGAAGATGAGTTCCTCGGCGACGCGGCCGCCATACAGCGAGCAGAGCTGCGATTCGATCGCCACCTTGTTCATGCTGTAACGATCGCCTTCCGGCAGATACATGGTGACGCCCAGCGCGCGACCGCGCGGGATGATCGTGACCTTGTAGACCGGATCGTGCTCGGGCACCAGGCGACCGATGATCGCGTGGCCCGCCTCGTGATACGCGGTGAGCTTTTTCTCTTCGTCGTTCATGGCCATGGAGCGACGCTCCGAGCCCATGAGGATCTTGTCGCGTGCACGATCCAGATGGCTCATGCGCACTTCGCGAGCGTTCTCACGCGCCGCGAACAGCGCCGCCTCGTTGACGAGGTTGGCGAGATCCGCACCCGAGAAGCCCGGGGTACCACGCGCGATGACCATCGGGTCGACGTCGGCCGCGGTCGGCACCTTGCGCATGTGCACCTTGAGGATCTGGTCGCGGCCCTTGACGTCCGGCAGGCCGACGACGACCTGGCGATCGAAGCGACCCGGACGCAGCAGGGCCGGATCGAGCACGTCGGGGCGGTTCGTGGCGGCGATGACGATGATGCCCTCGGTGCCTTCGAAGCCGTCCATTTCGACCAGCAGCTGGTTGAGCGTCTGCTCGCGCTCGTCGTGACCGCCGCCCATGCCGGCGCCACGATGGCGGCCGACGGCGTCGATCTCGTCGATGAAGATGATGCAGGGAGCGTGCTTCTTGGCCTGCTCGAACATGTCGCGCACGCGGCTGGCGCCGACGCCGACGAACATTTCGACGAAGTCCGAACCGGAGATCGAGAAGAACGGCACCTTGGCTTCGCCGGCGATCGCCTTGGCGAGCAGGGTCTTACCGGTACCCGGCGGACCCACCATCAGCACGCCGCGGGGAATCTTGCCGCCGAGCTTCTGGAACTTGCCCGGATCGCGAAGGAACTCGACGAGCTCGCCGACTTCTTCCTTCGCCTCGTCACAACCGGCGACATCGGTGAAGTTGACCTTGACCTGGTCTTCGCCCTGCAGCTTGGCGCGCGAGCGACCGAAGCTCATGGCGCCACGGCCACCGGAACCGGCCTGCATCTGGCGCATGAACCAGATCAGCACGGCGACGAAGATGATGATCGGCAGCCAGTTGAACAGCAGTCCGAGCAGGGAGAAGCCATTGTCGGCGGGCTCCTGGCGCAGCTCGACGCCCTTGTCGCGCATCTGCTTGACCAGGTCGCTGCTGGACATGCCAACCACCGGTACGACCGTGCGATAGGCACCGCCATCCTTCAGCTTGCCGGTGATCGTCGGCGGCGCCGTGGAGGTGATCGTGCCGCTGGCCACGTTACCGTTATCGACGTTCTGGGCGAACGTCGTATACGACATGTCCTGCGACGAGCCGCTGTGGGGATTGAAAGTCTGGAACACGGTAAGGAGGACCACCGCGATGACCAGCCAGAGCAACAGATTTTTTGCCATCTCATTCATGCGGTGTTCTCGCCAGGTTACCGGGACGCCGACTTGAGGCCGGTCGCCAGTGCATACACCTCCGCCGAACGTGCGCGGGAGGCTTTCGGTTTACGCATCGTCACGCGACTGAAGTCAGCACGCAAGTTCTTAAGGTAGTCGTCGAACCCTACGCCCTGGAACAGTTTTACCAGGAACGACCCGCCTGGCTTGAGCCAGTCGAGACTGAACTGGCGAGCCAGGTCACAAAGGTCCATCGCACGGATCTGATCGGCCAGTGCCACACCAGACATATTGGGGGCCATGTCCGAGAGGACAAGATCGACCTTCTGGCCGCCGAGCATGGCTTCCAGCTCACGGAGAACGGTTTCTTCGCGGAAATCGCCCTGCATGAATTCCACACCGGCCAGGCTGGCCATGGGCAGGATGTCCATGGCGATCACCTTGCCGGTGTCGCCCAGACGGCGCCGGGCCAGCTGGGACCAGCCGCCTGGCGCGGCGCCCAGGTCGACGATCGTCATGCCCGGCTTGATAAGGCGATCGCGCTCGATCAGCTCCTCGAGCTTGTAGATGGCGCGCGAGCGCGCCCCTTCCGCCTGAGCCCTTTTGACGTAGGGATCATCGAAGTGCTCTTTCAGCCACTGGGAGCTGGTCTTACTGCGTGCCATGGCTTTAGACCGGAGCTTATTAAGGAGCGGGCCTTGCATGATACCCTTTGACGCCTGTCAGCCGCACATCGAACCTGAACGCAATGTCGCTTTCCCCTACACAGTCCCGCTATCTCCGCAGCATGGCCCACGATCTCAAGCCGGTCGTCCTGCTGGGCAACAAGGGTGCCACCGAGGCCGTGGCCAAGGAACTCGCCCAGGCCCTGGATATCCATGAGCTGGTCAAGGTCAAGCTCTCCGGAGGCGACAAGGACGAGCGCCAGGCCCAGATCGACTTCCTGACCAGCCAGACCGGCTCCGAAAAGGTCCAGGAAATCGGCCATATCGTCGTCCTGTTCCGCCGGAACGAGCAGGATCCGAAGCTCGCCCTACCCCGGTAACCCGCCATGGACCTCTCGTTCGAGCACCCTGGCGAGTACCTCTTCGTGCGCCGGGTGGGCGCGAACACGGTCACCATCGTCGATCGCGACTTTCACAAGAGCCTCCTGCTGACCCCTGAAAAGGTCGTCGAGGACTGGCCGGTGACGGACGCCAAACAGCTCACGCTGTCCGACGTCGCCCTGATCGCAGAGCTCAAGCCCGAGTTGGTGATCATCGGGACCGGGGAGCGCCAGGTCTTTCCCCCCGCCGAGGTCATGGCTGGCTTCCTGCGCCAGGGCATCGGCGTCGAGGCGATGACCAACGGCTCGGCCGCGCGCACCTACAGTCTCCTGGCCGGCGAGGGCCGCAGGGTCCTGGCGGCCTTCATCCTGCCCCAGGGATAACCTTTCCATGCGCATCCTCGTTCTCGGTGCCGGCGGCACCGGCGGTTACTTCGGCGGCCGCCTGAGTCAGGAAGGCGCGGATGTGACCTTCCTGGTGCGACCGGATCGGGCAGCGGCGCTGGATGCGAAGGGCCTGGTCATCAAGAGCCCGTTCGGCGACGCTACCCTGACGGTGAAACACGTCACCGCCGACACGGTCGCCGCGGCGGGCACGTTCGATCTCGTCCTGCTCTCCTGCAAGGCCTACGACCTGCACTCGGCCATCGAGGCGATCGACCCGGCCATCGGGGAGACGACGGCGATCCTGCCGATCCTCAACGGGCTGGCCCACTACCCCGTGCTCGACAAACGCTTTGGCGCTGACCGGATCATCGGCGGCATGTGCGTGATCAGCGCTGCGAAGGGCCCTGCAGGAGAGATCCTGCACTTCGGCAGCGGGGCATCGGTGACCTTCGGCGAACGGGACGGCACCGGACACGACGGCCGCTGCATCGCCATCGCCGAAGCCTTCACCAAGGCGAACGTCGACCACACGCACTCGACCGATATCGAGCGCGACCTGTGGGCTAAATTCTCTTTTCTGGCCACCCTCGCCGGGGCGACCTGCCTGTTCCGCGCCAGCGTCGGCGACATCGTCGCCACGAACGATGGCCGCCAGCTCACCGAGCAGATGTACGAGGAGTGCCTGGCGGTGGCGCGCGCGGCCGGTCATGCCGTACCGGACAACGCCCGCGCCTTTGCCTGGAAAACACTGACGCAGGAAGGCTCACCACTGACGGCGTCCATGCTGCGCGACCTGGAATCGGGACAGCGCATCGAAGCCGACCACATCGTGGGTGACATGCTGCGCCGGGCGCGGGACGCTGGCGTCAAAGCGCCGATGCTGGAGGTGGCGTTCGCGCACCTGCAGGCGTTTGAGGTGCGGAACAAGCGCCAGGCCTAGGCGGTGGGGGCCCCTGCTCCTGTAGGAGCCGATTCATCGGCGAGCTCTTGCTTCGATGGGGAGGCCTCGTGAGGGGCTGAGGCCAGCAACCTGGGAGGAAGCGCTGCTGTGCAGCGCGTGTATTTACTATTCGCCGATGAATCGGCTCCTACATTTACCTATGCATTCGCCGCTGAAGCGGCTCATGCATGTACCTATTTTGCTGGCAGATATTGCAGCGGGTCGACGGGGTTGCCGTCGCGGCGGATCTGGAACTGGAGTTCGTCGCGGGTCGCGCCGCTCGAGCCCATTTCGGCCACGGCCTGCCCTGCCTTCACTTTCTCGCCTTCCTTGACCAGTCGCTTGCGATTGTGACCGTAGGCGGAGAGGAAGCTGTCGCTGTGCTTGATGATGACCAGCTCGCCGTAGCCGACCAGGCCGTTGCCGCTGTACACCACCACGCCATCGGCGGCCGAGCGCACCGGGTCACCGGCCTTGCCACCGATTTCGATGCCGGGAATGGCGTCGGCGGAAGAGAACTTCTTCAGCATCGTGCCGTCGGCCGGCCAACGCCAGGCGATGCCGCCGGCGCTACGCGATGCGCCACTGGTCACGATAGGCGTCGCTGCCGGCGGATTCTCCACGGGGGCGGGCGCCGCGGCGGGGGCGTTAGGCGCACTCGGGGGCACTGGCACGGCAACAGGAACGACCGACTCCGCCGGCTTGCCGGCGACGACGACCGGTGTGTTTGTCGTGGTCGCGGGGGCCGGGACAGCGGGCGGCGCGACATCGGCATCCGTCACGCTCTGGAAAGCGGGTTGCGCAGGCTGGGCCGGCGGCGGTGTGCCATGCGGCGCATTACCGGCGGGCGGCGTACCCGCGGGCGGGGGCGTAGCGGCCACGACGACCGGCGCGGCGTGCGCGGGCGCCGACTTGCTGTCATGACCCGGCGGGGCGAGCCGCAGGTCCTGGCCCGGCCAGATGGTGTACGGCGAGGCAATGCCGTTCCAGCTGGCGAGATCGCGGAAATCCACCTTGTTGCGGAAGGCGATGCTGTAGAGGGTATCGCCCTTCATGACCCGGTAACTGCCACCAGGCGGCGCCGGAGGCGGCGTCGCGTCGTGGCTCGGCGTGTAGCTACCCGGGCTCCGCGTGACGATGACAGAGCTGCGCGTGACATCGCAGCCCGCCACGACCACGGCAGCCGACAGCACGCCTACCAGCGCGAGCGGACGGATCATGAGCATCGCGGATTTCCTTTCACGGGCACTCATCGCAGCAGGAACCACCACACGGCCAGAAGGACGACTGCAACGATAGCAGCCCAACCTATCCACTCTATGTGTTTACGCAGGATCCGTTCAGCGCGCTCGCCGAACAGGCGTACGAGCAAGGCCAGCAGCCAGACCCGCTTGCCACGCCCGATCAGCATGCAAAGCAGGAACGGCAGCAGGGGCACCCCGATGATGCCGGAAGCCCAGGTCACGAACTTCATCGGCACCACGGGCTGCAGCGCAGCCATGGCCAGGGCGATGTAGAGGGCCAGCGCATGCGCGGCCATGTCCTCGCGCAGACTTGCCACGCCCTTCTCGATCGGCGCGAGCAGGTGCATCGACTCGAGAAGCGGCTTCAGGGCCTCGTAGGCGTAGTGGCCGAGCATGTAGCCGACCAGCGAACCCGCCAGCGAAAACAGCAGGCTCCAGTTCGCGTAGCGGAAGGCCTTGCGCGGCTCGGCCAGCATCATCGGCGCGAGCATCACTTCCGGCATGATCGGGAAGATGAAGGCTTCGACGAAGGACAGGCCCGCGAGATAGCGGACCGCGTGACGATGACGCGCCCAGACGATGGCGCGTTCGTAAAGCGAAGCAAACATCCGCATTCAGCGGTTTTCCCTGTCGTGGAGGCGCATCAACCGATGCCGCCGAGTAAGGGCACGAAACTCACCGCACCCAGTTCTTCCCGTAAGACCTCGCCGTTCTCGCCCTTGCGCAGACGCAGGAGCACCTGCTGGCTCGGGCTACCGACCGGCGCCACGAGCACGCCGCCCGGCTTGAGCTGGTCAAGCAGTTTCAGCGGAACGCGGTCGCCGGCGGCGGTGAGGATGATGGCGTCGAAAGGCGCATCCGACTCCCAACCCAGCTTGCCGTCGTCGTGCCGCGAACGGAGGTTCTCGATGCCCAGCTGACGGAACCGGCGACGCGCCTGGCGCAGCAGCTCTTCGATCCGTTCGACCGTGTAGACCGTGGTCACGATGCCGGCGAGCACCGCGGCCTGGTAACCCGACCCCGTGCCGATTTCGAGCACACGCTCGGGCACGCCATGCTCGATCAGCGCCTCGGTCATGCGGGCGACGATCCAGGGCTGGGAAATGGTCTGTCCGTGGCCGATGGGGAGCGCCGTATTCTCATAGGCGCGCGAATGCAGCGCCTGATCGATGAAGTGATGTCGCGGCAGCTGCCGGATGACTTCGAGCACGCGCTCGTCGCGAATGCCTTCCTCGACCAGTTTGGCGACCAGGCGGTCGCGCGCACGTTGCGAGGTCATTCCTTCGCCGCGCAGGGCCGAAGCAGGCAGGGCATGCAGGTTCACCACCTCAGGCTGCCTCCTCGTTACCCATCGCCGACGAAAGCGGAAGCATCCAGCTACTGACTTTCTCCAGGGCCTGGAAACGGGTGAGATCGGTGTGGATCGGCGTGACCGAGACAAAGCCGCGGCTGACGGCATTGAAATCGGTGCCCGGGCCGGCATCGTCGATTTCGCCCGGCGGACCGATCCACCACATGGTGCGACCGCGCGGATCTTCCGTCCGGATGGCCGGCGCGGCGCGATGACGCTTGCCGAGCCGGGTGACCTCGAAGCCGCGAATCTCTTCCCAGGGAAGGTCAGGCACGTTGACGTTGAGGATGGTGTCCGCCGGCAGCGGATCCACGATCAACCGACGCATGATCATGAGCACCGCGCTGGCGGCCGCATCGAAGTGACGGCCGGAGCCCTCTTTCGTCACCAGGGAAACGGCGATCGCGGGAAGGCCGAGGAAGCGCCCTTCCATGGCGGCCGAGACGGTGCCCGAATAGATGACGTCGTCACCGAGGTTGGCGACATTGTTGATGCCCGACACAACGATGTCGGTCTCATGCTCGAGCATGCCCGCCAGGGCGAGATGGACGCAGTCCGTCGGCGTGCCCGACACGCGATAGAACCCGTTCTCCATGCGATGGGCACGGATGGGGGCGTCGAGGGTAAGCGAGTTGCTCGCGCCGGAGCGATCGCGGTCGGGGGCGACCACGGTCACCGTGCCGAACTCGGCCAGACGCCCGGCGAGAATCCGGATGCCCGGAGCCTCTACGCCGTCGTCGTTGCTAACCAGAACTTGCATGCTGATCCAGATCGAAAATCGGGTGTGGCGGCCCTATATCGACAAGGCCGCCCGACCGGTCCAAGTCTACCGGAGCGGGCAGCGGGATTCACGAAACGCAGCTAGGATGAGGGCAATGAAGCGCCGCACGCCTCCCCTTCACGACGATGACAGCCGCCTCTTCCGCGAGGCGATTGGCGACGTGCGGCCGATGGCGCCGGTCGAGTCGCTACCCGAGCGCCCTCGCCCCGAGCCGTATCCGCACATGCGCGATGCCGACGAGGCGGCCGTGCCGGCCGAGTCACTCCTGTTCGACTACGACCCGGCCGATCTCGAAGTAGGTGAGGAGCTGTCCTACCTGCGTGACGGCTACCCGCCCAAGCTGCTGAAACAGCTCAAGCGCGGTCAGTTCAGCATCCAGGCGGACGTCGACCTCCACCAGATGAACGCCGCCGCGGCGCAGATGACGATTGCCGAGTTCCTCGCCGAGTGCCGCCACGATGGGATTCGCTGCGTGCGGATCATCCACGGCAAGGGCTTGCGCTCCAAGGCGGCCGGGCCGGTGTTGAAGGGTCTGACCGACCGGCTGCTGCGTCGACGGGACGATGTCGTTGCCTTCGCCTCGGCCCGCCCGATGCAAGGCGGCACCGGGGCCGTCGTCGTCCTGCTGAAAGGCTAATAGCTACCTGTAGGAGCCGATTCATCGGCGAGCATTCTGTGGGACCTAGAGCATTACAGGGTGGCGGCGACTTCGCGTAGCACGGTCGTCGCATACGCCCCGGCCGGGAGGCCGAACGAGACTTCGAGCGCGCCATCATCCAGCCAGCGCCAGGCCAGATCGCGCGGCAGCATGCGCAGCGCCCGGCGCTCCTGGTCCATGCGCGCGCCCGCCAGACCTTTCGCAAGATCTTCGTCACGGGCGGCAACGGCACGCTCCAGCTCGCCGACCGCATCGGTGGACGGCGGCTCGCCATCGCCCCACAACGGACCCGACGGATGAATATCGAAGCGAGCGAGACGCTCGGCCAACACGTCGCTGAACGCCTCGGGTCCGAACCACGAGCGCGAGCCTTCCAACGACCAGATCTCGCCATCCATCGGCGTATCCCACTGCCCTGCCCCGACACGCTCAGCGAGCACGCCGTTGAAGATGTGCGAACGTGCCGCCGAAAGCAGGATGGAGCGCTTGTCGCGGTCGACGCGGCGACCGCCGAACATCTGCTTCGCCTGCGCCACGTTGCCGCCACCGAGACCGAATCGCTGCTCGCCGAAATAATTCGGCACGCCACGCTTCGCGATCGCGGCGAGGCGTTCGTCAGCGGCGGCACGATCGCCTTCGATCTCCCGCAGCACCAGCACGAAGCGGTTTCCACGCAGTGCCCCGCGCTTGATCTTGCGCGAATGGCGGGCGGCGGAAATCACCTTGATCTCGTCGGATACGAGCGCCGACCAGTCCGGATCGGCCTTGCCTGGAAGGTGCACGGTGAACACCTGGCGGGTCACCGCGTGGCGGTCCTTCATGCCGGCGTAGCCGACATTCATCGGCTGGATACCGGCGAACTTGGCGAGTTCACGTGCTGCCCAATCGGTGTTCGTGCCGCGCTTTTCCACCAGGAGAAACGCATGCTCGCCGGCGCCATCGGCTTCATAGCCGAGGATTTCCTCGACGAAGAAATCCTCGGGCGCGGAGCGCAGGCGGCCGCGCAGCGGCGGGGCGCCGAAGGCGAAAGGGAGTTCGTTGTCTGTCATGGTTCGCGGCCTTCTAGAGCAGGAAAATCGTCGCCAGCCCCAGGAAAATGAAGAAACCGCCGCTATCGGTGACGGCGGTGATGAGCACGCTGGAGCCCAGCGCGGGATCGCGACCGAGCTTGACCATCAGCATGGGAATGCCGACGCCCATGAAGGCGGCGAGCAGGAGATTCAGTGTCATGGCGGCCGTCATGACCAGGCCAAGCGCAGGATTGCCGTAGAGCAGCCACGCGGCGATGCCGATGGCACCGCCCCAGACCACGCCGTTGAACAGGGAAACACCCAGTTCCTTGCGCCACAGCCTGCGTACCTGCGAGGTACCCACCTGCTCCAGCGCCATGGCGCGAACGATCATGGTGATGGTCTGGTTACCCGAATTGCCACCGATGCCGGCGACGATGGGCATCAAGGCGGCAAGCGCCACCAGTTTCTCGATGGAATGCTCGAACAGGCCGATCACGCGCGATGCCACGAAGGCGGTGACGAGGTTGATCGCCAGCCACGCCCAGCGATTGCGCACGGACTTCCAGACGGAGGCGAAGATATCTTCCTCTTCGCGCAGGCCACCGCGCGACAGCGCCTCGGTTTCGCTCTCTTCGCGAATGAAGTCCAGCATCGCATCGACGGCGATGCGGCCGATCAGGCGCATCCCGGCGTCGACGACCGGCGCGGTCACCAGGTCGTAGCGTTCGAAAGCCTGCGCCACGTCATAGGCATCGTCTTCCGGGCGGAACGTGTTCACGTCCGGCGCCATGATCTCGCGGACCATCTTGTCCGGCGAGTTCACCAGCAACCAATGCAGGGGCAACACCCCGGTCAGCACGCTGTCGGCGTTGACCACGAAGAGCTTGTCGGTCTGCGCAGGCAGCTCGTCGAAGCGGCGAAGATAACGAAGCACCACTTCGAGGCTGATGTCCTCGCGGATGGTGACCATGTCGAAGTCCATCAGCGCGCCGACCTGGTCGTCCTCGTAGGACATGGCGGCCTGCACGCGCTCACGATCCTGCGCATCGAGGCTGGCCATGAGTTCGGGCAGCACTTCGGTCGGCAGGTCGTCGACGAGGTCGGCGAGCTCGTCCGCGTCCAGCGGTTCGACGGCAGCGAGAATCTCGCGATCGTCCATGTCCGCGATGAGCGATTCGCGTACCGAGTCGGAGACTTCGAGCAGGATGTCGCCGTCGCGATCGCTGCGGATCCGCTGCCAGACTGCAAGCCGGTCTTCGAGCGGCAAGGATTCGAACACATCGGCGAGATCGGCCGGATGGAGTCCGTCAAGCAGGGCCTGCAACTCCGCGTCGGCTGCATCGAGGGGCGAGTCATCGCGATCCGGCGCCGCGCCGGCAAAGGCAAGCAAGCCTTCCCGACGGCGCAGGAGATCGGTAATCGCCTCCAGCCGGTCGTGCAGACGCGGCGTGGCGGCGCGTGACTCGCTCTCGCTCATGACCGCTCGACCAGCACCGTCGCCAGGGCGGCAATGCCCTCGCGGCGACCGGTGAACCCGAGGGTTTCCGTGGTAGTCGCCTTGATGCTGATGCGATCGATGTCGACACCGAGATCGGCGGCGATCACCTCGCGCATCGCCTGCGCATGCGGACCGACCTTCGGCGCTTCGCAGATCACGGTGATGTCGGCATTGCCGAGGGCATAGCCGCGCTCGGCGAGCATACCCGCCACGGCACGCACGAAGCTGCGACTGTCCGCGCCGCGCCACTTATCGTCGGATGGCGGAAAATGCTTGCCGATATCACCCAGCGCCAGCGCGCCGAGCAACGCATCGCACAGCGCATGCAGCACGACGTCGCCGTCCGAATGCGCAAGCACGCCCTGCCCGTGCGCCACGCGCACACCGCCGAGCATCACATGATCGCCTTCACCGAAGGCGTGGACATCGAATCCCTGTCCGATACGCATTAACGTGTTCTCCCGAGCAGGAACTCCGCCAGCGCGAAATCCGCCGGCGTGGTCACCTTGATGTTGTCTTCCGAACCTTCCACCAGCAGCGGCATGACGCCCGTGCGCTCCATCGCCATGGCCTCGTCGCTGACGACGATACCGTCCGCGGCGGCAAGGGCGAGTGCACGCGCCAGCGCGCCCCGGCGGAACATCTGCGGCGTAAAGGCGCGCCACCGACCTTCGCGCGGTTCGGTGGCGGTGCTGTGACAGTCCGCATCCGCCCGCTTGAGGGTGTCCCGCAGGGGCGCGCCGAGCAGACCGCCTTCACCCACACCCGCCAGGTCGATCAGGCGGGTGATGTCGTCGGCGCGCACGCAGGGCCGCGCGGCATCGTGGACCAGGACGAAATGATCCGGCGCCACGGCGGCCGGCAAGGCGAGTACGCCCGCCAGCACGGAGTCGCTGCGCTCACCGCCGCCGATGGTCGCGATGAGGGGTTTGCCGCCGATCGACTCGACGGCAGAAAAATGGGGATCGTCCGCCGCGATGACGACGACCAGCCCGGCGATGCGCGGATGCGCCGCCAGGCGTTCAAGCGTGTGATCGAGCAAAGGACGTCCGGCCAGCGACTGATACTGCTTCGGCCGATCGCCACCCGCCCGGACGCCTCGACCGGCAGCCGGAACCACACACCACAGGGCATCCATCACTGGGTGCCGGGACCGACGGGCGGCGGAGGCGGCGGCGCACTGGTCGCCGCCCCTGGCTCGACGATCTGGTAGAAGGTCTCGTTCGGCTTGATCAGGCCCAGCTCCTGGCGCGCACGCGCTTCGGTAGCCTGCTCGCCGTGCTTGAGATCTTCCACGTCCGCGGCAAGCGCCTGGTTACGTTTGAGCAACGCGGCGTTTTCCTCGGTCTGTTTCTGCACCGACGCGCGCAGTGAATCGACCTCGGCCATGCCCCCACCGCCGACCCACAGCTTCAGCTGCAGCGCGATGAGGACGATGACGAGGATCAGGCCGATCCAGCGCAGGAGTGCCGCGTTGCTCAAGGCACGACTCAGCCGGGCAGCTTGGACAGGCTCGGGAACGCATCCCGGCCGGCATAGCGCGCCTTCGCGCCGAGGGCTTCCTCGATACGCAGCAGCTGGTTGTACTTGGCCACGCGATCGGTGCGGCACAGCGAACCGGTCTTGATCTGGGTCGCCGTGGTCGCCACGGCGATGTCCGAAATCGTGGTGTCTTCGGTCTCGCCGGAACGGTGCGACACGATCGCCGCGTACTTCGCGCGGTGTGCCATGGCGATCGCTTCGAGCGTCTCGGACAGCGTGCCGATCTGGTTGACCTTGATCAGGATGGCGTTGGCGATCTTCTTGTCGATGCCTTCCTGGAAGATCTTCGGATTGGTGACGAAGAGATCGTCGCCGACCAGCTGGATGCCTTCGCCGATGGCCTTGGTCAGGTGCGCCCAGCCAGCCCAGTCGCCTTCGGCCATGCCGTCTTCGATGGTGACGATCGGGTACTGCTTCGACCAGGACGCCAGCGTGTCGACCCACTGCTCGGGCGTGAAGATCTTGCCTTCGCCTTCGAGGTCGTACTTGCCATCCTTGAAGAATTCCGAGCTGGCCACGTCGAGGCCGAGCAGGATGTCGCTACCGACCTTGTACCCGGTCTTGTTCACGGCTTCGAGAATCGTGTCGAGTGCTTCGACGTTGGACTTGAGGTTCGGCGCGAAGCCGCCTTCGTCGCCCACCGAGGTATTGAGGCCACGCCCCTTCAGCACCGACTTCAGCGCATGGAAGATCTCGGCGCCGTAGCGCAGCGCTTCGGCGAAGCTCGGCGCGCCGACCGGCAGCACCATGAACTCCTGCACGTCGACGTTGTTATCGGCATGGGCGCCGCCGTTGATGATGTTCATCATCGGCACCGGCAGCGTGCCGCCGCCGTCGACCATCAAGTACTGCCACAGGGCCTGCTTCTTCGACGCGGCGACAGCGTGAGCCGCCGCCATGGAAACGCCGAGCAGCGCATTGGCGCCCAGGTTGCCCTTGTTGTCGGTGCCATCCAGGGCGATGAGCTTCGCATCGAGGCCCTTCTGGTCGGCGGCGTCGAAACCGGCGAGCGCCTTGGCGATCGTGGTGTTGACGTTGCCGACGGCCTTGGTCACGCCCTTGCCGTCGTAGCGCTTCTTGTCGCCGTCGCGCAGCTCGACGGCTTCGCGCGTGCCGGTGGAGGCGCCGCTCGGCACGGCCGCACGGCCGAAGGAACCGTCGGCCAGGGTGATCTCGGCTTCGAGGGTCGGGTTGCCGCGGGAATCGAGGATTTCGCGGGCGTGGATCTTGGTGATATCGGTGGTCATGCGCTTCCCGTTACGAGTTGGAATGACGAAAGAAAGTACCGAGGAACGCGAGCCCCACGGTACCGATCAGGATGAAAGCGTTGAGTCCCAGCCCGATCGCGCCGAACGTGCGGCGGCGGTCCTGCCTGCGCAGGGCAACGATGCCCAGTACGAGGCCGACGAGGGCAAGGAGGAGAAAGACGCAGAGAACGAGGCCGACAAGTCCGAACACTTCCATGTGCTGTTCGGGATCGCCCGAGGCGACCATCAGCGCGGCAAAGCCGATACCGGCAAGGACGACGAGCCCGGAAACCAGGGCGATGACGAACGAGGCGATGCCGTGACCCGACTGCGGCAGGCGCGCCGCACGCTGGCGCGGTTCGCCCGCGACATGGATCCCGTTGTCCTCGACCATCCAGCCCGTCTCCCCGGGACCTTTGCGGTCCCGCTATACCGTCAATCATACCGTTCCGGAGGAACGATCAAGCGTGGTTCTTGAATCCGCGACGCTTCACGGCGCCATCGAGCTCCATGAGGGTCTCGAGCAGCTCTTCCATCTGGTCGAGCGGCCAGGCGTTCGGGCCGTCGCTCAGGGCCTTGGACGGGTCCGGATGGGTCTCGGCGAACAGGCCGGAGACGCCCACCGCGACCGCCGCGCGCGCCAGCACCGGCACGAACTCGCGCTGGCCACCGGAGCTGGTGCCCTGCCCGCCCGGCAACTGCACCGAGTGGGTGGCGTCGAACACGACCGGGCAGTTCGTCTCACGCATCACCGCGAGCGAGCGCATGTCGGAGACGAGGTTGTTGTAGCCGAAGCTGGCGCCGCGCTCGCAGACCAGGATGTCGTGGTTGCCGACATCGAAGGCCTTCTGCACGACGTTCTTCATGTCCCACGGGGCGAGGAACTGGCCCTTCTTGATGTTCACCGGCTTGCCGGCCTTCGCGACGTTCTGGATGAAGTCGGTCTGGCGGCAGAGGAATGCCGGGGTCTGCAGCACGTCGACGACGGCGGCGACCTCGTTCATCGGGGTGTATTCGTGCACGTCGGTGATGACCGGCACGCCGATCTGCTTCTTCACCGCGTCCAGCACCTTGAGGCCTTCTTCAAGGCCGGGGCCGCGGAAGCTGCCGCCGGAGGAGCGGTTGGCCTTGTCGAAGCTGGACTTGAAGATGAAGTTGATGCCGAGACGATCGGTGATTTCCTTCAGCTTGCCCGCAACATCGAGCTGGAGCTGCATCGATTCGATGACGCAGGGACCGGCGATCAGGAACAGCGGCTGATCAAGGCCGACTTCAAAACCACAGAGCTTCATGCCGCGGACTCCTGGGAACGGATGGCGAGCTTTTCACCGTCACGGACGGCCTTGTACTCGCGGGCGGCACGAACGAAGCCGATGAACAGCGGATGGCCTTCGCGCGGCGTCGAGGTGAATTCCGGGTGCGCCTGGCAGCCGAGGAACCACGGATGCACGTGACGCGGCAGCTCGACGATCTCGACGAGGAGGTCATCCATGGATTTACCGGAGATAACCATGCCGAGATCTTCGAACGACTGGCGATAGCGATTGTTGAACTCGTAGCGATGACGGTGACGCTCGCGCACCACGTCTTCGCCATAGAGCTCACGCGCCAGCGTGCCGGCCTTGAGGCGGCATTCCTGCGCGCCCAGGCGCATGGTGCCGCCGAGGTCGGAACGCTCGCTGCGCTGTTCGGTTTCGCCGGTGGCGGTGGTCCACTCGGTGATCAGCGCGATGACCGGGTCCGGCGTGTTGCGATCGTTCTCGCTCGAATCCGCCTGCTTGAGGCCGGCGGTGTTACGTGCGAACTCGACCACGGCAGCATGCATGCCGTAGCAGATGCCGAAGTACGGAATGCCGGTCTCGCGAGCGAACTGCGCCGCGAGGATCTTGCCTTCGAAACCGCGCTTGCCGAAGCCGCCCGGCACGAGGATGGCATCGGAGTCGCCGAGCACCGCGCGGGCACCGCGCGCTTCGACGTCTTCGGAGTCCACCCAATGCAGGTTCACGCGGGCCGACTGGTTGATACCGCCATGACGCAGCGCTTCGGCCAGCGACTTGTAGGCATCCTTGTGTTCGACGTACTTGCCGACGATGGCAACATTTACTTCGTCGCGCGGATGCTCGACGGCTTCGACCGTGCGGATCCAGCTGGAGAGATCGGCCGGTCCCGCGTCGAGACCGAGGCGCTTGATGACGAGATCGTCCAGGCCCTGCTCATGCAGCCACATCGGCAGCTTGTAGATGACGTCGACATCGATCGTGCTGATGACGGCGTTCTTCGGCACGTTGGTGAACAGCGCGATCTTGTGGCGCTCGGCATCCGGCAACGGCTCTTCGCAGCGGCACAGCAGGACATCGGCCTGGATACCGATGGAACGCAGTTCCTTCACCGAATGCTGGGTGGGCTTGGTCTTGATCTCGCCCGCGGCCTTGATATACGGCACCAGGGTGAGGTGCACGAACATGCACTTTTCCGCGCCGTGCTCGATGCGCAGCTGACGGATGGCTTCGAGGAAAGGCAGCGATTCGATATCGCCCACGGTGCCGCCCACTTCCACCAGCGCCACGTCGTAACCGCGCGTCGCCTCGTGGATGGAATGCTTGATCTCGTCGGTGATGTGCGGGATGACCTGCACCGTCGCACCGAGATAATCGCCGCGGCGCTCCTTGCGGATGACCGATTCGTAGATCTTGCCGGCGGTGATCGAATTCTTGCCGGTGAGGCGGGTGCGTACGAAGCGCTCGTAGTGACCCAGGTCCAGGTCGGTTTCGGCACCGTCGTCGGTGACGTAGACCTCACCGTGCTGGAAGGGACTCATGGTGCCCGGATCCACGTTGATGTACGGATCGAGCTTCATCATGGTGACGGAGAGACCGCGCGCCTCGAGAATGGAGGCAAGCGACGCCGCTGCGATGCCCTTCCCGAGGGAAGACACCACACCGCCGGTGACGAAAATCAGGGGAGTCATGCGAGCAGCCAGTGCTGGAAATCGGTATTTTACACGGGCGCGCCCTCACTCGCGAGGGGCAGACTGAACGTGCCGAATCGGAGCGGTCGTTTTACCATCGGGGAATGACCGCCCAGCCCATCCCCGTCCGTCTTGAAGCCCTTCGCGCCGCCATGGCCCGCGAAGGCGTCGCCGCCGTCGTCGTCCCCTCCGCCGACCCCCACCTGTCCGAGTACCTGCCGCCGCGCTGGCAGGCCCGGGAATGGCTTTCCGGCTTCACCGGCTCATCCGGCACCCTGGTCGTGACCACCGACGGTGGTGGCCTGTGGACCGATTCCCGCTATTTCTCCCAGGCGGAACAGGAACTTGCCGGCAGCGGCCTGCCCCTGATGCGTCTGAAGGTGGCGCATACGCCCGAGCACATCGGCTGGCTGGCCGAACAGCTCCGCCCGGGCGACGTCGTCGCGGCAGCAGGTGACAGCCTGGACGTGTCCGGTGCCGAGAGCCTGGCACGGCGCCTCGGGGCGGCCGGCGCGACCCTGCGCACCGATCTCGATCTGCCCGCCGCCATCTGGCCCGACCGCCCGGGCCGCCCCGACGCCCCCGTTTTCGCGCACGCGGCACCGTTCGCTGCCGTCGACCGTGCCGACAAGCTGCGCCACGTGCGCACCGCCATGCGTCGGGCCGGCGCCACCCACCACCTGCTGTCCAGCCTCGACGACATCGCATGGCTGACCAACCTGCGCGGCGCGGATGTCGAGTACAACCCTGTCTTCCTGGCCCACCTGCTAATCGACGACGGCAAGGCCACGCTGTTCATCGATGCCGCCAAGGTACCGGCCGACATCAGGCAGGCCCTGGCGGCGGATGGCATGGGCCTCGCCGACTACAGCACCGTCGCCTCGGCGATCGCGGCCCTGCCCGACGACGCCGTGCTCATGCTGGACCCCGGCCACGTGGTCGTGTCCATTCTCGAAGGCTTGTCGCCCACCGTGCGACAGGTCCGCGCCGCCCACCCGTCGACGATGCAGAAGGCGCGCAAGACCACCGAGGAACTCGACCACGTACGCGACGTGATGCGCCGTGACGGTGCCGCACTCGCCCATGCGTTCCGCCGCATCGAAACGGGCATCGTCGCGGGCGAACCGCTGACCGAGCTCGACGTCGACACCATCGTGCGTGAGGCTCGTGCTGCCCAGTCCGGCTTCGTCGGCGAGAGCTTCTCGACGATCGCCGCCTACCAGGCCAACGGCGCCCTCCCCCATTACCGGGCCACCGAAGCGCACTTCAGCCCGCTGGCGGCCAAGGGCCTGCTCCTGATCGACTCGGGCGGCCAGTATCTTGGCGGCACCACCGACATCACCCGTGTGCTCGCCCTGGGTCCGGTGACCGACGAGCAGCGCCGCGATTCGACCCTCGTGCTCAAGGGCATGATCGCGCTCTCGCGTGCGCGTTTCCCCAAGGGCGCCAGCGGCCCGCAACTCGACGCACTGGCCCGCGCCCCGCTCTGGGCCGCCGGCATGGACTATGGCCACGGCACCGGCCACGGCGTGGGCTATTTCCTCAACGTGCATGAAGGCCCCCATGGCATCCGGGCGCCCCGGGCAGGCGTCGCGCTGGTTCCGCTGGAGACCGGCATGATCACCTCGATCGAACCCGGCCTCTACAAGCCCGGCCGCTACGGCATACGCCATGAAAACCTGGCCGTGGTGACCCAGGCCGACAGCACCGAGTTTGGTGACTTCTTCGCTTTCGAGACCCTGACCCTGTGCCCGTTCGACCGCCGCGGCCTCGAACCACGCTTGCTCGAACCCTCCGAACGGGCCTGGCTGGACGATTATCACGCCACCGTACGCGCCGCCTTGTCACCCTTGCTCGACGGCGCCGACCGCGAATGGCTCGAATGGCACTGCGCGCCGCTTCAATAGGAAATGTAGGAGCCGCTTCAGCGGCGATGCTCCTGCCCTGTGTGGGAGCCGCTTCAGCGGCGATGCTCCTGCCCTGTGTGGGAGCCGCTTCAGCGGCGATGCTCCTGCCCTGTGTGGGAGCCGCTTCAGCGGCGATGGGTGCTCGCCGCGCCCTGGGCCGCTGCCGCGGGATCGCCGATGAATCGGCTCCCACAAGTAAATCGGCTCTCACATGTAAATCGGCTCCCACATGAATCTCGTCAGCTGATACGCCACAGCCTCAGGCTTGACCATCCACGTGACCTGACCCCATCCTGCCCGGCTACGAACGGCCTCGATACCTAATGAATACTCGCTACAACGCTGCAGACATCGAAGTCCTCAGCGGCCTTGACCCGGTCAAGCGCCGCCCTGGCATGTACACCGACACCTCGCGCCCGAACCACCTGGCGCAGGAAGTCATCGACAACTCGGTCGACGAAGCCCTCGCCGGCCACGCGAAGACCATCGACGTCACCGTGTTCAACGACGGCTCGGTGGAAGTCACCGATGACGGTCGCGGCATGCCCGTGGATATCCATCCCGAAGAGGGCGTGCCCGGCATCGAGCTGATCCTCACGCGTCTGCATGCCGGCGGCAAGTTCTCGAACAAGAACTACGCCTTCTCCGGCGGCCTGCACGGCGTCGGCGTGTCCGTGGTGAACGCGCTGTCGCACCGGGTGGACGTGACCATCCGCCGCGATGGCCAGGAATACCGCATGAGCTTCGCCAATGGCGATCGCGCCAGCGAGCTCGAAGTCATCGGTACGGTGCCGAAGAAGAAGACCGGCACCACGCTGCGCTTCTGGCCGGACGCGAAGTACTTCGACACCCCGAAGATCCTCGTTTCCAAGCTCAAACACCTGCTCCGGGCCAAGGCCGTGCTGTGCGCGGGCCTGACGGTGCGTCTGCTCGACGAAGCCTCCGGCGAAACCACCGAGTGGTACTTCGAGGACGGCCTGCCCGACTACCTGCGCGGTGAACTGCAGGGCGCCGAGGCACTGCCGTCGGGTCTTTTCGTCAAGCACTTCGCCCGTGAGACCGATGCGCTCGACGTCGCGCTCGCCTGGTTGCCGGAAGGCGACCTGGTGCAGGAAAGCTACGTCAACCTGATCCCCACCGCGCAGGGCGGCACCCACGTGAACGGCCTGCGCTCCGGCCTCACCAATGCCATCCGCGAGTTCTGCGATCTGCGCAACCTGCTGCCGCGTGGCGTGAAGCTGGCCCCGGAAGATGTCTGGGAGCGCCTGGCCTTCGTGCTCAGCGTCAAGCTGCAGGATGCCCAATTCGCGGGCCAGACGAAGGAGCGCCTGTCCTCGCGTGCCGCCGCCGGCATTGTCGAAGGCGTGGTGCACGACGCCTTCAGCCTGTGGCTGAACCAGCATGTGGAAACCGGCGAGAAGATCGCCCAGCTCGCCATCGAGCGCGCCAGCGCACGCCTGAAAGCCGCCAAACAGGTCGTCCGCAAGAAGATCACCTCGGGCCCGGCGCTGCCCGGCAAGCTCGCCGACTGCGCCTCGACCGACCTCAGCCGCACCGAAATCTTCCTCGTCGAAGGCGATTCGGCAGGCGGCTCGGCCAAGCAGGCGCGCGACAAGGATTTCCAGGCGATCATGCCCTTGCGCGGCAAGATCCTGAATACCTGGGAAGTCGATTCGAACGCCGTGCTCGCCTCGCAGGAAGTCCACGACCTCGCCGTCGCGATCGGCTGCGATCCCGGCAAGGACGACCTCAGCGGCCTGCGTTACGGCAAGGTCGTGATCCTCGCCGACGCGGACTCCGACGGCCTGCACATCGCCACCCTGCTCTCCGCCCTGTTCCTTAAGCACTTCCCCACCCTGGTCAGCCAGGGCCATGTCTTCGTCGCCATGCCGCCGCTGTTCCGCGTGGACGTGGGCAAGCAGGTGTTCTACTGCCTCGATGACGAAGAGAAGCGCCTGATGCTGGAGAAGGTCGAGCGCGAGAAGATGAAGGGCGCGGTGAGTGTCACGCGCTTCAAGGGCCTGGGCGAGATGAACCCGGCGCAGTTACGCGAATCCACCGTCCACCCGGACACGCGTCGCCTGGTGCAGCTCACGATCGAAGTGGACGACGGCACCAACAAACTGATGGACATGTTGCTGGCGAAAAAGCGCGCGAGCGATCGCAAGCAGTGGCTGGAAGACAAGGGCGACCTGGCCACCCTCGAGGTCTGAGGATAGGTCGTTGTAGGAGCCGATTCATCGGCGATGGGTGCTTGTCGCGACCTGGCTATCGCCGATAAATCGGCTCCTACATAGGGAAAATCACGCACAAAAAAAACCGGCGCAAGCCGGTTTTTTTCTTGTCAGCGGCGATGCGCTCAGCGACGCGAGCGAATCGCCTGGATCAACGCACGCGTGGCCCCGTCGAACTGCGACAGGTCACCCGCGTCCTTGTCGTTGGCCAACGAGGGATAGATCTGCTTGGCGATGGTCTTGCCCAGCTCCACGCCCCACTGGTCGAACGCATTGATGCCCCACAGGTGACCGAGCAGGAACACCTTGTGCTCGTACAGCGCGATCAGCGCACCCAGCGAATGCGGGGTGAGCGAGTCGAGCATGAATACGGTGCTCGGGCGGTCGCCCTTGAACGTGCGCTGCGCGGCGAGCGCGTGGCGTTCTTCCTCCGTGCCTGTCTTGGCTTCGGCGAGCGCTTCCTCGTAGGTCTTGCCCAGCGAAAGCGCCGCCGCCTGCGCGAGCAGGTTCGAGGTCAGCACGTCCTGGTTTTCGCGCAGCGGATGCGCCGGCTTGACGAGGCCGATGAATTCCAGCGGCACGATATCCGTACCCTGGTGCAGCGCCTGGAAATAAGCGTGCTGCGCGTTGGTTCCGATGCTGCCCCAGACCACTGGGACGCTGGCCTGCTTCACTTCGCTGCCATCGCTCGGATGCACATGCTTGCCGAGGCTTTCCATCTCCAGCTGCTGGAGGTAGGACGGCAGATCGACCAGCGCATCCACATAGGGAATCACGGCGCGGCTGGTGGTGCCGAGGATGTTGCGATTCCATATCTCGGCGATGGCCAGCAGGACCGGGAGGTTGTCCTTCCACTCCGCGCTGCGGAAATGGTCGTCCGCTTCGGCGGCGCCGGCGAGCAGATCGCGAAAGCCCTTCATGCCGATGGCGAACGCGATCGACGCACCGACGGCCGACCACAGCGAGTAGCGGCCGCCGACGTAGTCCCACATCGGCAGCACCTGCGAGGCGCCCCACTTGTGTACGGCTTCGTCGTTGGAGCTCACGGCGATGAAATGCTTCGAGGCCTTTGCCTCGTCGCCGCCCTCGGCCTTCAGGATCCAGTTGCGGAACACGCCGCCATTGAGCAGCGTTTCCTGCGTGTTGAAGCTCTTGGACACCAGGATGACCAGCGTGCGTGCCGGGTCCAGCTTCTTCATCAGGTCCGTCGCGGCCTGGCCGTCGACGTTGGTGAGGAAGTGGCTGTTGATGCCGTCGACGTGGAACTGCTCGAGCGCATGCACAGCCAGGCGCGGACCGAGGTCCGAGCCACCAATGCCGATATTGACCACGTCGGTGACGCGACCGATCAGGCCGACCGACTCGCCTTCGCCCTTGTGCACGGCGTTGACCAGGGTTTCCATCTTGTCCAGCGCGTCGGCGACTTCCTTGCGGACGTCGGCCGGGGCGGCCGGGTTGCGCGAAGCACCACCGCGCAACGCGGTATGCAGCACCGCCCGGTCTTCGGAGGTATTGATGTGCTTGCCTTCGAACATCGCGTCGCGCGCGGCTTTCCAGCCGGTGCTTTCGATGTACTCACCGACGGCGTCGAGTGCCGCGATGTCGAGCTTCTGACGGGACGCGTCGAGAAGGATCGGACCCATGCGTCGGCGCAGGCGCTCACCGCGGGCTTCGTCCTGGACGAGGGCGCGGAGGTTGGTGGCGGCGAGACGGGAGGCGTGCTCCTCAAAGGAGGGCAGACGGTCGTGCTTTGATTCCATGGCTTCCACTTGGCGGCGACGGAGAGGGGAATCCCGATCTTACCGCAGTGCAGCGTAGGTGGATTGCAAAATCAAACAATGTAGGAGCGGACTCTGTCCGCGAACCCTCAGCGGTGATTTTGCGAATGAGGCCTTGCATGGCAACTGGCCGGCTTTCCCAGCTTACGGAGCGGCTGTTGGCTTCGTAGGTGAGGACCGCTCGAACCGATGAGTTCAAAGCCTCATTCGGTGCCTGGGTAAGCCTGAGGGTTCGCGGACGAAGTCCGCTCCTACAACGCAGGCTGCTTACGCAGCCTGCTTGGGAATCGAATGATTCGTATGCGTGATGCGGTTGTTCGCGTCGACGTAGACCAGGTCCGGCTGGTACTTGGCCATCTCGGCCTCGGACAGGCCGACGAAGGCGGCGATGATCACCAGGTCACCGGTGGACACGCGGCGCGCGGCGCTACCGTTCACGGAGATGATGCCCGAGCCCTCTTCCGCACGCAGCGCGTACGTGACGAAGCGTTCGCCGTTGCTGATGTTCCAGGCATGGATCTGCTCGTACTCGCGGATACCCGCAGCGTCGAGCAGGTTGCCGTCGATGGCGATCGAACCTTCGTAGTTCAGCTCGGCGTGAGTCACCGTGGCCCGGTGGATCTTGCACTTGAGCATGTTGAGGTGCATGGCGGTCTCTGGAGTTTGGCGGTTACAAAAACGCCCATTCTAACGGAGGGTTGCCCGCTCCGTCGCATGGGCTTCCTCTGTCGGAGCGCTTTATGGGGGACGGCGCTTCGAAACGCAAGTCCCCGTTCGTGAAGGGATTCAGTCGAAAGGCAGGTTGTCGATCAGACGGGTGGCGCCCAGACGGGCGGCAACCAGCACCACCAGCCCTTCCCGCTCGTCCGGACCCGGCTCGGCGAGGTCCTCGGCGCGGCGTATCGCCACGTAGTCGGGGACGAAGCCGGCGCGCTCCAGGCGGGCCTTGGCGGCCTGCTCCAGCGCCTGCCAGCTATGGCCCTGGCGGAACAGCTCACGGGTCTGTTGCAGGGTCGAATAGATCTGCGGCGCCCGGGCGCGCTCCTGGGCCGTCAGGTACTGGTTGCGCGAGCTCATGGCCAGGCCATCCTCGTCGCGCAGCGTGGCCCCCGACATGACCTTTACCGGCAGGGACAGGTCACGGACCATCCGCTCGATCACCTTGAGCTGCTGGAAGTCCTTCTGGCCGAACACGGCGAGGTCCGGCTGGACCAGGCTGAACAACTTGGCGACCACCGTGGCTACGCCGTCGAAGTGGCCCGGGCGATGGGCGCCTTCGAGGGTTTCGGTCAGGTCGGGCACATGGATGCTCACGCTGGACGCAGCGCCGAACGGATACAGCGTCGAGACCTCGGGCGCGAACAGGATGTCGCAGCCGGCCTCGGCGAGGCCGGCCTGGTCCTGCGCGAGGGTGCGCGGGTAGCGCTCGAAATCCTCGCCCGGCCCGAACTGGGTGGGATTGACGAAGACACTGGCGATCACCCGGTCGGCGCGGGCACGGGCCAGCTTCAGCAAGGAGTGATGCCCGGCGTGCAGGTTGCCCATCGTCGGCACGAAGCCGACGTTCTGGCCAGCGTTGCGCCAGCCGCGAACGGTAGCGCGGAGGGCGGCGGCATCGGTAACGGTCTGCATGGTGGAACCCTCAGCTGAAACTGTGTTCGACGCCGGGGAAGCGCAGCTCACGCACGTCCGCAACGTAGGCGCCGATGGCGCCCTGGATGGAATCGCGTCCCGCGAGGAAATCCTTGGAAAACTTCGGTCGCTTGCCCGGCGTGAGGCCGAGCAGGTCGTAGACGACCAGGACCTGACCGTCGCAGTCGACGCCTGCGCCGATGCCGATCACGGGAATCGACAGTTCGGCGGTGATGCGTGCCGCGAGCGCCGAAGGTACACACTCCAGCACGAGCAGGTCGGCACCGGCGGCCTCGACCGCCTTCGCGTCGGCGAACAGCTTGTCGGCGGCATCCTGGGTCTTGCCCTGGACCTTGTAGCCACCGAACTTGTTTACCGACTGCGGGGTCAGGCCCAGGTGACTGCACACCGGGATGTCGCGCTCGGCCAGCGCCGAGATGACCTCGCAGATGCGACCGGCGCCCTCGATCTTGACCATCGCGGCACCGCCCTGCCCGACCAGCCGTGTGGCGGCCTCCATCGCGGCAGGGACATCGCGGTCGCTCATGAACGGCAGGTCGGCGACCAGCAGCGTGGCCGACAGCCCGCGCGCGGTGGCGGCGGTGTGATAGACCATCTCGTCGACCGTGACCGGCAAGGTGCTCGAACGCCCTTGCACCACCATACCCAGCGAATCGCCGACCAGGGCCACGTCGACCCCGGCGGATTCCAGTTGGGCAGCGAAACTCGCGTCGTAGGCGGTGAGCATCACGATCTTCCGGCCTTCGGCTTTCATCGCCTTCAGGCCCGGCACGGTCACCGGCTTACGCGCCGGCGCGCTCGTTTTTTCCACGTACACGCTGTGTCGCCTCGTTGGGTGAAACCGGAATTGTCCGCCTTGACGAGCGCTAGCTCAACCAAGGCTCAGGGAAGCGGGGTGCAGGCCCGCGCGTCGATCTTCGACAGCAGGTCGCCGACACGCCCCACACCGGGCAAGACGGCATCGGAGGCGATATCGGCCAGGGGCAATAGCACGAAGGCGCGCTCGGCGATCCGCGGATGCGGCACGGCCAGGCGCTCGTCGTCGATCACGTCATCGCCATAAGCCAGCAGGTCGAGATCGATCGTGCGAGGGCCCCAACGCTCACCATCGCGAACGCGGCCAAACGCACGCTCGGTCGCCAGCAAAGCATCTAGCAACGCCAAGGGGGGCAAGCTCGTATCGACGGCGATAGCCGCGTTGACGAAGTCGGGCTGCTCGATATGCCCCCAGGGCGGCGTACGGTAGAACCGCGACCGCGCCACGACGGCGACGCCGGGCAAGGCATCCAGGGAGGCGACCGCGGCATCGAGCCGTTCACGCACCTCACCCAGGTTGCCGCCGAGTCCGATCAGGGCGCGAACGATCACGCGCCGCCCGAATCGCCCTTGCCACGACCACCGGGTTTGCGCCGACGACGGCGCTTGCGTGCCGGTGCCGTCGCCGAGACGGTGGGTTCGTGAACGGGAACGCCACCGCCGCCCAGAGCGGCCGCGAGCATTTCCGGCGGCAGCTGCTGGGCATGCGCCCACCACTCGCCGAGCTCACGCATGCTGTCGGATTCGTGCGCACGCAAAAGCAGGAAGTCGAATGCCGCGCGGAAACGCGGATGAGACATCAGCCGGAACACGCGCTTGCGATGGATCTGCTCGAACCGCGGCTGCAGCGACCAGATCTCTTCCATCGTGAAGGTAAAGCGGCGCGGAATGGCAACGCGCTGGCACTGCTCGCCCACCACGTGTACCGCGGCGCGCTGCCAGGCTTCGTTGATATCGAAACCCTGGGCGATCCAGCCGTGTGCCTGGTCGCGCACCTCACCCCACAGAAGCACGGCGTAGAGGAAGGCCGGCGTTACCGACTTGCCTTCGGCGATGCGTGCATCCGTATTGGCCAGGCCCTGCTCGACCAGCGCACGCAGCGCCTGGTCACCGCGCTCGAGGGCGCGGGCAGTCGCCGGGAAAAGGAATTTCAGCAGGCCGCAGGCCTCGAGCATCTTGAAGCTCTTCAGGCCGTGTCCGGCGAGGAAGAGCTTCAGCGATTCATCGAACAGGCGGGCCGGCGCGGCTTCTCCAAGGAGATGACCCAGCGAGGCGAACGGCGCCTGGGCTTCCTTGTCGATGGTGAAGCCGAGCTTCGCTGCAAGGCGGGCAGCACGAAGCATGCGCACCGGGTCTTCGCGATAGCGCTGGTCGGGGTCCCCGATGAGCCGCATGGTCTTGTCTTCGAGGTCCTGCATGCCGCCAACGTAATCGCGCACGCTGAAATCGGAGATGTCGTAGTAGAGCGCGTTGACGCGGAAGTCGCGGCGGACGGCGTCTTCCTCGATCGTGCCCCAGATGTTGTCGCGGACGATCCGGCCGTCGACGATGTGTCGGTCGCCCTCACCGCCCGTGCCGTCCTCGCCGGTGCCACGGAAGGTGGCGACCTCGATGATCTCGGGCCCGAAGACCACGTGGGCCAGACGGAAGCGCCGGCCGATCAGGCGGCAATTGCGGAACAGCCCCTTGACCTCGTCCGGCGTCGCATTGGTCGCCACATCGAAGTCTTTCGGGTGACCACCGAGCAAGAGGTCGCGCACGGCACCGCCGACCAGATAGGCAGCGAACCCCGCGTCGTGCAGACGGTAGAGGACGCGCAAGGCGGCCTTGCTGATGTTCTTGCGGGAAATGGAGTGCTGTTCGCGCGGGATGACGCGGAGCGTCGGCGCAACCTCATTCCTGGTTTCGGGATTCAAGCGGTCGTGGTCCTGGCGGGCGCGGATGCGTCCTTCAAGTGGCTGCCCCCACCGGCGGCCGGTGTCGGGATGAATGAGACACAATGTAGCGAATTAGACCCCGGCCGACGAGCATGCAAAAAAGCGTTGCCCGGCTCCGGGATTTCGCTATACTAGCGCGCTTCGTACCCCACGTACGACCTGCTCCCTTCGTCTAGTGGTCTAGGACACTGCCCTCTCAAGGCGGGAACACGAGTTCGAACCTCGTAGGGAGCACCACTTTTCCTCACTCGGCGCCTATTCTTCGCATGACCTTTGTCGTTACCGACAACTGCATCAAGTGCAAGTACACGGACTGCGTCGAGGTTTGCCCGGTCGACGCCTTTCACCAAGGCCCGAACTTCCTGGTGATCAATCCGGACGAGTGCATCGACTGCACCCTGTGCGAGCCGGAATGCCCGATCAACGCCATCTACCCCGAGGACGACGTCCCCGCGGGCCAGGAAGTGTTCGTCGCGCTGAACGCCGAGCTGGCCAAGGCCTGGCCGGTCATCACCGAGCGCAAGGACGGCCTCCCGGACGCCAAGGACTGGGAAGGCAAGCCGAACAAGATCGACTTGCTCGAGCGCTGAGCGCGCCACCCCGCTGCTGTTGTAGGAGCCGATTCATCGGCGATGGGTGCTTGCCGTAACCCGGCTGGCCATCTGGCCCGCTGCTGCATCTGGCCCGCTGCTGCATCTGGCCCGCTGCCGCGAGCTCGCCGATGAATCGGCTCCTACCGAGATCTGCGTTGCGCTTCCAAGCCAAAAAAACGCCGCCTCGAGGGCGGCGTTTTTCGTGCATCACGGGTGGCGAGCTTACTTGCTGCCCATCCGCGACTTGAGGGCGTCGACCACGCGACGGACGCCATCTGCATCGCCCTGGGCACGGATTTCGCTGCCGGTGCCGCTCGGGTTGACCGTCAGCACGACCGTGTGGCTTGCGCCCTGGGCCGAGGCCGGTGCGTCCTTGGCATCCTGGTTGTCCTTGCCACCGCCGAACATGCGACGGAACAGGCCCGGACGGGCTTCCGGACGGCCCGGCTTGGCGGCGATCTGGTAGGTGTGATTGGTGTCGTCGTGGGCGATCACGTTGCCCAGGTCACCCTGGCTCAGCTGCTCGCCGATACGCTTGTAAGCGGTCTCGACATCGTCGGCCAGGACGAAGCCGTCCGACACCGGCGCGGCATTGGTCGCGGCGGCATTGGCGGCTGCGGCGCCCGAACCCACCTCGGGAATGACCAGGGCAGCGCTCGTCGACGGCGTGTCGAGGCCCGGCGGGATCTCGAGCGGAGCTTCCTGCTGGGCGCGATCCCAGTCCTTCTTCGAGCGGAACGCACCGCAACCGGACACCAGCAGGGCGGAAAGAATCAATGCCGGGACGACCAGCGCGTACGAGGTTTTCTTCATGAACTCGGGTTCCGTTGAATAGGGTTGCTTCAGGCAGCGGACGACAATGGTGCCAGAGCGGCGAGCGTTTCGCGCACTCTGACCAGCGCCGGGCCCGCTTCCAGCTCGACCAGGGGCAGCCGCGGAGCGGCCGAACCGAGCCCCAGCGCGGCCAGACCGGCCTTCACCGCGATCGGGTTCGGCGCGCAATTGAGCGCGTCGATCAGCGGAGCCAGCCGTTCCGTCTCCCTCGCGGCCCGCTCCGGGTCGCCCGAACGGGCGGCGTCGCAGAAGGCGCGGAAGGCTTCGGGCACGAGATTGGCCACGACCGAAATGGTTCCGGCGGCGCCCGCCAGCATGGCCTGGTGGGCCGAGCCGTCGTCGCCGCTGAGGTAGACGAAATCCGGACGAATAAGTTCCGCGAGGGCACGAATGCGCTCGGCATCGCCCCGGGCTTCCTTGATACCGATGATGCCCGGATGGTCACGAAGGACCGCCACCGTTTCCGTCGCGATATCGCAGCCGGTGCGCGGCGGCACGTTATAGAGGATGACCGGGAGGCCGCCCTCGTCCGCCACGGCGAGGAAATGCCGGCGCATGCCCTCCTGGGTCGGACGGACGTAGAACGGCGCCACGACCAGGGCCGCGTCCGCGCCAAGGGACTTGGCAAGGCGGGTGGTGGCGATGGTTTTTGCCGTGCCTGCCTCGCCGGTGCCGGCGATGACGGGAATACGGTGGTTCACGTGTTTCACGGCGAAGGCGAGCAGGCGCTCGAATTCATCGTGTTCGAGGAAATGAGACTCGCCCGTCGACCCGGCGACGACGACACCCTGGGTGCCACCGGCGATCTGCTGGTCGAGCAGTCGGCCAAACGCGTCGAGATCGAGAGAGCCGTCGGCGGCGAACGGCGTCGCCAGCGCGGTGATACTTCCGGAGATGTCCAAGGTGAAACCCGTTGAGTTACCAGCCGTTCGCATGTTACCGGGGCACCTGCGGCGAGTCCATTCGGGGCGAGCAACCATCATTCCATGCGGAGTGTCTTGCTACCGTGCGACGCAGCCAAGTAAGCTCGGGCCCGTAGCGACGCCCTGCGCCCCGCGGGTCGCGCCATCGGTAGTCGAGCCTTGAATCGTTCTGCAGTACGTAGCACCACCGCCGATAACCAGCTGCTCATTTCGACGCTGTCGCCAGCGCATCGCGCGCCGATCCTCGCGCTGGCCAAGCGCATCGCCGACTCCGGCTGCAATATGGCCGACGCCCGCGTCTCCACGATCGGCAACGACACCTCGGTGATGCTCCTCGCCTCGGGCGCCTGGGATGCGGTGGCCAAGCTGGAAACCGCGCTGGGCAAGCTGGCACGCGACGAAGAACTGCAGATCGTCCATTACCGCACCACGCCGCGCGAGCCGACCTCGCACCTGCTGCCTTATCTGGTCGAGGTGATCGCCGCCGACCGTCCGGGCATCCTGGTCAAGATCATCGAGTTCTTCTCGCGTCGCGACATCAGCGTCGAGCAGCTCACTTCCATGCGTTACCAGGCCATGCAGACCGGCGCCGAGATGTTCCAGGCGCAGATCACCATTGGCATTCCGTCGGAAACGCACATCGCCGCGCTGCGCGACGATTTCCTCGAACTGTGCGATGGCCTCAACCTCGATGCCATCATGGACCCCGTGAAGTTCTGACCCACACGATCCAACCCAAGGGAAGACAGACCTACGCATGATCGGCAAGGGCAAGAAGCTACCCAAACTCGAAGGCGCCCTGGGCGACGGCAACCGCCTGTCGCTGGCCTCCCTCCACGGCAAGTGGGTCGTCGTTTTCTTCTACCCGAAGGACAACACGCCGGGCTGCACGAACGAGGCGAAGGATTTTCGCGACCTCTACGGCGAATTCCAGGCAGTGAACGCCGAGGTCATCGGTGTCTCCCGCGATTCCGTGCGCTCGCACGCGAACTTCGCCAGCAAACACGAACTGCCCTTCCCGCTCGTCTCCGATGCCGACGAAGCCTGGTGCCAGGCGTTCGACGTCATCCATGAAAAAGTCCTCTACGGCAAACGCTACCTCGGCGTGGTCCGTAGCACGTTCCTGATCGACCCCAACGGCAAGCTCGCCGCGGAATGGCGCGGAATCAAGATCCCCGGCCATGCGCGAGCCGTGCTCGAGAGTGTTCCCACCGCGTGACGGATACCGCGTCATGCGGCTCCTCCCCCCGGCCGTCGCCGTGCGGCCGGTTTTGCAACCTCTGCAAGAGGTCACTTCCGTATGACCGGAAGCAAGCGCATCTACGCCCTCGACACCAACGTGCTGCTGCACGACCCGACATCGCTGTTCCGCTTCGAGGAGCACGACGTCTTCATACCGATGACGGTGCTGGAGGAACTGGACGACAAGAAGAAAGGCGGCTCGGAAGTCTCGCGCAACGGCCGCCAGGTAAGCCGTTTCCTCAATGAACTGATCGAACGCGGCGGCGGCGATGGCATCCGCAACGGCGTGGAACTGATCAACCCGCAGGGCATCAAGCTCAATCGCGGCGCCGTGGGCCGGCTGTTCTTCCAACAGCGCACGGGCCATGGCAACGGCAAGGCCGACAACCAGATCCTGGCCGCCGTCATCGATCTGCGCGACCAGTTTCCGGACCGGCCGGTCATCCTGGTCTCCAAAGACATCAACTTGCGGATCAAGGCGTCGATCTACGGCATCACCGCCGAAGATTACGAGAACGACCGCGCGCTGGACGACTTCGCCCTGCTCTTCACCGGCTCGGACGCCCTGCCCGAGGACTTCTGGACACGGCATCCGGAACTGCGCTCGTGGAACGAACGTGGCCGCACGTTCTACGAAATGGACATGCACGAGGACGAGAACTGGTACGCCAACGAATGCCTGTACATGCCCGGCGAGAACGACGTCGAGCTGCGCGTACTGGAGATCCGTGGCGACGAGGACAACCGCAAGGCCAAGCTCGTCCTGCTCGACGACCACACGCACGCCTCGCACGGGGTCTGGGGTATCGCGGCGCGCAATCGCGAGCAGAACTTCGCGATGAACCTGCTGATGGATCCCGACGTCGACTTCGTCACCCTGCTCGGCACGGCCGGTACGGGCAAGACCTTGCTCGCCCTCGCCGCGGGCCTGGCCCAGGTGATGGACCAGCAGCGTTACCGCGAGATCATCATGACCCGCGCGACGGTGTCGGTCGGCGAGGACATCGGCTTCCTGCCCGGTACGGAGGAAGAGAAGATGACGCCTTGGATGGGCGCCCTCACCGATAACCTCGAGGTGCTGGCCAACCCGGAAGAAGGCGGATCATGGGGCCGCCAGGCCACCAACGACCTGCTTGCCTCACGCGTGAAGATCCGCTCGCTGAACTTCATGCGCGGCCGCACCTTCCTCAGCCGCTACCTCATCATCGACGAGGCCCAGAACCTCACCCCGAAGCAGATGAAGACCCTGATCACGCGTGCCGGTCCGGGCACGAAGATCGTCTGCCTGGGCAACGTGGAGCAGATCGACACGCCTTACCTGACGGAGACCACCTCGGGCCTCACCTACGCGGTGGACCGCTTCAAGATGTGGGCCCACTCGGGGCACATCACCCTCAAGCGCGGCGAGCGGTCCAGACTGGCCGATTTCGCGTCCGAAGCGTTGTAAGCAACAGCAAAAGCGCGGACAGCGATGTCCGCGCTTTTTTAGCGGATAGCCCGCTGCGCGGACTCGTGCCCTATTGTGGGAGCCGCTTCAGCGGCGATGCTTTCGGAAGCCGCGAGGGGTAAGGCCCTTGGCGCCGCCGGCGCAGCTCTTCGAGGCGGGCGGTAGCTGGACACTCGCTCCGTCAGCCGGTCGGGGCCGCCCTCAGCTCATGCGGCGCCAAGGGCCTGACCCCTCGCAGCATCGGACTCTGAGGTTGCGTGTGGCCGAGCCCACCGCCCGCAAACATGCGACACCGCTAGACCCGGCCTGTCCTAACGCTGCATCCGGCCCCGCCGTCGTAGGAGCCGATTCATCGGCGAACGCTCTTGCCTTGCAGCTATTCTTTCGCGATGACCATGACCGTCAAAGCAAAACCCAACACCCTCACCATCGCAGGCTCAGACTCCGGCGGCGGTGCCGGCATTCAGGCCGACCTGAAGACTTTCCACGCACGCGGCACGCATGGGTTAACCGCCATCACGGCGGTAACCTCACAGAACACGCGTGGCGTAACTGCGGTTCATACGCTACCCCTCTCTCATATCCGCAGCCAGATCGAGGCCGTGTTCGACGACTTCCCGGTTGCCGCGGTGAAGACCGGCATGCTCGGCAGTGCGGCGGTGACTCGCTTGGTCGCGAAGGAAATGCAGGTGCGCAAGCCAGCCTGGCTGGTCGTCGATCCGGTGATGATCGCGACGAGCGGCGCGCGTTTGCTCGATGAAGACGCGCTTGAGGCAATGGTGACGCGCCTGATCCCATTGGCCGACGTCCTTACGCCCAACCTCCCGGAAGCTGAAGCCCTCCTGGGTCGTCCACTCGGCCGCGACATGGACGCCGCGGGCGCCGACCTGCTCGCCCTCGGCGCGCGCGGCGTGCTTCTGAAGGGCGGCCACGGCAAAGGTCGCGAGGTGGTCGATCGTTTTTACGATGCGAGCGGTGTCACCGAGGTTCGCCACCCTCGCCTGCCCTTTGAAGGCCACGGTAGCGGCTGCACGCTGGCTTCCGCCGTGGCGGCGGGGCTAGCTCGGGGCAAATCGCCGCACGTGGCTGTCCGGGAGGCGATCGTGTGGGTTAACAAGGCCTTCCAGCGGGCCTGGCGGCCCGGCGGCGGCTCGGTCTACGTGCTCGGGCACTGAGGCCGGAGTATCCTAGGCGCGTTGATACAGGCCGCACGCGGCCCTAGGTATCGCTTGTCCTGGTCGAGTCCATCCCATGAATTTCCTCGGGCCCCGCTTCATCGTCCTGTATGTGCTGATCCTGTTCACGCTCTGCGTGTTGCTGGTGCACCTGCGTGGACGCTCGCGCCTGCGCTTCGATCGCCAGCTGGTCGATCATTCGGCCATCTTCGCGCCGTACAACCTGCTGATGTACGCCTTCTCCGCCGTGCCGGCACGACCGATCCTCGATCGCGCGGGCTTCCCGCAGCTCGACCTGCTCCAGGGCAACTGGCAGAAGATTCGCGAAGAAGCGATGCATCTGTTCGACGAGGGCTTTATCCGCTCCGCCGAAAAGCACAGCGACGCGAGCTTCAACTCGTTCTTCAAGCAGGGCTGGAAGCGCTTTTACCTGAAATGGTACGGCGAGCCGCTGGCCTCGGCCGAGGCGCTCTGCCCGGAAACGGTGAAGCTGCTGAATTCGATTCCGAGCGTGAAAGCGGCGATGTTCGCCCTGCTCCCGCCGGGCAGCAAGCTCAACCCGCATCGCGATCCGTTCGCCGGCTCGCTGCGTTACCACCTTGGCCTGATCACGCCGAACTCCGACGACTGCCGGATCTTCGTCGACGGTGAAATGCACGCCTGGCGCGATGGCAAGGACGTGGTCTTCGACGAAACTTACGTGCACTGGGCCGAGAACCGCACGGACCAGACCCGCGTCATCCTCTTCGCCGATGTCGAGCGTCCGCTGAAGAGCCGCCTGATGACCGGCATCAACAAGCGCGTCGGCGCCTTCATGGGCTCGATCACCGCCTCGCCGAACGACGACGAAAGCAGCGAGCAGGTCGGCTTCGTCAATCGCATGTTCGCGCTGAACAACCGCGGGCGCGCACGCACGCGCAAGTTCAAGAAAGCCAATCCGAAGCTGTTCCGCATCATCAAGTACATCGGCATCCTGCTGATGATCTGGCTGGTCTTTCTTGCGCCGTATCCGTTCTTTCGCGGCAATAGCTGACGACGCCATGCATCGACTCGCCCTCGGCCTCACGCTCGTGCTCGCGACGACTGCCGCGACCCCCGCGAGTGCCACGGCATCGGAAGATCTCGGGCCGAGGGTTGATCGTCTCGTCGAAGACACCACGAAGGACTCAGCGAGCGAGTCGCGCGCCTTCGACGTCTTGCTCAAACTCGGCAACGACGGCGTGCCCTACATCATCAGCCACCTTGGGGATGGCCGCCGCCTCCCCGAACAATCGATCATCATCCGCCGTCTCGGGCGCGAAGACAGGCAGGTCAAACCCTGGTACGTGCATGATGGCCTTGAGTTCGTGCTGACCGAGCTCACAGGGTTCTCGATGGGACCGCAGAACGGACACCTGTTGAAGAGCGAACGTGAGCAGCACACTCGCAAATGGGTGGCATGGTGTGTCGACAAGTTTCCTGCGCAGATGGACATCTGCCGGTCAGTACACCGCTAACCGACCAACCTGCCAGAAGCGGATCAAGCGAAAACGTCGTGTGCGAACTACTCAAACTGAGGTAGAACGCACTGTTCGTTGCATTCCGGCATATCATGGCCCGATCCAGCTAGGAGCAACGACACGATGTCAGGATTGATCGGCCTTTTTTTGGGCGCTGGCGCTTCATATGAAGCCGGAATGCCGCTCGTGTGGGAACTGACCACCGAGCTCAAAAACTGGCTCACGCCTGAGAAGCTTCGCACTTTCAACCTAGGATGGCGTCGACAGGGAGGCGGCCATCCAGATGCAGTTATTGAAGACTTCATTGGCGTATTGATTCGTGATGATCTCCACTACGAAAGCATCTTGGGCTATGTAGAGAATCAGTCTCGCAGGGAGCAGGGATCCAGCCACTATCACGGCCTCTACGTGTGGCTCGTAGACATGATCTACCATATGCTTTACTTACGGCACATAAATAATGCCGAGTACTTTGAACGACACCTTTACCTCTACGACGGGATAAAGGGACTGTCGCAGAAGAATAGCCCTCTCTGGGTATTCTCTCTGAACCACGATCTAATCATCGAAGCGGTTGCAGCAAGACATTCAATACCTGTGTCGTGTGGCTTCGAAGAAGAAGTCGTTACCTTTCCAAGGCGAGATTCCGCTGGAAATAAGATTGGTGATATTCGCGCTGAAGTACTCACAAAGAAGACAATCGAGGCCGGCGCAATGCAGTTCTTCGCGCATGGCAAAGAAGGAATAAATCTCCTAAAAATCCACGGCTCCCTCGACACATTCACGTTTAGAAACGGCGAAGACTATTTGCGGCTCCTGCCGGAGAAACAGAGTGTCGACGCCGTCATATCGACGCTCAGGTACGCGAATGAAGAGCTGAACTATCGGGACGCAGCAATGGAGCGTCCCGTTCGCGCCATTAACGAGATCGCGTACAGAGATGACGAAGGTGAGATGCAGTTTCTGCGCCGCAGCCTACTGACAGGGGCGTTTAAATTTGACAGCCGTGCTCATCAGGTTATCCCCAAGAAGATCCTTGATCATTTTCGGTCAAATCTGAATTACCTCTCAAGGCTGGTGGTTATTGGGTACGGCTTTGGTGACATCCACATCAATCAGATCTTGAGATCGTGGCTCGAAGCCAGCGGACACAGGCATCTAGAGATCGTCGACCCATTTATCTCCGCAGTCCCATCGTTCATCTTGCACCTCGCTCCTCAGGTCACGCTCACTAAGGCGACTGCGACACACCGCTTAGACAGTCTGGGCGAGCTGACCAGAGACGCCGACCAGCTCGCAGAGCGAGAGTTTCTTCTTTACGCCCGACGGGTTGGGCCAGAGAAGATAAAGGAAGAAATGCAGCTCTTCGCAGATTGGGAAATTTCAAAGCGCACAGAGGCGCTCGCCGAGCGACTAAGAACGCTTCCTCTGAAGAATGGAGAGATCGACTGGGATGCGCTGCCCTCATCGCCGGAGGCGCTCGCACTGGAGCTGGTCGGCGAAATTCCCGCCAACCACGGCGCCATATGTGTACGTTTCTTTGACTTCAAGCGCGTTGTTTCCATGGAACACGACGCCCCCGCTTCCTGACGTGCCATCCGACGGTGGCTCGTCGTCGAACGCTCGCCCGTCACCCCGAAATATCAGGGCATCCCAAGACCTCGTGATCGTCAGAGCGACGTCCCCCCAGATTTTCAGAATCCTCCGATATCCGCTGCCAGGTGGCACCGATAGGCTTCCCTCTCCCTAAGGAGGAAGCACCTATGTTCGGCAACGCTGAAGTCGCAGTAGTCGGAGATCCGACAAATGTCGGGGGCCGCATCCTTGAAGGGGCAGCGATGCTCGACATCGACGGCGCCCCCGTGGCAATCCAGGGCTCGGCTGTCATGTGCGGAGCTTGCGGACTCACGAAAATCGCGAAGGGCAGCTCGCACGTCGACGTCATGGGGATGCCAATAGCACTTCATGGCGATCCTCTCCTGTGCGGACATACGATCAACGTGAGGGGACGGAAGCGGGTGAGTTCCTCTGCATGTTCCGAGAGCAGTCCTCGTCCCCCCGGCAGCTTTCGTAATGAGAGCCCGGCTGCGGCCGGCACCGAAGCACTGGTAGAAATGGCTTCGGGTTTCGATCGGCGCATTCAGGTCAACTACGCCAATGGCGCGCCGTACGCAGGCGCTGCATACGTCATCGCCGTACAGGGTCAAGCGCCCATTGAAGGCTCGCTCGCTGGCGACGGTACGTCTTCACCTATCAAATCGACCAAGCCGGGGCACGTCGTCTACGGCGTAGTGGCACCCCAGGCGGAGGCAATCTAATGGGCCTGAAGGACTTCTCTCTCGCAAAAGACGGAACATCGCCCCACGCACTGATCTCACCTACCCCCGCAACCCTTACGCCCGTAAGCGATACTCGCCCGCACAAGCTCGTCGTCGAGCCGCTGGCCATCAGCCGCATCCCGGGCGCCATGCGCAACATGGGGTGGAACGTATCTGCGGCACTGATGGAGCGCTGGTTCTCGTCCCCGCCAAAGGAAATGCAAGAAGACGAGAAGAAAGACGCAAGCCTAGTCGATCCTAGGCACATTGACGAAACGATTGTCACCATGGCATGGGCTCTTCAGTTCGATCGTTGCGCCAGCAGACTAACGGAACTCAAAGACCGATGGGACGTAGAACCTGCCGTGGACGAGCTTTTAGCAAGCTTGCGCGGGCAGAAATGGAATGGACAAGCCGAGCTTCGCATCGGCGAAAAGACGATGAAAGCGAGCGCGCTAGACGCCACCTGCGACATCAATTCTATAAAGGTGGGTCACGTAAAGGATACGCTGGACGATTTCTATGGAGCACTGGGCGTAGCAACCCTGAAGATGGGGGTAATCGGCCGTGCCTTCGTCAATTCCTCGACTGGCCGACGGGTCTTTCAGGTTCAAAGCTGCGGCTTTTACCTAAAAGACCACTACGACTTCAACGGGACACAGTACTTGGGCTTATGGACCCATTACGAAGTGCTCGGAAAAGTCGCGACCGTGGTGGATACAGCACTCTCAGGCGTTTCTTCCCCCGGCATGGTGTATCACTGGCGCGGCGGTGGTGTAGGACACGTATTCAACCATCATTTCCGGGCGTATAGAGACATCCACAAAAAAGGTGGTGACTTCCTGATCTATTCGGACGTCCTGTGGCACGACCTATCAGACGCCTACGTCGATCTTGAGGGTGCTTTCGAGCGAGAAAACTTGGCGTGACGCGCACTTCGTGCATCATTCTTCTAAGCCTAACGGGCATCTACTCAGCGCCGCTTGTGGTCGTCTATTCGCCGCTATGGAGCGAGCGGCGGGATGCGACACTTTTGTTGACCGAAATCAGTCCCGAGGGATGCTTTCGCATGGATACATTAAGGCCGTACTGGATCATGCCTTCGATATTTCATCCGTTCACTCACGACGATATGACCTATTACTTCACCCCATGGCGGCCAGCGTTCCATCGGATTTTCGACAATCAGTCCGGTGAGCTTATAGGCGAAACCGAGATATATGACCTGGATCTTTCCGGCGGGAGAACCTCGTGGGACGGTGGATATCCGGATCGCCCCAGGTTCGTTTATGCAGGTCCGTTTCGCGTCGGCCTGAAAGGCCGATGCTCCTCCACAGAGCAACGCGAAATAGTACGCCGAGCCATGGATCGTCCCAAGCCATCTCGCTCCTGAGCGTCTACGAAACGCCCATACGCGATGGCCATGACGAAGCCGAGCCCGCCCGGCGCACAACAAAAAAAGCCCCGCATTCCTGCGGGGCTTCTCTTTACCACATAGCAAACAACTTACGCCGTAGCGCGGATCCGCTCGACGATCGCGTCGCCGAAGGTGTCCGTGGTGCCGGTGCCGCCGACGTCCGGCGTGGTGCGGTCGCGGGCTTCCATCACGTCGCGGATGGCAGCGCGCAGGCGCGTGGCCTTGGCGACCATGTCGAGGTGATCAAGCATGTCGGCCGCGGCGAGCAGTAGCGCGCACGGGTTGGCCTTCTTCTGGCCGGCGATATCCGGTGCGGAACCGTGGACGGCTTCGAAGATCGCCGCGTCCTTGCCGATGTTGGCACCCGGGGCGAGGCCCAGGCCGCCGACGAGACCGGCGCAGAGGTCGGAGAGGATGTCACCGAACAGGTTCGTCGTGACGATCACGTCGAACTGGTACGGGTTCATCACCAGCTGCATGCAGGCGTTGTCGACGATCATCTCGCCGAACTCGATATCCGGGTAGTCCTTCGCCACTTCACGCGCCACCGTCAGGAACAGGCCCGACGAGGTCTTCATGATGTTGGCCTTGTGCACGGCCGTGACCTTCTTGCGGCCCTTCTTGCGGGCCATCTCGAAGGCGTACTTGCAGATGCGCTGCATGCCCGGACGGGTATTGCGGATCATCGAGACGGCAACTTCGTTGTCGCCCTCACCCGTGGTGGTCTGGCCCTCGGCCAGGTACGCACCCTCGGTGTTTTCACGCACCGTGATGATGTCGATGTTCTCGTAACGCGCCTTGGTGCCCGGGAAGCTGATCGCCGGACGCACGTTGGAGTAGAGGTCGAACTTGCGACGCAGGGTCACGTTGATCGAGGTGAAGCCACCGCCGATCGGCGTGGTCAGCGGGCCCTTCAGCGCGACCTTGTGCTCGGCGATCTTGTCGATCGTGTGCTGCGGCAGGAGATCGCCGTGCTTCTCGAGGGCAACCACGCCCGCGTCGACGTAGTCGTAGGCCAGACCGCAGTCGAGGGCGTCGAGAACGCGAATGGTCGCGTCCATGATCTCGGGGCCGATGCCGTCGCCGGGGATCACGGCAATCGTCTTGCTCATGGGGATAACTCCTGAAGGGAAGCGAAAAAATCGCCCAATTATCGGCGATCCTGCCCTCTTCCTTCAAGGTTGCCGCCCCGATCGGGGCGGCACGGGCAGTCGATCAGGCCGCCGGGTGGTCCGCGCAGGCTTCCGCGTCCGTCGACGCTTCGCCTTCCAGCGAGTCGAGGAAGTCGACCGCACGGCGCAGATGGGGGATCACGATCGAGCCGCCGACCACGAGACCGACGCTGAAGACCTCGAAGAATTCATCGCGATTGACCCCGGCTTCCTTGCACTGGGCCACGTGGTAGCTGATGCAGTCATCGCAGCGCAGGACCATCGAGGCGACCAGGCCGAGCATCTCCTTGGTCTTCACGTCCAGGGCGCCGGCACGGTAGGTCTGGGTATCCAGCGCGAAAAAGCGCCGGACGACCTGATTGTCCTCACCAAGGATGCGCTCGTTCATGCGCTGGCGGAATGCGGTGAATTCTTCGACGCGCTTGTCGCCCATCAGTGTGTCGCCTCGAGGATCTCGGCCAGTCGGCCGCTACGGTCGGCGGCTGCCAGATCGTCGAACCCACCGACATGCGTGCCGTTGATGAAGATCTGCGGCACGGTACGACGGCCACCGCTCTTGGCGAGCATGAGATCGCGCTGCGCGGGATCCATATCGATGCGGACCTCGTTCCAGCCCAGCCCCTTGGCCTTGAGCAGGTTCTTGGCGGCGACGCAGTACGGGCAGACCGCTGTCGAATAGATGGTGATATCGGGGGTAGACATGGGAGGGGATGCTCCGGAAGCGAATGGCCAAAAGATGGCGTCGCAGGGCGAATTTTGCAAGACGGACGAACCTCGGCCCGGCCCTGCGGTCAAAGGCGATCGGACTACCACAGCCGTGGAAGTTATCTCTTCGTTTGGTGATGGTATCGTCCCCGACCTATGCGCAAACCGTTGCCCCGACTCGCCCTGCTTGCCGCCAGCACCCTCGCCACGTTCGCCGCGGGCGCCCAGGACAACGTGCGCCTGCCCGACCTGGGCAGTTCCGCCGCAGGCCTGCTCAGCCCGCGCGAGGCCAACGAGTACGGCGCGCAGATGCTCCGCCAGATGCATACGCTCAACCTGACCGTCGACGACGCCCTGGTCGACCAGTACATCAACGACCTCGGCTACCGGCTGGTCGCGGCCAGTGACCGGCCGAAGGACCATTTCCAGTTCTTCATCGTCAACGACAGCCAGATCAACGCCTTTGCCGCGCCCGGCGGATATATCGGGGTGAACGCGGGCCTGATCGACATCACCACCAGCGAAAGCGAGCTGGCCGGCGTCATCGCCCACGAAATCGGCCATATCACCCAGAACCACCTGTACCGCGCTTTCGAGGATTCCAAGAAGAACGCCCCGCTCATGGCCCTGGTCCTGCTCGGCGCGATCGCCGCCGGTGCGGGCGGCGGCGCCGGCGATGCCGCGCCGGCGGTACTCATGGGCGGTCAGGGCCTGATCATGCAGCGGCAGATCAATTTCACCCGCAAGGACGAGATCGAGGCCGATCGCACCGGCATCCAGACCCTGGCCAATGCCGGCTACGACCCGGAGGCCATGGCCGAGTTCTTCGGCCGCATGCAGGACACCTTGCGCGTCGGCGAGGACGAAGAGGCGGCGCCGTCCCTGCTGCTGACCCACCCGGTCACCCTGGAGCGCATCAGCGACGCCAAGGCGCGCGCCCGGGTCATCACCGAACGTAACGCCGGCAAGCCGCGCCAGCCGACACTGGACAAGGCCAGCTGGGAGAAGAGCACCGCGCCCGTCCTTTACGTCAAGGACAACACGCAACTGGCGCCGAATCGCAGCAAGATCGCGCCCGACAGCGCTGGCGACACCTACGCGCTGATGCGCGAACGGATCCGCGTGCTGTCCGGCGACGCCCGCAAGCTCGCGGATATCTACGCCACCAACCTAAAGCGCAAGGATTTCGACACGGCGGCGAACCGTTACGGCTACGCCATCGCCCTGATCCGTAGCGGCCACGGCATGCAGGCGGTGGAACAGATCCAGCCGCTCCTGGTCAGCCAGCCGGCCAGCGTCGTGCTGCGCCTGGCCCTCGCCGACGCCTATGTAGAAGCGGGACGGCACGGCGACGCCATGGCGATCTACAAGACCCTGCACGAGAATTCACCCCGCAACGGCGCTGTCACCTTGGGCTACGCCCGGGCCCTGACCGACACCGGCCGGGCCGACGAGTCCCGTACGGCGGCGACCCTGCTCAGGCCCATGCTCGACGACAGCGATGACCCGGAAATCTTCCGCACCTTCGCCCGCGCCAGCGAGCGGTCGGGCGATTCGGTGCGCGCGGCGGAGGCTTATGCCGATAGTGCGTACCTCGCCGGGCGGCCTTTCGACGCGATGGAGCAGCTGCGCCGCCTGCTCAAACGTGACGACCTGGACTACTACCAGCGCTCCCGGATCCAGGCCCGGATCAGCGACCTGACCCCGCTCCTGCTGGAGTTGCGCAAGAAGCGCGTGACCACGGATGACAACCCGGACGGGCGTAGTCAGTAACCCGGACTCGCAAGATCCGGTGGACTTTCGTGACAATTGTCATTGCCGTGTAACACAGCATGGCTGCAATATGACCGTCACAGCCAACGAGCGGCCTTACGCGTGCATAAACGCATTCTCATCGTGGAAGACGAAGCATCGATTCGCGACATGGTCGCTTTCGCGCTTCGCAAGGCGGGTATGGACGCGGCTCACGCCGCCGACGCCCGCGCCGCACAGATGGCCATCTCCGAGCGTGTCCCGGACCTGATCCTGCTCGACTGGATGCTCCCGGGCACCAGCGGACTCGAACTCGCCCGCCGGCTGCGCCGCGAGGAGCTCTCCCGGGAAATCCCGATCATCATGCTCACCGCCCGCGGCGAGGAGATGGATCGGGTGAACGGCCTGGAAGCCGGCGTCGACGACTATGTCATCAAGCCCTTCTCCACCCGCGAGCTGATCGCACGGATCAAGGCGGTGCTCCGCCGCAGCCAGGGCGACGACGGCTCCGGCATCGTCGAGCTGGGCGGCCTGCGCATCGACGGGCCCGCGCATCGCGTGTTCGCCGGCGAGGATGCCGTGCCCATCGGGCCGACCGAATACCGACTGCTGTTCTTCTTCATGACCCACCCGGAGCGCGTCTACTCGCGCGCCCAGCTGCTCGACCATGTCTGGGGTGGCAGTGTCTATGTGGAGGAGCGCACGGTAGACGTGCACATCCGCCGACTGCGCAAGACGCTGGAACCGTGGAAGCTCGACGACATGGTGCAGACCGTTCGCGGCGCGGGATACCGCTTCTCCGCGAATACCTAGGCTAGCGCGGGGTAGCCGCGCTATCGTGAGCGCCATGCCACCTCGCATCCTTACCTCCTGGCGACTGCCAGCCGCGTGCGCCGCCCTCCTTGTCGTGGGCGGCGTCGTTGGCGCGCTCGTCGGTGCGATGTGGGCCGGTGTGACCGTTGTCGCGCTGACGGAAATCGTCGTACTGCTGTCGCTGTTCCGTCACAAGTCGGGGCCAATGTTGCAATCGTCCGCAACGCCCCGTCCCGAGTATGACCGTCTGATGACTCGCACCCGCCGTATCGCTTCCCGCCTGCGTGATTTGCGCAGCGCGGCCGGGACCCTTCCCGATGCCGTGGTCCTCCTGGACCACTCGCAGCACGTCCGCTGGTTCAACCATGCGGCGGAAGAGCTGCTCGGCCTCAAGAGGCCGCGCGATCGCGGCCGCCTCCTCGTCGAGGTATTGCGCAACTCGGAGTTGGCCGAATGGCTTTCCGAAGGCGCCCGCGAACCGCTCAACGATGTCACGGCACCGGGTCACCCGAACCGCCATGTCACCGCCACCCTATTACCGTTCGGTAGCCGCCAGCGCCTGCTGCTGGCGCGCGACACCAGTCACCTGACGCGCCTGGAACAGATCCGCCGCGATTTCGTCGCCAACGTGTCGCATGAACTGCGCACGCCGCTGACCGTCATCCATGGCTACCTGGAACTGCTCGATCCCGAAGACGTCCCCGAACTGGCGCCCGTCCTGGACGAAATGCGCGCGCAGTCCAAGCGCATGGGGCAGATCGTCGAAGACCTGCTCACCCTGTCGCGCCTGGAAACCCAGGACCATGTCGCCGACGAACATGTGCAGATGGCCCCCTTGCTGGCCAGCCTGCGCAAGGAAGCCGAGGCGCTGAGCCAGGGCCGGCATACCGTATCGCTCGACATGGCCACGCCCTTCGACGTCCTCGGCTCGCCCAAGGACCTGCACAGCGCCTTCTCCAACCTGGTCAGCAACGCCGTGCGCTACACGCCGACGGGTGGTCGCATCGCCATTCGCTGGGCCGAAACCGAAGGCGGCGCGAAGTTCTCCGTGCAGGATTCGGGCTTCGGCATTCCGGCCACGCACATCGCACGGCTGACCGAACGCTTCTACCGCGTCTCCTCCAGCCGCTCACGCGATTCGGGCGGTACCGGCCTGGGCCTGTCCATCGTCAAGCACGTGCTCAACCTTCACCAGGCCCGCCTGGTGATCGAGAGCGAGCCGGGCAAGGGCTCGACCTTTGCCTGCGTATTCGGCAGCGACCGCCTGCTCGACGGCGCCCGGCTGCAGGAAGCGGCCGGCCTGCACCTCTGATCCATGGCAGGAACGCGCCGCCGGGTTGCTGCGATGCCGCTTTCCGGCATGATGACCGATAAGCCACCATCGGACGTCATGAAAGGATCCGTCAAACGCATGAGCGAGTCTGTCGACCTCGGCGCGCCCGCGCTGTACATGAACCGCGAACTGGCGGCACTGGAATTCAACTTCCGTGTGCTGGCCCAGGCGCGTGACCCGGATGTGCCCGTCCTCGAGCGGCTGCGTTACCTGACCATCGTCAGCAACAACCTCGATGAGTACTTCGAGGTGCGCGTCGCGGTGCTCAAGCACAAGCATGCGCTCGGCGCGGCGACACCCGGTGCCGATGGTCTGTCGTCCAGCGAGATCCTTGCGCGCATCCGCCAGCGCACGCTCGAGCTGGTCGCGGAAATCTACGCGATCTGGCACGACGAGTTGGGGCCGGCTCTGGGCGCAGAAGGCATTCGCTATCTCACGCGCGACCAGTGGACCGACAAGCAGAAGCGCTGGCTGCTCGGCTACTTCCAGAACGAGATCCAGCCGGTGCTGTCGCCGCTGGGCCTCGATCCCTCGCACCCCTTCCCGCGCATCCTCAACAAGACGCTGAACCTGGCGGTGGTGCTCAAGGGACGTGACGCGTTCGGGCGCGAAGGCCATATGGCCCTGGTGCGTGCGCCGCGTTCGCTGCCGCGCATCATCAAGTTGCCGGCGGAAGTCTCCGAAGGCGATGGCGATTTCGTCTTCCTGGCCGAAGTGCTACAGGCCTTCGCGGACGAGATCTTCCCCGGTTTCGACGTCTGTGCCTCGTACCAGTTCCGCGTGACCCGCAACAGCGAGCTGGTCGTCGAGGAAGCCGAGGTCGAGAACCTCGCGCGCGCGCTCAGCGAAGAGCTCGTCGGGCGCGGTTATGCGCGACCGGTGCGCCTGGAGGTCGGCGCGGATTGTCCACGCGCGATCACCGACATGCTGATCGCGAATTTCCAACTCGAAGAGGCCGATGTCTATCGTTGCGATGGCCCGGTCAACATCATCCGCGCCAGCCTCATCTACGACCAGGTCGACCGGCCCGAACTGAAGTTCCCGCGTTTCACGCCACGCCTGTCGCCGGCGTTCGACAAGGGCGTGAACGAGTTCGACGTCCTCGGCGTGCGCGACGTCTTGCTCCACCATCCCTACGAATCCTTCGCCTCGGTGGTCGAACTGCTGCGGCGCGCCTCGCAGGATCCCGGTGTGCTGGCCATCAAGCAGACGCTCTACCGCGCCGGCAAGGATTCGCCCCTGGTGGATCTGCTTGTAGAGGCCGCGCGCAACGGCAAGGACGTCACGGTGGTGATCGAGTTGCGTGCGCGATTCGACGAAGAAGCCAACATCGGCCTGGCCAACCGTCTGCAGGAGGCCGGTGTCCAGGTGGTCTACGGCGTCGTGGGCTACAAGACGCACGCGAAGATGCTGCTCATCGTGCGTCGCGAGGGCACGGGCCTGCGCCGTTACGTGCACCTGTCCACGGGCAATTACCACCAGGGCAACAGCCGCGGCTACACCGATATCGGCCTGATGACCTCGCATCCGGAAATCGGCGAGGACATCCACAAGGTCTTCCAGCAGCTGTCCGGCCTGGGTCCGATGATCCAGCTCAAGCGCCTGCTGCATTCGCCGTTCACGCTCTACAGCGGCGTCATGGCGCGTATCGAGCGCGAGATCGAGCATGCGCGCAATGGCCGGCCCGGGCGCATCGTCGCCAAGCTCAACGCGCTCAACGAGGCGCACGTGGTCGAAGCGTTGTACCGCGCCTCGGCGGCCGGCGTGCAGATCGACCTTATCATCCGTGGCGCGTGCACCTTGCGACCGGGCATTCCGGGCGTGTCGGAAAACATCCGGGTGCGCTCGATCATCGGCCGCTTCCTCGAACACAGTCGTGTCTACTGGTTCGGCAACGACGGCGAGCCGGAACTGTTCTGCGCGAGCGCCGACTGGATGGAGCGCAACCTCATGCGCCGCATCGAAGTGGGCGTGCCCATCCTCGATCCCGAACTGGCCAAACGCGTGTACAACGAAACCCTCGACAACTACCTGCGCGACAACACGCAAGCGTGGATGCTCGGTGACGACGGACGTTACACCCGTCGCATCCCGGCCACCGGCGAAGCCCCGTACAGCGCGCAGCAGTCGCTGCTGGCCGATTACTGCGCGTGACGCGGCGCATCCTGCTCCTTTCGGTCTCCGCCGGCGCCGGCCATGTACGCGCGGCGGACGCACTGGACGCGACGATCGCCACGCTGGCCGCGGACGGCCTCGACGTCGAGGCGCGCCATCTCGACGTGATGGACTTCGTGCCATCCAGCTTCCGCCGCATCTACGCCGATTTCTACCTCGGCCTGATCACGCACTACCCGCGCCTGTGGGGCATGCTTTACCGGATCACGGACGACGCGCGCCCGGAAGCCGTGACGCAGCGCATGCGCCGTACCATCGAACGACTGAACACCCGGCGGCTGCGCGCGGCGATCAACGACTTCGCGCCGGATGCCATCATCTGCACACACTTCCTGCCGGCCGAGATGCTGATGCGGCAGATCCGCAAAGGCCGTGTCACCGCCCCGGTCTACCTGCAGGTGACGGATTTCGATCTGCATCGCATGTGGGTGATCCCGGGGATGACCGGCTATTTCGCCGCCAATCCCGAGATCGCCCATCGCATGCGCGCCGTCGGCCTGCCGCCCGAGCGCGTGCACGTGACCGGCATCCCCGTGATGCCCGCGTTCGCGCACGAGCATAATCGTCGCGCGTTGCGCGCGGAACTCGGCATGGACCCGGATCGCCCGGCGTATCTGGTCATGGGCGGTGGCGCGGGCGTCGGTGCGCTCGACGAACTGGCCGATGCCCTGCTTTCGGGTGACGGCGATTTTCAGCTCGTGGTGTTGGCCGGACGCAACACGGACATGCTCGAACGCCTGCGCACGCTGGCACGCACACGCCATGCAGGGCGTCTGTTCCCGCAGGGCTTCACGCAACACGTGGAGCGGCTGATGGCTTGCTGCGACCTGGCGATCACCAAACCCGGCGGACTGACCACGTCGGAGTGCCTGGCCGTGGGCCTGCCGATGATCGTCAATGCGCCGATCCCCGGCCAGGAAGAGCGCAACGCGGATTACCTGCTCGAACAGGGTGCCGCATGGAAAGCCATCGACGCCGTCGCCCTGTCATGGCGCATTCGTCACTTGCAGGCACAGCCAGCGATGCTCGCCGACATGGCCACCCGTGCGCGCGCCATCGGCCGTCCACATGCGGCACGCGACGTCGTCGACACCGTGCTCGCCCTGCTGGACAGCCGATGAGTCATTCGCCGCGTCGCCGCCTCGCCGCTGCCCTGGCGACGGCGGCGTTCACGTTCCTGCTTGCCTTCATGTTCGCCCATGTGGAAGTCGAGATCGAAGGTCCGCACGGCTGGGCCACCAGCCTGCCCACCTGGCGCGTCGAGAACCACTGGCTGCTCGACCTGCTCTGGGGCGGCCGTCCGATGACCGGCTACCACGCCTGGGTCTTTCCCTTCATCGCCGTGTTCTTCCATTTCCCCATGGTCTTCCAGGGCTTCTGGAGCTGGCGCGCGCAGGTTCGCGTCATTGCCTGCGTGATGCTGTTCTGGGTCGCCGAGGATGGCCTCTGGTTCATTCTCAATCCCGCCTTCGGACTGGCACGCTTCGACCCGGTGAACGTGCCCTGGCATCGGCATTGGTGGGGGCCGGCGCCCACCGATTACTGGGTATTCGGCTTCCTTTGCATCGTTCTGTTCATACTTTCCGCCTTGCCCAAAAGCCGCATCGCAAAGCCAGCCTGACAAAGGGCGTTGCATGCAAGCCCCGGCACCATGCCAGAATCCCCCGATACGCCGCTGCGGACATATCTCTTGGCGACCTCAGCTAAATCGCAGATCAACGACGGTGAATTCCTCGCCGCCGTCGACCTCGGCTCCAACAGCTTCCACATGGTGGTGGCTCGCTACGAACACGGCGAACCGCGCGTCATCGACCGCCTGCGCGACTCCGTCCGAATGGCCGTGGGCCTGCGCCCGGACGGGACCCTCGACGCGAACCACCGCGCAGCGGCGCTGGCCAGCCTGGCCCGGTTCGGTCAGCGCATCGCCGGCATCCCCGCCCTGCACGTGCGTGCGGTCGCGACCAATACCGTGCGCCGCCTTGCTTCGCCGCATGCCTTCCTGTCCGCGGCGGAAGCCGCGCTGGGGCATCCGGTGGAAATCGTCTCGGGCCGTGAAGAAGGGCGACTGATCTTCCTCGGCTCCTCGCACGACCTGCCCGCCTCTCGCGACCACCGGCTGGTCATCGACATCGGCGGCGGCAGCACCGAATTCATCATCGGCCGCGGCACCTCGCCCCTGCTGACCGAGAGCGTCCAGGTGGGCTGCATCGCCTCGACGCTGCGCTTCTTTCCGGGCGGCAAGATCACTCGCAAGCGCTGGCAGAAGGCCCGCCGCGAGATCGGCGTGCTGCTCCAGCAGTTCTCCGAGGAATATCGCGAAGCGGGCTGGGCCGACGCCTATGGCTCGTCAGGCACGGCTAAGTCCATCGGCTCGGTGGTGCGCGCGATGAAACTCTCCGACGACGGCATCACGCCCGAGTCGCTGGCGACCATCCGCGAAGCGCTGATCGAACAGGGCGCGTCGGGGACGCTGAAGCTGCCGGGCCTGGGCGAAGATCGCGCCGAGGTCTTTGCCGGTGGCGTGGCGATTTTCGAAGCGGCATTCGAGGCCCTGGGCATCGAGCGCCTGCGTGTGTCGGAAAGTTCGATGCGCGAAGGTCTGCTCTGGGACCTGATCGGCCGCTCCGCCGGCACCGACCCGCGCATGGCCAGCATCGATTCGCTGGCCAGCCGTTACGGGGTGGACCGGGCTCAGGCACGCCGCGTCGAAACGACGGCGATCGGCCTGTTCGACCAGCTCAGCAAACCCTGGAAGCTCGACGATGACGGGCGTGAGTGGTTGTCCTGGGCGGCGCGCGTGCACGAACTCGGCCTGGCCATCGCACACAGCCAGCATCAGCGCCACGGCGGTTACATCCTCCGTCACGCGGATCTGGCCGGCTTTTCACGACAGGAACAGCAACTGCTCGCCGCCATCGTCGAATGCCATCGCCGCAAGCCGGAAAAATCGGTGATTTCGGCCCTGCCCGTGCGCTATCGCGCCCTGGCCCGGCATATCACGGCGATCCTGCGCCTCGGCGTGCTGTTCCGTCGCGCGCGGCGTGCCGAAGCCCTGCCCCGCATCCGCGTGAGCGCCTCTCGCCAGCGCCTGCGGCTGTCGCTGCCGGCGGACTGGCTGGACCAGCACCCGCTGACCGAGGCCGACCTCGAGCAGGAGCGCGAGCCACTGGCCGAACTCGGCCTGGAGCTCGAGATCGTCACCGAATGACCGCGATCCGCACGTCGAACGGGCGTATCATGGCGCGATTGTTTCACCGTCACGACCGGTAACCCATGCTCAGAGCCGTCTTCGCCAGCCTCTTACTCGCCCTGCCCGCCGTCGCCTTGGCGCAGCAGACGACCAAGCCGGCAGCGCCAGCGCCGGCGTCCGTCGACCATCCGCGCGTGGTCATGCACACCACCCAGGGCGATGTCACGTTCGAGCTGTTCCCGGACAAGGCGCCGAAGAGCGTGGCCAACTTCCTGCAGTACGTGCGCGACGGTTTCTACGACGGCACGGTGTTTCACCGTGTGGTCAATGGGTACATGGTCCAGGGTGGCCTCTACAGCCGCGACCTCACGCAGCGCCGTACCCGCGCCGCCATTCCCAGCGAAGCGGACAACGGCCTGTCGAACCTGCGCGGCACCCTCGCCGTCGCCCGCGGTGGCGATCCGAATTCCGGCACGGCCCAGTTCTTCGTCAACCTGGTCGACAATCGTCGCCTCGATTACGTCAGCAACCAGAGCGGCCTGACCTGGGGCTTCGCGGTGTTCGGCAAGGTCGTCTCCGGCATGGACGTGGTCGACAAGATCGCCTCGCTGCCGACCCGCGCGCAGGGCCCCTTCGTCGGTGACGTGCCCAACCCGATGGTAGTCATCGATTCGGCCAATGTCGTCGGCGAAGAACGCGCCCGCCCTGCTTCTACGAGCACCGCCGGCACCCCGGCAGCGCCGGCCAAGGTTGCGCCGGAATCGACCAAGCCGGTGGCGCCGAAGAAGGGCGAAAAGAAGACCAGCGCACCGAAGGCCGCATGAGCACCCTGTTCATCGCCGACCTGCACCTCGACGAGGCGCGGCCCGATATCACCGCCTTGTTCGAACGCTTCCTCGCGTCGGATGAGGCGCGCTCCGCCACCGCCTTCTACATCCTCGGCGACCTCGTCGAGGCCTGGATCGGCGACGACGACGACGCGGAACTGCCCACCCGGATCGCCACGGCGACGCGCACCTTGAGCGACAGCGGCGTACCCGTGTATTTCATGGCCGGCAATCGCGACTTCCTGCTCGGCGAGCGCTTTGCCGAACGTGCGGGGATGACCCTCCTCGACGACGGCACGGTGCACGCTATCGAAGGCACGCCGACCTTGCTGATGCATGGTGACGTGCTCTGCACCGACGACGTGGAATACCAGGCGGTGCGTGCGCAGGTACGCACGGATGCGTGGAAGCAGCAGATCCTGTCGATGCCGCTGGAAGCCCGCCGCGCTTTCGCGGCCAAGGCTCGCAGCGACAGCAAGTCACGCACGGGGCGTATCGACGAGACGATCATGGACGTGAACCAGGGCGCGGTCGAAGCGGCCCTGCGCCACGCCGGCGTGCATCGGTTGATCCACGGACATACGCATCGGCCCGCGATTCATCCGTTCGCGTTCGATGGCGCGAATGCGGAGCGCATCGTGCTGGGTGACTGGTACGACCACGGGTCGGTACTGGCGATCGATGGCGACCGGCTGGATCTGCGCGGAATCTGGCAGGTCTGATCCTGTAGGAGCCGATTCATCGGCGATCCCTGTGCAGCGAGACGCGGACGATCACCTCACCCCAGCGTCTGCAACCACGTCAGCTCAGTCTCCGAAAACCCAGCCTCGCGCCGTGCTCCCAAGTTGAACGGCCCCCGCAACGACCCATTCATATAGTCGTTGAGCAAGGTGGCGAAGGTCGCTTCCGGCTCGATGCCATCGCGTTCGCAGCACCAGTGGAACCAGCGCGTGCCGGCGGCCACGTGGGCGACTTCCTCGCGCAGGATCACCTCGAGAATGCCGACGGTGCGTTCGTCGTTCTGCCGGCGCAGCCGTTCCATCATCCCGGGCGTCACGTCCAGTCCCCGCGCCTCGAGCACGCGTGGCACCAGGGCCATGCGTGCGGTGTCGCTGTGCGCGGTTTTCTCCGCCATCTCCCACAAGCCGTTATGGGCATCGAAATCACCGTAGGCATAGCCCAGCTCGGCGAGTCGCCCCGAAAGCAGCGTGAAATGGCGCGCCTCATCGTTGGCGCAGGACGCCCAGTCGCGGTAATACGCGTCGGGTTTGCCGCGGAAGCGGTACACCGCATCCCAGGCCAGATCGATCGCGTTGAATTCGATGTGCGCGATGGCGTGGACCAAGGCCGCGCGTCCCTCCGCGGTGCCAAGGCCGCGCTGGGCCAGATCGCGCGACGACACCAGGCGCGGGCGCTCGGGTCGTCCAGGCGGACCGATCGGCAAGGCTGCCGGAGAGGCCGGATCGGGTGCGAGTAAGCCCTCGCCCAGCGCCGCCCAGGTCTCGAAACTCAGGCGAATCTTCTCGGCGGGGTCGGTCGCCTCGAGGCAACGGCGCGCGGCGGTGTGGAGATCGTGCATCACGGGTCGGCGTGGCGGCGCACCGGAGTGCGCCGCCGATCGCTCAGGCGCTACGGCGTTCGTTCTTGGCCGAATCCGAACGCATCGCTTCCTGCTGTTCGAGGAAGCCGGCATCGACACCCGTCACGTATTCACCGGAGAAGCACGAGGTGTCGAAGTGCGTCAGCTCCTCGTTGCCGTCGGCCACCGCCTGGATCAGGTCTTCCAGATCCTGGTAAACCAGCCAGTCGGCACCGAGCGCCTTTTCCACTTCTTCCACGGTACGACCCGCGGCCACCAGTTCCGACGCCGCCGGCATGTCGATGCCGTAGATGTTCGGGTAACGCACCGGCGGCGCGGCGGATGCGAAGTAGACGTTCTTCGCACCGGCATCGCGGGCCATCTGGATGATCTGGCGCGAGGTGGTGCCACGCACGATGGAATCGTCGACCAGAAGCACGTTCTTCTTGCGGAATTCCAGCTCGATCGCGTTGAGCTTGCGACGCACGGATTTCACGCGCTCGCCCTGCCCCGGCATGATGAACGTGCGGCCGATGTAGTGGTTCTTGACCAGGCCTTCGCGCATCGGTACGCCGAGCGCCTGGGCCAGCGAGCTGGCCGCCGTGCGCGAGGTGTCGGGGATGGGAATGACGGCATCGATGCCATGATCCGGACCGCGTTCGCGAAGGATCTTCTCGGCCAGCTTCTCACCCATGCGCAGGCGCGCCTTGTACACCGAGACGTCCTCGATCATCGAGTCCGGGCGGGCGAGATACACGTATTCGAAGATGCACGGCGCGTGCACCGCGCCTTCCGCGCAACGCTGCGTGTGCAGCTCGCCGCCTTCGGTGACGATGACGGCTTCACCGGGCTCGATGTCGCGGATGCGCTTGAAACCGAGCACGTCGAAGGCAACGGATTCCGAGGCGATCGCGTACTCGTGGCCTTCGGCCGTGATGCGCTCACCGAGCACGAGCGGACGGATACCGTTCGGATCGCGGAAGGCGATGAGGCCGTAGCCGAGGACCAGCGCGATGCAGGCGTAACCGCCACGAGCGCGCGCGTGCACGCCGGCGATGGCCTTGAAAACATGCTCCGGCGTGAGGTCGCCGCGGTCGTCCACCTGGAGCTCGTGGGCGAGCACGTTGAGCAGCACTTCGGAGTCGGAGTCCGTGTCGATGTGACGACGGTCGTCCTCGAACATCTCCTTGCGCAGGGCCTCGGTGTTGACGAGGTTGCCGTTGTGCGCGAAGGCGATGCCGTAAGGCGAGTTCACGTAGAACGGCTGTGCTTCGTCCGTGCCTTCCGAGCCGGCGGTCGGATAGCGGCAATGGCCGATACCGATGCGGCCACGCAGCTTGCTGACGCCAGCCGAGTTGAAGACGTCGCGAACCAGCCCGTTGCCCTTGTGCAGGCGCAGGCGCGCGCCGTCCACGGTGGCGATGCCGGCGGCATCCTGCCCGCGATGTTGCAGGACGGTCAGGCCGTCATACAGGGCCGACGCCACTTCCGTGGTGCCGACGATGCCGATGATTCCGCACATGGGTGTTGCCTTCTACGAAGTGGCCGCCGTGGTCGCGGCGGCAGGGTGAACGTTATCTTTGGTCGGCTGCGCGCCAGGGGACACCTTGTCGCGCAACTTCATGAGGTCGTCCTTGCTGGGCAACTGCACGTCCGGCATCTTCAGGTTTTCCAGAGCGGCAGGCGGATGCATGTATCCGCGCACATTCTCCGGCACCTGCTGACCCAGCCATTCGGCTGCACCACGGAACTGCGGCATCATCGCCGACTCGCGCCACATGGGCGCGTTGGCCAGGGGCGTGAAGCCGACGACGAAGACGACCAGGGCCACGATGAGCACACCGCGGGCCAGGCCGAACAGCATGCCGAACAACCGATCGGTACCGCCCAGTCCCGTGCTCGCGACCAGGCGCGAGATCAGGAATCGGATCAGCCCGCCGACCAGCAGCACGGCGATGAAACACAAGCCATACCCGATCGCCACGCGCGCCGAAGGCAGGGACACGCTGCTTTCGAAGTAATGCGCCAGCGAGGGACCATACGTCCAGGCGACCCAGAAGGCGGCCACCCAGATAACCAGTGAGAGCACTTCGGAAATGAGGCCGCGCATCAGGCCGATCAAGACCGAGATGAACAGGATCCCCAGGATGACGCAGTCGATCCAGTTCACGTGGGAGTCCCCGAAGTCACGTTGAGGGCGGGTCGCGGCGCCTTACGGCGCCGAAACGACCACGCCGTCCAGGCCGACCTTGGCCTTGATCTGGTCTTTCAGGCGCACGGCGTCGTCACGCTGGGTCTGCGGCCCGGCACGCACGCGCCAGAGCTTGGCGCCCGCGCTGGACGCGACGCTGTCGACGTAGCCGGCGATTCCCGCGCCGCGCAGCTTGTCGCGCAGGCGCGTGGCCTCGGCCTCGCTGCTCACGGCGGCCACCTGGACGGCGAAGCCGCCGGCGCGCGGCGGCGCCGCCGGCACCGTGGCGGTGGCGGCAGCCGGCGCGGGCGCGGCGACGGGTTTCGGTGGCGCGGGCACGTCGGCCGTCTGCGTCTCAGCCTTCGACGAGAGCGTGGCCGGTGCGCCGGGCGCGGCAGCGGTGATCTTCAGGCGGGCCGCTTCGGCGGCGGCACGGGATTCGAACGGACCGGCGGTCACGCGGGTCAACGACTTGCCCGCCTGATTGGTCGCGGCGGTGCTGACCGGGTAGCCGAGCGCCCGGACCTTCTGGACCAGGGCATCGGCCTTGCTGTGATCGGCGTAGGCACTGAGGTTGATCGTGAAGCTGCCGCGCGCGGCGGTGCCGACCGGGAGCGCGGCGGCGGGCGGTGTCGCGGCGACCGGCAACGGTGCCGGTGTCGCGGCGGCCTTGACCGGCTTCGTCGTCACGGCAGGCGCCGTCGCTGCGGCGGCGGGCTTGGTGCTGGCCGGGGCGTTGGCGAAATCTTCCGGCAAGGCGTCGACCGGCTTGCGCGAGGCGATGTCCACCGATGCGAGCTTGCTGCCGCTGCCCGGGGTGACCGTGGCGGCGGGCGCCGTCGGCGCGGCGGGCGTCGAGGCCGCATGCACCGGACCACCGGCCGCCTGCGGGCCGCTGACCGAGGCCGGCGAGCCGTTGGGGGCCACGTCGAGCGTGCGCGTCTGCAGTTCACGATCCGGCGCCGGCGGGATCTCGAGGCTGACCGTCTGGTCGGCGTCGCTCTTGGGCGGCGTGTTGGAGAACATCATCGGGACGAAAAGAACCAACAGAGCGACCAGGACGGCGGCACCCAGCAGACGTGTTTTCAAGGAAAGCTCCATACGACCGACGCAATGCGAATCGCGGCAATTATAACCGGCAATCGAGGGCCCCGCCGTCGCTTACGGCCCGGCGTTCACGTGCGGTGGGACAGCGCGGCGGCAGCCACGAAAAACGAACCGAACAGCAGGACGATATCCTCCTCGCCGGCGTCCGCCCGGGCCGCCTTCCAGGCCGAGGCCACATTCTCGAACGAGCGACCGGCGGCCGTCGGGCCGACCGCCGCCAGCGTGGCGGCGAGGGCACCTGCGGGAAGGCCTCGCGGGGTATCGCGCTCCAGGCCAGCGAGGTACCAATGGTCGATGCGGTCGACGAGCGCCTCGATGACGCCGCCGACGTCCTTATCCGCCAGCGCGCCGTATACCGCCCTCACCTGCCCCCGGCGAGGCGTCGCTTCCAGCCATTCGGCCAGGGCGCGGGCGGCCTGCGGGTTGTGGCCGACGTCGACCAGGGTCAGCGGGCTTTCGGCGATCTTCTGCAGGCGACCCGGGACACGGACGACTTCCAGGGCCTGTCGAATCGCCATCGGCGGCACGTCGACGCGCGAGCCGAGGGCGTGGATCGCGGCGATCGCCGTTGCCGCATTGTCGATCTGCACCGGCGCATCCAGGCGCGGGCGTGGCAGGTCGAGCACGGTGCCGTCGCGATGCGACCAGCGCCAGCCAGCCTCGCCATCCACACGACTCGCCGAAAACGCATCGCCGCTGGCCTGCATGTCCGCGCCGATGCCACGCAGGGCATCCAGCAGGCCGACTGGCGGCTGCCGCTCGCCGATGATCGCCGGACGACTGGCCCGGGCGATGCCGGCCTTCTCGCGACCGATGCTGTCACGGTCACCACCCAGCCAGTCCTGGTGATCCAGATCGATGGTGGTGATAACGGCGACATCGGGATCGACGATGTTCACGGCATCCAGCCGGCCACCGAGACCGACCTCGATCACGGCGACGTCCAACGAGGCACGCGCCATCAGGTCGAACGCGGCCAGTGTGCCGAATTCGAAGTACGTCTGGGGAATGGATCCACGCGCGGCTTCGATGCGCTCGAACGAAGCAACGAGAGCGTCGTCGGAAGCATCCTCGCCGTCAAGGCGGATGCGTTCGTTGTAGCGAAGCAGGTGCGGCGAGGTGTAGCAGCCGACACGGTAACCCGCTGCGCGCAGCATGCCTTCGAGGAAGGCGACCGTGGAGCCCTTGCCGTTGGTACCGCCGACCGTGACGACGATCGGTGCGGGACGTGGTGCGCCCATGGCTTCCCACACCGCACTGACCCGGTCCAGACCCAGTTCGATATCGCGCGGGTGCGTGCGCTCCTGGTAGGAGAGCCACTCGGCAAGCGTGCGCATGGTGGACGATGCCTTTGAGAAATAAGACATGTGGGAGCCGATTCATCGGCGAAAAACATCGCCGGCATAGCCGGCTCCCACAAGGAGCCGGCTTTCGCTATCGATCAGCAGTCGTCGCCGCCGAACGGGTCGTCGAGGATGATCGTGTCGTCACGGTCCGCACCGGTGGCGACCAGCGCCAGCTTGCAGCCCGAGAGTTCTTCGACGGCACGCAGGTAGGCACGTGCGGCCGGCGGCAGCTTGTTCCAGTCGCGGATGCCGGCGGTCGACTCTTCCCAGCCCGGGAACTCGAGGTAGACCGGCTTGCACTCGGCCCAGCCGTCCGCATCCAGCGGGGCCAGTTCGCGACGCTTGCCGCGGTATTCATAAGCGATGCAGACCTTGATGGTCTCCAGGCCGTCGAGCACGTCGAGCTTGGTGATGGCCAGGCCGTCGATGCCGTTGATCTGCACGGCGCGCTTCAGCGCGACGAGGTCGATCCAGCCGCAGCGACGCGGACGACCCGTGCTGGCGCCAAACTCGTTGCCCTTCTTGCGCAGCAGCTCGCCCATCTCGTCGTTGAGTTCGGTCGGGAACGGACCGCCGCCGACGCGGGTCGCATAGGCCTTGCAGATGCCCAGCACGTAGTCGATGTCACGCGCGCCCACGCCGGTACCGGCGAGTGCACCGCCCACCGTGGTGTTCGACGAGGTGACGTACGGATAGGTGCCATGATCGATATCGAGCAGCGCGCCCTGCGCACCCTCGAACAGGATGTTGCCGCCTTCCTTGCGCACGTCGTGCAGGATCGTGGCGACGTCGTCGACCATCGGGCGCAGGTACTCGCCCCAGGTGAGGGCTTCGTCGAGCACGGTCTGGTAGTCGACCGGCTCGGCCTTCAGCCACTGCGTGAGCACGAAGTTGTGGTACTCGACGGCGGCCTGCACTTTCTCGGGCAGCTCGTGCGGGTACATGAGGTCGGCGACGCGGATGGAGCGACGCGCCACCTTGTCTTCGTAGGCCGGACCGATACCGCGACCGGTGGTGCCGATCGCCTTGGCACCGGAGGCGACTTCGCGCGCCTTATCGACGGCGATGTGATACGGCATGATCAGCGGCGTGGCCGGCGAGATCTTCAGGCGAGGACGGACGTCGACGCCCTGCCCTTCGAGCTCGGCGATCTCGCTCATCAGGGCGGCCGGCGACAGGACCACACCGTTGCCGATCAGGCAGAGCGCGTCGTCGCGCAGAATGCCCGAGGGGATCAGGTGCAAGACGGTCTTCTTGCCCTTGATGACCAGCGTATGGCCGGCGTTATGGCCACCCTGGAATCGAGCGACGGCACCGACGCGCTCAGTGAGAAGATCGACGATCTTGCCCTTGCCCTCGTCGCCCCATTGCGCGCCCAGAATAACGACTGACTTACCCATTTTGACGGCTCTCTTTAGTTGCGTTGCCCGCGAGGGCGATGTGGATCTTGGTTAGCGCGCGCGGCCGGGGCCGTCATTGAGATAGCGCAGGAATTCGGAATCGGGCTTGAGCACCAGCACGCCCTTGCCGTCGGCAAAGGACTTACGATAGGCCGCGAGGCTTCGATAAAACGAGAAGAACTCGGGGTCCTGGCTGTACGCCTGGGCATAGATGGCGGCCGCCTGGGCGTCGCCGTCGCCCTTGACCTTGGTCGCCTCGCGATTGGCGTCGGCCAGCAGGACGACCTTCTGGCGATCGGCGTCGGCGCGAATCTTCTCGGCGCTTTCCTGACCGGTGTACCGCAGTTCGTTGGCCAGCTGCAGGCGCTCGTTGCGCATGCGCTTATAGACCGAGCCACTCACTTCGTCGGGGAGGTCGATTCGCTTGATGCGCACATCGACGATGGCGATGCCGAGGTTCTTGCGTGCCGCGAGATCGGTGTCCTTGCGCACCTGGCCGGTGATGTCTTCACGACCGCCGGCGATCAGGTCCTCGAGCTTGCGCGAGTTGAACTCGTGGCGCAGGGCATCCTTCACGATCGGCGTGAGACGCTGGATGGCCTGGGTCTGCTCGCCCGACGTGGCACGGTAATACGCAGCGTTATCGGCGATGCGCCACTTCACGTAGAAGTCGACGTTGACGCTCTTCTTCTCGAGCGTGAAATAGCGCTCGGGCTGCGCATCCAGGCCGAGGATGCGGTTGTCGAAACGCATCACCTGCTGCACGACGGGAATCTTGAAGTGCAGGCCCGGCTGGTAGTCCGCCCGCACGATGCGGCCGAACTGCAGCAGGAGGGCATTCTCGCCTTCCTTGACGACGAAGGCGCTGTTGAAGCCCAGCAGGACGAGGATGACGACGATGAGGCCGGAAATGTATTTCACTGTGCATTCCCCTGCGGATTGGGGTTCGCATCGGTGGTCGCCGACTGGATGACCGGCCCCACGACCGGCACGTTGCGAACCGTGCCGCCGTTCGACTCGACCGGAAGCTGGATGATGTTCTTGCCGTTGCTGCCGTCGACCACCTTCGGATTGCCGGCCATGACTTCCTCGACCGTCTCCAGCCACAGGCGACGACGCGTGACCTCGGGAGCGGCGCGGTATTCCTTCAGCAGCGCATTGAAGCGATCGACGTCACCGTTGGCACGGGCGATACGCTCGACGCGTTCGCCCTGCGCTTCGGCGGCGATGCGCGAGGCATCGCCGCGCGCCACGGGAACGACCTGGCTCTCGTAGGCGCGGGCCTTGTTCTCTTCGCTCTGCTTGTCTTCGCGGGCGGCGTTGACGTCGTCGAAGGCGTCCTTCACTTCTTTCGGTGGCGACACGTTCTGGAAGCTGACGCCCGTGACCAGGATGCCGGCGTCGTACTTGTCGAGCGTGGCCTGGAGGATGTCGCGTGTCTGCTGCTGCAGCGTTTCCTTGGCCGCGGGTGCGACGCCTGCGGCGGATGCCTGCGCCGGCGTCGGCGTGTCGACACCCGGCGTGGTCAGGATGTTGTCCATGATGTTGGCGCCGACGACGGAGCGGACAGCCGCTTCCGAGGCGTTCTTCATCGTGCCGTTCTCGATGTCGTTGTTCGAATACAGGAACTTGCGTGCGTCGGACACCTGGTACTGCACGTTGAAGTCGATCGCGATGATGTTTTCGTCGCGAGTGAGCATCGATACGTTGTCCGAGATCGAGCGGACCTGGGTCATCTCGACCTTGGTCACCGTCTCGACCGGGCTGGGCGCCTTCAGGTGGAAGCCGGGCGGGAGTACGCGCGAGAACTGGCCGAAGCGCAGCACCACGCCGACCTGCCGGGCGTCGATCACCGTATAGCTGCTGACCAGCAGCCAGGCCACGATGAAGACGAGCACGATGGCGAGTACGCCGCCGCTTCCCGCGCCGAACTTGCCGAAGCGAGCCTTCAGGCTTTTGAGCATGCCGTCGAGATCGGGCTTTTGCCCGCTCGACCGGTTGCGGTTCCAGGGATCCTTCTGGCCGTTACCGGGTTCGTTCCAAGCCATGAGCGACAGTCTCCTTGGGGGACCGGAGGGTGGGCGGCTGGCAAGCCTTCAGGTGAACCCGAACGACGGGGATGGACGGCGGGCGTGATACCCCGCCGCCCAGCCGAATGGGCACGCAAACGTTGTGAATTCTAGCAGACGGGTGCGGATCGGTGCTCGATCGCGACCGATCAGAACTCCGCGTGAGGGGGATCGATCAGGTCGCGGAGCGGCCTGCCGTGGACATCGTCGCCGATAAGCGGGGCCAGGACCGAGCGTGGGGCGTCGATATCCAGGTGCCAGCCATGCTCATCGATGGCCTCGCCGGCGATGGCGCCGGCCGCCTTCAGGCGAGCATGCAGACGCCCGGCCGTGAGAGGAAGCTCAAGACCCGCACGGATGCGGTCACCACCGAGCAACTCGCCCAGCGCGTCGCGCAACCCATCCAGGCCGGCGCCACTGGCTGCGGAAAGCCAGACCTGACGCGGTTTGCCGTCGTCGCCGCGATCGACGCGCGGTTCGGCGTCGATCAGGTCCACCTTGTTCATCACCGACAGCTGGGGTACATCGCCGGCGCCGATCTCCTCGAGCACCTCGTTGACCACCTTGCGGAGAATCTCGCGTTCCTCGTCGGCAGCGTCGCTGACGTGGATGAGCAGGTCGGCATCACGGGCCTCGGCCAGGGTGGCGCGGAACGCCGCGACCAGATCGTGCGGCAGCTCGCGGATGAAACCGACCGTGTCGGCGACGACCGCGGGACCACACGCCAGACCGTCGATCTTGCGCACCGTGGGATCCAGGGTTGCGAACAGCTGGTCGGCGACGTACACGCCGCCGGTGGTCAGCGCATTGAACAAGGTCGACTTGCCGGCGTTGGTATAGCCGACCAGGGCGACGCGGGGCACCGTGTTACGCAGGCGCGAGCGACGCTGCTGGTCGCGCTGGGTCTGCACCTTCTCCAGGCGCTTGCTCAGCATCTTCACGCGCTCGGCGAGCAGGCGGCGATCGGTCTCCAGCTGGGTTTCACCCGGGCCGCGGTTGCCGATGGCACCGCCGCGCTGGGCGTCCAGATGGGTCCAGCCACGAACCAGGCGCGTCGCAACGTGCTTGAGCTGGGCCAGCTCGACCTCGAGCTTGCCCTCATGGGAACGGGCCCGCTGGGCGAAAATGTCGAGAATCAGCCCGGCGCGGTCGACGACGCGCGTCCCCAGGTGCTTCTCGAGATTGCGCTCCTGCACCGGCGTCAGCTCGTGATCGACGAGAACCAGGTCGGCCTCGAGCGCGCGCACGGCTTCGGCGACCTCGTCGGCCTTGCCACTGCCGATATAGAAACGGGGATTGGGTGTCGCCACCCGGGCCGGAATACTGGCCAGGACTTCGGCGCCTGCCGAAGCGACCAGTTCGGCGAATTCCTCGCCACGGCGGATCGCGTCGCCTTCGCCACGCGAATGCGGCAGGACCAGCACGGCCCGCTCGCCTTTCTTTTGCCTATCGAACACTTAGGGGGATGACCTCATGAGAAGAAGGGGCGCGCGATGCCAAAGCATACGCGCACCCGTTCCTTTACATATGGGTTGCCGCCGGGGCCCCTCAACCCTCGGCGTCGCCCGCACCCGATTCCGGGTGATTCTCGTGGCCACCGACCCGCACATTGCGGCTCGGCACGACCGTCGAGATGGCGTGCTTGTAAACCATCTGGCTCACCTGATTGCGCAGCAGAACCACGAACTGGTCGAACGACTCGATCGTGCCCTGCAGCTTGATACCGTTCACCAGGTAAATGGCGACCGGCACGCGCTCACGGCGAAGCGCATTCAAAAACGGATCCTGCAACGACTGCCCTTTGGACATTTCTTCTTCTCCCCTACGCCTTTCGTACGGGTCCGGGTAAAAAAACGCCAAACGGCGCCCCAGCCCAAGTGTCTTGAATCTTAACTGCTTTTAAACGCCAGCAGGAAGCGCCGGACGTGACGACATCGGCATTCCCAGGAACGGGCCCAGCGCTTTGTCCACTTCCGGCAACGGATCCCCCCGGTCCGGGTCGAACGTGCGTGCGTCGAGCTCGCTTCGAAGCCAGGTGATCTGCCGCTTGGCGAGTTGCCGCGTTGCATAGATACCACGGTCGCGCAGGTTCGTGGCGTCGCCCTGCCCGTCGAGATACTCCCAGGCCTGCCGGTAGCCCACGGCGCGGATCGCCGGAAGGTCGGCATGCAAGTCGGCGCGGGCCTTGAGCGCCCTGACTTCATCGAGAAAGCCCTCGGCCAGCATGGTGTCGAAGCGGGTGGCGATCCGGGCGTGCAGCGCCTTGCGGTCGTCCGGCAACAGGGCGAGCTTGAGCACCCGCCAGGGCAGTCGATCGCCGGTTGCCTGCTTCTGCAGATCGGTCAGGCGTTGGCCGGTCAGCGCCATGACCTCGAGCGCGCGCTGGATGCGTTGGGCATCGCCCGGCCGAATTCGCTCACCGGCGACGGGGTCCATCGCCGCCATGCGTGTGTGCATCGATGCCCAACCGACGGTTGCCGCTTCCGCCCCCAGCCGCTCGCGGAAGACCGGATCGGCTTCCGGGAGGTCGGACAGGCCACGCTGGAGCGCCCGGAAGTACAGGCCCGTGCCGCCGACCAGGAGGGGAACCTTCCCCGCTTCCCTCACCCGGGCCATCGCGGCCAGCGCATCGCTGCGGAAATCCGCCGCCGAATAGGGCTGGGCCGGATCGCGGATATCGACCAGCTCGTGCGGATACCGCGCCAGCGTCGCGGCATCCGGTTTGGCCGAACCGATGTCGAGCCCACGATAGACCAGCGCCGAGTCGACGCTGATGAGCGCGACCGGATAGCGATCCGCCAGCGCGCAGGCGAGCGCCGTCTTACCCGACGCGGTCGGGCCCATCAGGAAGATGGCAAGGGGGCGGGTGTCGAGACTCATGCGCGGACCGCGATCAAACAAGCGCAAGGTTAGCCCATGTCACGCAGCAAGCGGTCAAGGAATAAGCAGCGCAACGCAAGTGCATGGTGGCAAAGGCGGGAACGCAGTTGTCCACAGGCTTATGCAAGGCCTGTCCACATCGCCTGTGGATATCGCGCAGGAGGATGTCGCGGTGTGGTCAGTAAGTAAGCAGCGCAACGCAAGTGCATGGCGACGAAGGCCGAATCCGACTTATGCACATGGTTATGCAGGCGGTATCCACATTCGCTGTGGATATCACGCGCGTGAGAATCAGGGACGGCTGACCTCGCACTTTTCGCATGCTGCGCTACGCTTCCGCAGACGACTGCTCACTTACTGACCATTGCAACGCAAGTGCTTGCCAGGCAAGCCGCTATCCGACTTATGCACATGCTTATGCAAGCCCTGTCCACACGTGCTGTGGATATCCCTTCGTCCGCGACCATGGAGTTCTTTCGATGACGACCGCGCAAGCGCAACCGACCGATCACACCGGCATCGAATCCACGGAACGCGAGAAGTTCTACGCCGACCTCAACCGTACTCGCGCCGAGGCCGAGAAGTTCTACGCGGAGATGAGGAAGCTCAACAGGGAATCATCCCGATCCTTCGATGAGACGATGAAGGTGCGCGCCGAGAGGGACAAGGCTGAAGCCGAAGCGAGAAAACTCGCCATGGACACAATGAAGACCCAGCTGGATATCCGCTGGTACACGCCCATCGTGAGCGGTTCCATCGCGCTAGCGTGGTTTAGCGCTGGCGGGGCATTCGTCACGGGACTGATAAAGTTGTTATCTGTTTGGGGCAAGTGATCAGCTCGTGGCTACTCACTGACCAAGGCAACGCAAGCCCTTGCCTGCGAAGGCGCGATCCGACTTATCCACACGGTTATGCAGGTCGTATCCACAATCCGTGTGGATAACGCCTGACACTCGGCCTGTCACTTACTTTGCAGGAACACCCAGTTCCTTGAGCAACGCCGGTGACGGATACACCTTGTCCATCAACCAACGCATGTAGCGCATGTCGACGTGGATCGCGCGCTTGTAGCGCGGGTCGTACATCCAGCTGGCGCTGACGGCTTCCCAGTTGCTGTCGAAGTTGAGACCGACCAGCTCACCCTTCGCATTGAGTACCGGCGAACCCGAGTTGCCACCCGTCGTATCCAGGTTGCTGAGGAAGTCGACCGGCATGGCACCCGTCTTCGGATCGGCGTAGCCCGTGAAGTCGCCCTTACGGATGGCGTCGAGCAGGGGCTTGGGTGCATCGAACGGAGCGACACCCGTGTTCTTCTCGACGATCCCCTGCACGGTGGTCAGCGGCGCATAGGTCACCGCGTCGCGCGCCTTCAACGGCGTGACCTTACCGTAGCTGACACGCAGGGTGGAGTTGGCGTCCGGATAGACCGCTTTGCCCTGCTTCTCCCGATAGGCGATCAGTGCCTGCATATAGGAGGGACGCAGGCGCAGGAGGTCGCCTTCACGCGCCTTGCGTTCGTCCTCGATGCGCAGCAGCGCGGGACGCAGGGTGCGAGCCGCGACCAGCAGGGCATCGTTGCTTTTCTCGATCTCGGCTGGCGTTGCCGCGAACAGGCGCGTGCGCTCGGGCTCGCCGCCGAATGCCGTCGCGCCATAGATGTGATCGAGCGCTTTGGCGAGATCGGCTGGCGTCCGACCGAACACCTTGTCGACTTCAGGCAGGCGTTGCCCTTCCGGCAGCTTCTGATAGCGCGTCATCAAGGACGTGACCAGGGCCTTTTCCACGCGCGCGTCATAACGACGCTGGATCTGCTTCAGCTGGCTCTGGATCAGTTCCTCGTCGCGCTTCTGGTAGCCGGACTCGCGCTCCGCGTCCGGCTTGGGACGTTCGACCGCGAGACGATCGATCGACAGCGCCCCACGCATCAGTTGGGTCTGGCTCGATAGCAAGCCGACGAGAAGGTCGCGCTCGCGCACGTCCTTGCCCTGCGCGATGAGCGCCATGGCCTGGTCGATCTGCGGCTTCAGCGTCTTCGCATCGGGCTGCGTCGCGAGCCATGCCAGCATGGCGGCCTCGTCCTCACGGCGAACCGTCACCGCGTCGCTGCGCTCGAGACCTTCGAGTTCGCCACTGAATCGCTTGATACCGTTCTTCAGGGTCTGCAACTGCGAGGCGTAGCGGATGCCGGCCTCCTTGTCGGCCTTGCCCTCGGCCTCGATCACGTCCTGCAAGGCTTTCAGCACAGCGACCGACGTCGGCAGGCGCCACTCGATCTGGTCGGCGAATTCGGCGGCCGTGCGGTGGCGGTAGGTGATACCCGGATAGCCGGCCAGCATGACGAAATCGCCCTCGGCGACACCTTCCGTGGAGATTTGAAGATGCGACGGCGGATGGTAGGGCACGTTGTCCGGTGAGAAGTCCGCCGGCTTGCCGTCCTTGCCGACGTAGGCACGCAGGATGGTGAAGTCGCCGGCGTGACGCGGCCAGACGAAATTATCGACCTCATCGCCATAGTTGCCGATCGCACGCGGCGGCGCGTAAACCAGGCGGATATCGCGCAGCTCGAGCTGGCGGACCAGGTAGAAGTCCCGCCCGTAGAACATGTTGGCGACACTGCACTTGATCCCGTCCTTCTCGCACGCGGCGACGAGGGCCTTGCTGGCGGCGTCCACCGCATCGAAATACGCCCTGCCCGTCTTGCCGCGGGCGCCGGCCAGCACCTGGTCGGTGACCTTGTCGAAGCCGACCGTGACGCGAAGGCGGTAGTCGGGGTTGGCCGGAAGCTCGCCCGCGCGGTCCGCGGCCACGTAGCCCTCGGTGATCAGGTCGCGGTCCGGCTTCGAGTTGTACTGGATGACGCCAAAGGCGACGTGGTGGTTGGTCACCACCAGGCCATCGGCCGAAACGAAGGAGCCGGTCCCGCCACCGATGCGGACCACGGCGTTCAGGGGTGCCCGGGTGAGGTCGGCAAGATCCTTCGGGTCGCCGCGAAAGCCCGCGTCTTTGAGATTCTTCGCAATTCCGGGCAGCTGCGACGGCAGCCACATGCCCTCGTCTGCCTTCGCGTCCAGCGCCAGCGCCATGGCTGCTCCCAGCATCATCGTACGGATTCGCATGTTGATCGTTGCCCCTGTCGGCCGTGCGGTACGCCCGACCATAGAGGCTCCGGTCCGGAGCTGGCAATGCCGCGCCGCACAAGCCTGGCGACCCTTGCGGGACTATAATGCCGGTTTGGGTCCGCACCGCGGGCCGTCCCCACGACAATCCTGGATAACCATGCAGCAGACGATGAGGGCGCTGGTCAAGCGCAAGCCCGAACAGGGCATCTGGATGGAAGAAGTGCCGGTACCGCAAGTCGGCCCGAACGAAGTCCTGATCAAGGTCGAGAAAACCGCCATTTGCGGTACCGACCTGCACATCTACAAGTGGGACGAGTGGTCCCAGCGCACGATCACGCCCGGCCTGACCATCGGCCACGAGTTCGTCGGTCGCGTCGTCGACATGGGCCCCGGGGTCACCGGCTACAAGATCGGCGACCGCGTCTCGGCGGAAGGCCATATCGTCTGCGGTCATTGCCGTAATTGCCGCGCCGGTCGCCAGCACCTGTGCCCGAACACCGTCGGCATCGGCGTGAACCGTAACGGTGCCTTCGCCGAATACATGACGATGCCCGCCTCGAACCTCTGGCCGATCCCGGACCAGATCCCGTCCGAGCTGGCCGCCTTCTTCGACCCGTACGGCAATGCCGCGCATTGCGCGCTGGAATTCGACCTCATCGGTGAAGACGTGCTGATCACCGGCGCGGGCCCGATCGGTATCATCGCCGCGGGTATCGCCAAGCACATCGGCGCACGCAACGTCGTGGTAACCGACGTCAACGACTATCGCCTGAAGCTGGCCGCCGACATGGGTGCCACGCGCGTGGTCAACGTGGCGAACCAGTCGCTCAAGGATGTGGTCAAGGATCTGCACATCGAAGGCTTCGACGTCGGCCTGGAAATGAGCGGCAACCCGCGCGCCTTTGGCGACATGCTCGACTGCATGTACCACGGCGGCAAGATCGCCATGCTCGGCATCATGCCGCGTGGTGCCGGCATCGACTGGGACAAGGTCATCTTCAAGGGCCTCACGTTGCAGGGCATCTATGGCCGTCGCATGTACGAGACCTGGTACAAGATGACCCAGATGGTGCTGACCGGCTTTCCGTTGCAGAAGGTGCTCACGCATCAGATTGCCATCGACGACTTCCAGAAGGGCTTCGACCTGATGGACGCAGGTCAGTGCGGCAAGGTCGTCTGCTCCTGGACCTGAGTCAACAGGGTCGATGACCCCCGCCCACGCGTGCCTCCGACGAGTACACTTCGCGTCGGGGGCAACGCGTTAAAGGGGCGGAAGTATGGACACTCGCAAGGCGTGGCGGAACATCCGCTGGGACAAGGGTCGCGATCAGGCCCTGGCCGTCTATCGGTCTCGCCGCGGGCGGCGTATCGGACTCGGCTTCCTCATCGCCATCGTCGTGTTCGGCCTGCTGGGCTTCCTGGCGGCGCCGTCGATCATTCGCTCGCAAATCGCCTCGCGCGCCAGCACGGCACTCGGCCGTCCGGTCACCGTAGGCGATGTCAGCCTCAACCCGTTTACCCTGAAGCTGGTCGTCGAACACCTGCACATCGGCGAGCCGGATGGTCATGCCGCCTTTGTCGACGTCGACCGCCTGACCGCCAACGCGTCGTGGGCGTCGCTGTTCCGCGCGGCGCCGATCCTCGACGAACTACGCATCGACAGCCCGCGCGTGCGCATCCGGCGGACGGCGCCGCAGCGCTTCAACTTCACCGACATCCTCGAACGCCTGGCGAGCAAGCCGGCGGCGCCAGACACGGGTCCGGCTCGCTTCGCCGTGTCCAATATTGCGCTGCACGGTGGCCAGATCGATTTCGACGATCGCGTGCTCGACGCGACGCACCGCGTCGATCACCTCGAACTCGGCATTCCTTTCATCGCCAGCCTGCCCAGCGACACCGATATCTTCGTGCAGCCACTCCTGGCGATGAACGTCGACGGCAGTCCACTGAAAGCCCAGGGACAGACGAAGCCTTTCGCCAGCAGCCGCGAATCCTCGATCACCTTCCGCTTCGATCGCCTGGACCTTGCCCGCTACGTCGGCTTCGCGCCCACCCCGCTGCCCGTCGCCGTGCCCAGCGGCAAGCTGACCGGCGTACTGGCCCTGCATTTCGTCATGGCCGAAGCGCACCCCAGCATCCGTCTCAACGGCCGGCTGGCGCTCGACGACCTCAAAGTCACCGGCAAGGATGGTTCGGCCCTGCTCGACCTGGGCCATGGCGATGCCGAGCTGACCGTGCTCGAGCCACTCACCTCCCGGTATCGCCTTGGCGCGGTGACGCTCGAACGCGCGTCCGTTCGCTATGCCGTTCTCCCGGGTGGAAAGAGCAATTTCGATGCATTGACGGCAACGGGACCAACGGCGAACGCGCCTCCTGCCGATGCGAAGGCCGCGCCGTTGGACGTGCGCATCGACAGCCTCACGTTGAAGGATTCGCATATCGCGTATGCCGACCTCGCCGCGTCGTCGCCGGCGCATCTCGATCTCGAGCACCTGCAGGGCACCCTGCGTGGACTTAGCACGGTGAAGGCACGAGCGGCCACGCTGGACGTATCGGCACGGATGGCGGGTGGCTCGGTGTCCACCCAGGGCAGCGTCGATCTCCCCGCCGGCCACTACACCGGCAAGCTCGCCCTCAAGGAGGTTTCCCTGCCGGCCTTGATGCCGTTGGTGCCGCCTCTTCTCAATGCCGACATCACCGGCGGCAAGATCGACGCGGAAGGTACGCTGGCACTCGGCTGGAGCGAGAGCACAACGCTTCGCCTCACGAACACCAAGGCACGCCTCGATGGCTTCACGCTGGTGCCGCGTGGTGGCCGCGCATCGCCAGTCACCTGGACATCGCTGTCGGCGGGAATTGCCCTGATCGATCTCGCCAGCCGCGAAGCCCGCGTGGACGAGGTGCTCCTGGGCGGCCTTGGCCTCGACTTGCAGCGACTGGCAAACGGCAATGTCGACCTGGCGAGCGTGATGCCGCCCTCGGCATCGGCCGCGCACCCCGCCGGCTCGGACTGGCACTGGAGCGTCGCCCACCTCGGACTCAACGATGGCAAGCTCACCTTGCGCGACGCGAAAGCGCCGGGCAAGCGCAACACCGTGACGATGAACGCGACCGCGTTCGGCATCGACGGTCTATCCGACAACCTGCACCAGCCGCTAAAACTCGACCTCAAGGGTTCGCTCGGCGACGGAGCCTTCGCCGTCACCGGCACGGTCCGTCCCGATCCGCTCGATGCGGACCTGACGATCCAGACCACTCGCATCGATGTGGCCCCGCTGCAGAACCTGGTGACCGTGCCCCTCAACGTACGCGTGGGCAGCGGCCTGCTCAGTCTCGACGGCCAGGTGCGCTACGCCGCGCAGAAGGACACGGCGCGCATCGGCTATCGCGGACGCGCGACGCTGGGTCGTGTCCGCGTGCTGGATAAGGTGACCAACGACGACTTCCTTCGCTGGACCTCACTCAGCGCCAGCAACATGGTGGTCGACCTCGGCCAGGGTGTACCACGCGTGGCGATCGGCGGCCTGGCGCTCGACGATTTCTACGCCCGCGTCATCATCAATGCGACGGGACGTCTCAACCTGCAGGATGTGATCGCCAGCCCGGAAGCGCCGGGCGCCGTGTCCGTCACCCAGGCCCAGGCCAATCCGGCACCGGCCGTCGCACCGGCCGCCGTGCCCGCCGCCAGTGGGCCCGACGCCGACATACGCATCGGACAGATCACCCTGAGCCGTGGCCAGCTGAATTACACGGACAACTTCATCAAGCCGAACTACACCGCCGACGTCACCCAACTCACCGGCAAGATCGGCGCGTTCGGAACGGCAGGAAATGCACCGCCCGCCGAGCTGACCCTGCAGGGCCAGTTGGACAGCAACGCGCCAGTGGACATCGAGGGCACGATCAACCCACTCGCACCGGTCGCCTTCCTCGACATCACGGCCAAGGCCGAGGGCATCCAGCTCACCAACCTCTCGCCTTATTCCGGCAAATACGCCGGCTACCCGATCAGCAGCGGGCGGCTCAACGTCGATGTGCATTACACGCTCGACCAGCGCAAGTTGAGCGCGGACAACCACATCTTCATCGACCAGCTGACTTTCGGCGACCGCATCGAGGGCCCCGGCATCAGTCACCTCCCGGTCAAGCTGGCCGTGGCACTACTCAGGGACAGCCAGGGACGGATCGACGTCCATGTGCCCGTATCCGGCTCGCTCGACGACCCGCACTTCAGCGTCGGCGGACTGGTATGGCGCGCCATCGGCAACCTCATCGTCAAGGCGGTGACCTCGCCGTTCCGTCTTCTGGCCTCCATCGGAGGTGGCCGCGAGGACCTCGGTTACGTCGAGTTCGCCCCCGGCTCGGACGTGCTCGACGCGGCAGCCCAGGACAAGCTCGGCCAGATCGTCAAGGTACTCGGTGACAAGCCGTCGGTCAGTCTCGACATTATCGGGCGCATCGATCCGGCCAAGGATGAGTCGGGCCTGCGCAAGGTAATGGTCGAAGATCTCATTCACAAAGAGCAGGTGAGCGCCAAGGGCGACGACGCGACGGCGCCGACCGCCGACGAGCAGGACAAGTACCTCGAGCGCGCTTATCGTCACGCCGACTTCCCCAAGCCGAAGAATGTGATCGGCCTGACCAAATCGCAGCCGCCGGAAGAAATGCGCACGTTGATGGAGACGAACATGCCCGTCGACGCGGATGCCTTGCGGCACCTGGCCGAACGGCGCGCCAACGCGGTCCGCCAATGGCTGCAGGGGAAGGTCGACGACAAACGACTGTTCGTTCAGGCGCCGAAGCTCGACCCGAAAGGGATCGACGACGCCGGAAAGACCACCCGCGTGGATTTCGGCCTTCACTGACACAGCCGCTGGAATGGCGGGTTTTCTCAAGGGGCGGGAGGCCTCACAATTGAGAATTCCTCCCACCGGACTTTCCACCATGACCTATCCGGGCCAGACGCGCTTCGCCAACGAACTCGACTCCATCCGCGAACAGGGTCTGTTCAAGAACGAGCGCATCATCGTTTCGCCGCAGTCCGCCGAGATCCAGCTCGAAGGCGGCCGCAAGGTGCTCAACTTCTGCGCGAACAACTACCTGGGCCTGGCGGATCATCCCGAGGTAATCCAGGCGGCCAAGGACGCCCTGGACACCCACGGCTTCGGCATGGCCAGCGTGCGCTTCATCTGCGGCACGCAGGATCTGCACAAGGAACTGGAAGCGAAGATCGCCAGCTTCTTCGGCAAGGAAGACACCATTCTCTATGCCGCCTGCTTCGATGCGAACGGCGGGCTGTTCGAGCCCTTGCTCGGCGAAGAGGACGCGGTCATTTCCGATGCGCTCAACCACGCCTCGATCATCGACGGCATCCGCCTGTGCAAGGCCAAGCGCTTCCGTTACGCCAACTGCGACATGGCCGATCTGGAAGCCCAGCTACAGGCGGCCGATGCCGCCGGCGCGCGCACCAAGCTGATCACCACCGATGGCGCCTTCTCGATGGATGGCTTCGTCGCGCCGCTTGCCGAGATCACGGCCCTGGCGAAGAAGTACAACGCGCTCGTCCACATCGACGAATGCCATTGCACCGGCTTCCTCGGCGATACCGGCCGCGGCTCCGCCGAAGTCCACGGCGTGCTCGACAAGATCGACATCATCACCGGCACCCTCGGCAAGGCCCTTGGCGGCGCCCTCGGCGGCTTCACCACCGGCCGTCGCGAAGTGATCGAGCTGCTGCGCCAGCGCTCGCGCCCTTACCTTTTCTCGAACTCGCTTCCGCCGCACGTCGTCGCGGCTGGCAGCAAAGTGTTCGACATGCTGGATGCCGCCGGCGACCTGCGTGACAAGGTGAAAGAGAACACCCGCTACTTCCGCGAGAAGATGACCGAGGCCGGCTTCGACATCCGCCCGGGCCAGCATCCCATCGTCCCGGTGATGATCTACGACGCCAAGCAGGCCCAGGCCATGGCCACCGCCCTGCTCGAGGAAGGCATCTATGTGACCGGCTTCTTCTTCCCGGTCGTGCCGCAGGGCAAGGCCCGCATCCGCACGCAGATGAGCGCCGCACACACGCGCGAGCATATCGACAAGGCGATTGCCGCGTTTACCAAGGTGGGCAAGGCGTTGGGCGTGTTGAAGGCATAAGCGGTGGAGCCGCGTCGGCGGCGATGGGGTGCAAACCTTACCGCCGCCGTAGCGACGCGACCTCGGCTTCCGTCAGGTGCCGCCACTGCCCCTTCGCCAGCTCGCCCAGCACCAGATCGCCGATCGCCGTACGAAGCAGACGTCGAACCTCGAAGCCGAGCGCGGCCAGCAGACGGCGGATATGCCGGTTGCGTCCTTCGTCGAGCGTCACCTCCAGCCAGGCGTTGCGCTCACCCTGACGTAGCAGCGAGACCGCCGTCGCGCGCAAGGCCTCTCCCTCATCGACAACGCCCTCGAGCATGGCGGCAACCGTTCCCTCATCGGGTCGGCCGTCGACCTGCACATGATAGGTCTTGGCCACGTGCGTGGCAGGCTCGGTAATGCCCGCGGCCCATACCGTGTCGTTGCTCAGCAACAGCAGGCCTTCGCTCGCTTTGTCGAGCCGGCCAACCGGCCCCAGCCAGGGTAGTGCCGCGCCCTCGAGCAACGAGTAAACCGTATCGCGCCCCTGCTCGTCCGATGCCGTGACGACCACGCCACGCGGCTTGTTCATGGCGATATAGACGGGTGCTGCCGACGTCGTGCCGGCACCGTCGAGTTCGATGCGCTCATGTCCGGCGATCGGGAACTCCGGGTCGCGAACGATCTTGCCATCCACACGGACCCTGCCCTCGCGGGCCAGCTTTTCACCCTGGCTACGCGAGCAGATGCCGCGCTTGGAAAGCACGCGGGCGAGACCGAAGACGGGTGTCGAGGGACGGCGTAGCCGGGGACCGGACGCGCGGGGAGGCTGGCGAGACATCGGCATAGGATATCGCACACAAAAAAAACGGCATGCCGGAGCACGCCGTTTCGGAAATAGTCGTTGAAGGGCTTCCGTCAGATCTTTGCGATGCCTTCGGGACGCTTGGCGCCGACGAAGTGCTGGGCCCAGTAGGCCTCGTTGAGGCTATCCACGCGCACCGTCTTGCCTGCCGACGGGGAGTGGATGAATTGACCGTTGTCGATATAGATGCCGACGTGCGAGATGGCCCTGCCGCGAGTGCGGAAGAACACCAGGTCACCCGTCTTCATCTCGTTGCGCTTGACCTTCAGGCCGGCAAGGAACTGGCTGGCGGAGTTGGTCGGGAGGTCGAGGCCGATGCTGTGCATGAACACGTAGCGGACAAAGCCGCTGCAATCGAAGCCGGTGGACGGTGCACGGCCACCACGGTGGTAACGGATATCGCGGAGCTTCATGGCGAAGGCCAGGAGCGACTCGCGGGCATGACCGTCGACGTGACCGGCGAGCTTGGCGGTGGCGGCGGCGACGAGGCTGTCGTCATCGTCGTCGGCCTGGTTATCGGTGTCGGCGTCGCCGGCGGCGGAAGCGATCTGGGCAGCCGCCGGAGCCGGCGCCTTGGGCGCGGTCAGGGAGGCAAAGTCGGGAACCGTGGACTGGGCGAGCGCCGCGGCCGGGGCGAACACCGGCAGGTCAGTCAACAACAGCGAAGCGGACTGGTCGAGACCTTGCGAAGGCGTGACGGAATCGGCAAAGGCAGGTGTTACGGCAGCGATACTGGCTAACGCGAGAGCGGTCAGTCGCTTTAAAAGCATGAGCGAGAAGGCCTTTTCATCGGAAAGTTAAGCCGCCAACGTGTGGGACGACCGTGAACGAGCAGTGAAGTTAGCAAACCCCATCCTGATAGTTGTTGGCATAAAGTTAAAAAATGCCATTCCTAGGAAATATTCAGAGAAGTCGCAGGAAACTGCGGGCTGCGAGACGGAATTCTGAATGGATATAAGGAGTTGCTTTCACATTTGTGACCAGGCTCGGGAGTCGTCACGACAGCCGAACCCGTCATAGCCCTTGGTGGACACCGCTAAGGCTTGTAGGTCCTTGTCCCGAAGATGGCACTGCCGATTCGCACTTCGGTACTGCCCTCACTAATCGCCAGGGCGAAATCGCCACTCATGCCCATCGACAATCGTTCGAGCGGAAATCCGGCCTCCCGGCACCTGTTACGCCACTGATACAGGGTCCGAAAACAGCCCCGCACGACTGCCTCGTCGTCGGAAGCCTCGGCCAGGGTCATGAGCCCGCGCACCCGCAGCGATGAAAAGGCGCTCATCTGCCCGAGGAAAGCCGGCAAGGCGTCGGGGTCGAGGCCAAACTTGGTCTCTTCGCGCGACGTCTTCAGCTGGATCAGCACGTCGATGCCCCTGCCCTGGGTCTGCAGGGCTTTATCCAGGGCGACGGCAAGGTCGAGCCGATCGAGGGACTGGACCTCGCTCGCGATAGCCGCCACCGCCTTGGCCTTGTTCGTCTGCAGGTGACCGATGACCACCCACGCGAGCGCCTCGTCGGCCAGGGCGGCGGACTTGGCCTGGATCTCCTGCACCTTGTTCTCGCCGAAGCGGCGCAGACCCAGGCCGACCGCCTCGCGGACCACCTGGGCATCGAACGTCTTGCTCACCGGCAGCAGGGTGACCTCCGCCGGATCGCGTCCCGCCAGCACGCAGGCACCCCCGATCGCCGCGCGGACGGCCGCCAGACGACCGCCAAGCGTGCCGGGATCGATGGTCATGCCTTCACGGCTGCCTGGAAGTGGCGGGCGACCACGTCGGCGACCACCATGCTTACGCGCTTGCCCGTGGGGATATGCAGGAACTCGTTAGGACCATGGGCGTTGGAGTGCGGACCAAGGACACCGGTGATGAGGAACTGCGCCTGGGGGAATTTCTCGCCGAGCATGCCCATGAAGGGGATGCTGCCGCCCTCGCCCATGTACGCGGCAGGTGCGCCGAAGTAATGCTCTGAAGCTTTCGCCACCGCTTCCTCGAGCCAAGGCGAAAGCGCCGGTGCATTCCAGCCGCTGCCGTCCTTCTCGAGATCGAAGGTGACCTTGGCGCCATACGGCGGATCCTTCTCGAGCAACTGCTTGAGAAATTTGCCGGCGTCGGCGCCGGACAGCGTCGGCGGTACGCGCAGGCTGAGCTTCACCGCGGTCTTCGGGCGCAGCACGTTGCCCGCGCTGTCCAGCGCAGGCATGCCGCCCACGCCGGTCACGGCCAGCTGCGGACGCCAGGTGCGGTTGAGCACGAGCTCCGCAAGATCGTCGGTCACCGGCTTCATGCCGTCGACAAACGGGAACTTGTCGTAAATGTCGTTACCCAGCACTTCGGCGGAACGGCGCGCCTGATCGACGCGCTGCGCCGGGATGTCGACGTACAACTCAGGCGGCACGATGGCACCCGTCTGCGGGTTCTCCAGGCGGCTCAGCAGGTCGCGCAGGATGCGGAAGCTGGATGGCACCACACCGGACGCGTCACCCGAATGCACGCCCTCTTCGAGCACCTGGACAGTCAGGTTGCCGCCGGTCATGCCACGCAGGGAGGTGGTCAGCCACAGCTGGTCGTAGTTGCCGCAGCCGGAGTCCAGACAGACCACCAGGGCCGGGTTGCCGATGCGCTCGGCGAGGTGATCGACGTAATACGGCAGGTCGTAGCTGCCCGATTCTTCGCAGGCCTCGATCATGATCACGCAACGCGCATGCGGCACGCCCTGGTCACGGAGCGCCAGCAAGGCCGCAAGTGAGCCGAAGATGGCATAGCCGTCGTCCGCGCCGCCGCGACCGTAAAGCTTGTCGCCCTTGATCACCGGCGTCCACGGACCGAGGTCCTCCGCCCAGCCCGTCATCTCCGGCTGCTTGTCCAGATGGCCGTAGAGCACGACGGTTTCATCCGTGCCCGCGCCCTGTGCGCCCTGCGCCGGCACGTCGATGTAGATCAGTGGCGTGCGGCCTTCCAGGCGCACCACCTCGAGCGAAGCACCTTCGAGGGAAGGCAGCTTGGAGCGTGCCCAGTTCTCCATGAGGGCGACGGCCTGATCCATGTAGCCGTGCTCGCGCCATTTCGTGTCGAACATCGGCGACTTGTTGGGGATGCGGATGTACTCGACCAGCTGCGGGACGATTTCCGCGTCCCAGAGGCCGCTGACGAAGGAAGAAATGCGTGAGGTATCCATGGCGGGGAGGACTCGTGGGGTCAAAGAGCGATTGTAACAGCGGCTCATGAGCGTGCTTCGCTGACACCGGGTGGGCCCCCGGGGGGCCAGCGCCGCGCCCGGGGCGGACATCGACTGCGGCGTATCACCGGTTCGCCCGCGCCGGAAGGCCAGTCAGAGTGCTTCGGCGCGATCCGGCGCACCCCACCTGGAGCCTTCATGAAACGTCTCATTCTCGCCCTCACCGCCCTGCTCGTCGCCCTGCCAGCCATGGCCGGCACGCCCGTCAACATCAACACGGCCGATGCCAACGCCCTCGCCCAGTCCCTCGATGGCGTCGGCCTCGCCAAGGCCCAGGCCATCATTGCCTGGCGCGAGGCCAACGGCGACTTCGACAGCGCCGACCAGCTCACCTCGGTCAAGGGCATCGGCCAGTCGCTGGTCGACCGGAATCGCGAATCCATCCTCGTCGACGGCGCCAAGCCGGCGAAAAAGAGCCGGCCCGCTCGCCCGGCCAAGGCCGCGAACGCAAACGCCGACGACTGAGCCTCCACCCCCTTCCGTCGCCGGCCGAACGCGCTACACTCGCGCCCCGTGCCGGCGGCGCTTTTTTCGCCCTGCCGGCGGGAACAGGGGCCTGATGATCCGATGATCCTGCCGCGTTACCGCATCGCCGCTTCCGGGATTCCCGGCGCCGGCAAGGGCTTGTTCGTCGACGAAGCCGTCGACGCCGGACGCATCGTGACCGCGCCCGATGCCATCGACCGTACGCATACCTGGGCCGAGATCCTCGCCACGCCCGCCCTGGCCGCCAATCAGTTCGCCGCGGCCCGCTGGTTCGAGGACCGCTACACCGTTTCACCCGACTGGCCGGACGAGTGCTACGTCAATCACAGCTTCGAGCCGACCGGAATCTGGCATCTGGGATTTATTTTTGCCTCGAAGAACCTTCCGCAAGGCACTGAAATTACGGTCGATTATCGCCATCTCCTTCCGCCAAATGAGAACGAGAGCTTTAACGACGCGGCAACTGGTGAGAAAATAACCGGCTTGTCCTGGCAGGACAGCCTCGCGCTAAGTACACGCGCCCTCGCCGCCCTGCTCGGCTGATTCCTTGGTCACTTCGATGGCAATGTCCGATATCCCTGTTCTGGAAACGCCGCGCCTGCGGCTGACCGCCCTCACCGAACGCCACTTCGACGACTACGCGAAAATGCTCGCGGACGCCGAAAGCACGCGCTGGATCGGTGACGGCCAGCCTCTTGACCGCATGAACGCCTGGCGCTCGATGGCCATGTTGCTCGGCCACTGGGCCCTCCGTGGCTGTGGCATGTGGGCGATCGAACTGAAACAGACCGGTGAGTTCATCGGCCGTGCCGGCCTGATGAAACCGGAAGGCTGGCCCGACCTCGAGCTCGGCTGGATGCTGAAGCCGGAGCACCGCCATCACGGTTATGCCACGGAAGCGGGAGAGGCCATCCTCGCTTTCGCCTGGAACGAGATGCACGCGCAACGCGTCATCAGCCTCGTGCGCATCGGCAACGAAGCTTCCGACCACGTCGCCGAACGCCTGGGTGGCGAGCACATCGACAACATCGATTTCCTCGGCGGTGCGACGCATCTGTTCGCCTACTACCCGCCGCACCGCGAAGTCCGCCGCGCGAGCTGATCGCTCGCACGGCGCAGACGCCGGGCATCAAAGCGCCGGCGCGAAATCCGTACGACGGCGACGATGCGCCGGACTGACCGCGGCGATGCCCGCCATGGCCAACAGGCGTGCGGTGCGCATCCACGCGATCGCGATCACGCCCAACTGCACGATCAGGAAGGCGACGAACAGACCACTTCCTGCCGCCACCGTGTGACCCCGCCACGCGGCGATCAAGACCGCCAGCACCGTGCCGACGAGGGTAATTACCAGGTACACCAGCAAGCTGGCGAACGGACGGCGCACGAACTGCATGAAGCCACGCCCCAGTGCACGGAACGCCGAGCGCAGCCCGATGTCGGCGACGAACTGGGCGCGTGCGGATTCAACGACCGCCTGCGCAATCGCGAAAACCAGCAGGGCGACGGCGAGCGCACCATAGGCATACATGTCGGCCGTGGCGGGTAGCAGCGCCGCGTCCGTCTTGCCATCCGCAAAGGACGATGCCGCTTTCGCCACCAGGGCGAACAGCGCATAGGGAATCAACGCCAGCAACAGCACCCGCAGCATCCGTCCGTATTCGGTCGCCCCACCCTGCAACAGGCCGCCGAAGCTCAGCGCACGTCCGGCGCGGCCGCCCGCCACCGCCATGCCGGTGAGAAAAGGCGATATCGCCAGGGTCAGGATCAGGCCCGCGACGAAGGCCATGCCCATCCAGGGGTTGTCACGTCCGAGAGCGACGAAGACGTCACCGAACATCAAGCCGTCGAAGTGCTGCGCCCAGGCCTCGGCGTGCACGGAGTGACCCAGCAAGGCATCGAGTGTGCTCCACAGCGGCAGCGCGACGACCAGCGTCGGCAGCAGCGAGATCAGTACCCACAACAACAGCAGGCGCCACTGCAGGCCAGCAAGGGCGCCGTTGCCGATAGCGGCAAGCGCCGAACGTTTGGAATGGCTGTTCATAGGGTCCCCAGCACGGTGTAGATACCCTGCAGCAAGGCAGCGAAATCCGAGCCCCAGCGGTTCGAGGCGGCGTGATTGGCCTTGACGGTGCGCGAGTCGTTGAGCTTGTTCGCGTCGAGATAAACCTTATGCTCCGGATCGAGCTCGGCCGAGGTGGCCTTCACCGGCTTGGTAAAGACGAACCGCGCCCAGCGCCGGTCGTCGTCCCAACGTACGGTTTCCACCGAGTCGTCGGCGAAGGTCACCTTCAGCGTCTGCGCCACCTGGGCACCGTCCCGACGCACCGTGACGGTCGTTTTCCACGGGAACGGGCCGGTGCCCGGCTTCGCATCCGGGTGCGCCTTTTCCCAGGTGTCACGCTGCTTCTCGACGGCCTCGTCGTTGTCGTCGTTACTCAGCTCGACACGCTTGCCGTCCTTGATCGACGTGCCGGCGAGGGGCAGCACTTCGTCGCTGACGATCTCGCTGATGCGATCGTCGACAGTGTCGGTGCCATAGACGTATTGCTCGAAGACCTGGGCAACGACGGCGGGCTTGCCCGACGATTCGGCGAGGCTCGCCTGCAGGTCGGCAATCGACGGATGACGGAAATGCCAGGTGGTGTAGTAGTCGCGGAAGGCCTTCTCCATCACCGGCTTGCCGAGGCGCTCCTCGAGATCGTGCATGGCCGTGGCGGTACGCGAATACACCGTCCCATACGTCGAACTCGACAGGCGGTCCCAGGCATTCTGACCGAGCGGATCGGCCGGGTGAGCGAGCATCGAGACCATCCGTTCGAGCATGAACGGTCCGAGCGGTGCCTCGACGCCGAAGAACTTCCACACCGGCTGCGTCAGGTACACCATCTGATTGCGCTCGCGCAGCATCCGATCGTCCCAGTACTCGTTCAGCCCCTCGTCGAGCATCGGCTCCTCGAACTCGTTCGAGGCGAGAAGCCCGTAGAAATAGCCGTGCCCGAACTCGTGGATGGTCACGAAGTCCAGCAGGTACTCGTTCAAGGTTTTCGGCGCCACCGGGTTGTAGTTATCGGCGGTGAAGAACGTCGGGTACTCCATGCCTCCGGCTTCACTCGCATTGAAAGGCGGCACGACCGCGGTGAGCGTCTTGTACGGATAGGGGCCGAGCGTCTGCGAGAAATAGGCGATCGAATCGATCGAAGCCTTGAGCACGGGTTTGGCATCCACCGCGTACTCCGCCGGGTAGATGACGCGCACCTTGACCCGCGGGCTACCGGGGCCGGTGTACTCGCCATCGAGCGTCTTGTAGCCCGGAGCGGCCATCCAGGCGAAGTCGTGCACGTCGGCCTGGATGAAGTGCCAGGTCAGGTCATTGCCCTCGGGCGTGGGATCGCCCTGCTGCTCGCCCACCGCGCCAACGACGTAATCCTTGGGCACCGTCATACGCACGTCGTACTCGCCGAAGTCGGCGTAGAACTCGCTGTTGAAGTGGAACTCGTGCACGTTCCAGCGTGGCTCGGTCGCCCCACGCTCGCCCGGCAGCTCGAGTACGCCGATCTTCGGGAACCACTGGCCGACCAGATGAAACGTGCCGACATAACCCGTGCGCTCGATCACCCGCGGCAGCTGGCTGTGGAAGTTCATGTCCAGCGTGACGCTGCCACCCGCAGGCACCGTCTGCGCGAGATCGATGCGAACGACCGTGTGATCGGTCGCGGGGCCGCCGTCCGGATGCACGTAGCGCCACTTCAGCGGTGCACCGTCCTGATCGACGCTGCCCAGGTCGATGTGACCCCACTCGCCCTTCTTCACTTCGGCGACGCCGCGTGAGTCACCGTGTGCCGCGAGCACGCTGCGCTCGGTGAAGAACGTGCTGCCCTGGCCTTCGAAGGCGTTGAGATAGAGATGGAGGAAGACCGCGCTCACCGGCCGGTCGCTGCGGTTGCGCCAGGTCAGTTGCTGCTGGCCATCGACCGTATGCTTCTCCGGGTCCAGACGCGCCTGGATGCGGTAGGACACCACACGGTCGGACAGTGTCGCTTCATGCCCGGTGCGAGGCCCACCCCACGCGGTCGGCGCACTGGGCGTGCGGACGAAGGCGGCATGCGGCGAGGCGAAGGGAATCTCGGTCGGGACGGCGGCGGCTGTTGCCGCGGGTGCCGGGGCAACGGGCGTCACGGGTGCAACGGCCGATGTAGACGCCGACGGTGGTGCGCGGTCTTGGGCTGAGGCGGCGGCGGTAGTGCATAGGAGGACCGCGGCGATGGCGAGGCGAAATGCTTCGGTGGGCATGCGACGGCGTCTCTGCTCCGTAGGCTTTTCGCCGCTGAAGCGGCTCCCACATGGCTGGGGCCTTGGCTTTTCGCCGCTGAAGCGGCTCCCACACCCACAATTGCGCATTGGCACCTCTCCCCTGTTATCCCGCGAGATTGCGGGGTACGACCCTGGCCCGATATAGGCCAGAGGTCACGGTCGGGGAAGAAAAATCAGCCTGCGAAAGCGCGCTCGCGCATCCACTTGGTCACGATCCATTTCTCGCCTCGCATCACCGGTGCACCGCCGTGCAGGGACAGGGGATCGAGCGAGCCGTCGGCCGCGGTGTATTCGAAGTACAACGCCTGCCCCTTGCGCGGCACGTAACTGAAGTCGATACGGGGGAAGATCGTCTCACCACCGGCATCGACATCGTGCAGGTACATGATCAGGGTGGATATCCGCTGGCCGCCGGTGGCCAGGTGCGGCTGGCTGCCTTTTTCGTCGGGCTGGAAATAGTCAAAATGCGGCAGGTATTCACCGCCCTGACCGTAGCGCATCACCTGCAGCCCTTCGCCATGGTCTTCGGGCAAGCGCATGATCGCCGCGGTGCGCGCATCGATACGCCGGATCAAGTCGCTTTCGGCGCGCTGGAAATAGGCGCCGTCGCTGGTACGGATGTCCATGACGGTATTCACCCCGTCCGCGACACCGACGACGGCCGAGCGCTCGAGCCGCGGGAGGGCCATGTGCTTGAGCGCATCGCATTCCTCGTCACTGAGCACGCCGTCGAGCACGGCGATCGTCGGCCGTGCGATACGCAGCAGGACGCGCACATCCCGATCGGGCGTGTGTAGCACGTGGCCCTCGTCCAGGCGTCCATGGAACGGCGTCAGCGCCGAGGCATGCGCCGCGGCCGGGGCGGTCGCGGTACCGAACAAGGCCGTGGAGATCGCCTCGCGGGCCACGCCGTCATCGAACTGGTGCTCTTTCATGGTCAGCAGCAGGTCGGCGGGCGCGTTGCCGGCAGCCAGGGCCTCGCGGATCCAGTCCTGCCAATCCTGGGTGACCTTGGTGTGGAAGCGCGTTTGCAAAGGGTTTTCCTGCATCGTTGCGGAGCGGTCGCTTACATTGTGCCGCGATCGGCGCCCGCGGTGTCGGCGGCCGACGTGTCTGCCGCCTCCTGGAGCCAGGCGAGCTTTCTCTGCTTTGGCAGACGCTTGACCGCCCACTCGGCCTTCGATGCCGCCGAGCGGTCGGCGAAGGCGCGCGAGCCGAGCAGGCGCACGGGTGGATTGGCTCGCGTGTAACGCGCCCCTTTCCCGGCGACGTGAGCGGCATAGCGCGCGGGCAGATCGTTGGTGATCCCCGCGTACCAGGCGCCGTTGCGGCATTCGATGAGATAGACGCACCACATGACGTAAGCGTACCCGCTGGCACCCTACAATGGCGGGATGAACGCCCACTACGACCTGGCCGTCAATCTCCCCCTGCGCGCGGCGGTGGCGGCGCGGCTGGCCGAAGCCCTGGCCGCCTTCCCGGTCGGTCCCGAACTGCTGGCCTACCCGGCGATGGAAGGCAACCTGGGCACGCGCGAAGCGATCGCCGGCTGGATGCGGCGACGCTGTGGCCATGTCGTTGTCGACCCCCGCCGCCTGGTCGTGACCCTCGGCGCACGACATGCGCTGTCGCTGGCGCTGGACGAGGCCTGCGCGCCCGGCGACACGCTTCTCGTGGCATCGTCGACTTACCACGGTTTTCGTACCAGCGCAGAAGCGCGCGGCATCCGCGTCGCCGGCGTGCGCATGGATGGCGAGGGCATGTTGCCTGGCGAACTGGAGCGCATGGCCGCGACGACCGGCGCCCGTTGTGTGTATGTGCAGCCGACGCTGCAGAACCCGACCACGTCGACGATGTCGTTGGCTCGTCGTCGGCAGATCGCGGCGGTGGCGACGGCGCGCGACCTGACCATCATCGAAGGCGATGTCTACTCACCGCTGGCATGGCAGCACGGCGATGCGCTTCCCCCGCTCGCCGAACTCGCCCCGGACCGCTGCCTGCACGCGGGCGGCATCGGCAAGGTGCTGGGGCCAGGACTGCGCGTGGGCTGGTTGCTCCTTCCCGACGACGCGAGCCGGCAGCGCGCGGCCTCGACGATACGACTCACCAGCGACGGCTTGCCCGCCCTGTTCCCCGCCATCGTGGCCGGATGGATGGCCGATGGCCTCGCGGACGCGTTGCTGGCAAATCTCGCCGAGCGCATGGTCGAACGCAACCATCTCGCCCGTCACCTCCTCGGCGGCGATCTGGTGACCGCGAACGGCCTGCATGTCTGGCTGCCGGGCGACGGCGCGGAAGGTCTGGAGGCCAGAGCCATGGCACGCGGGGTGCGCCTCACGCCATCGACACCACTCGCGGCCGATGGCGAGCACGCCGAAGGCCTGCGGCTATGCCTCGGTGCGGAAGAAGACCTCGACCGACTGGAAACCGCCTTGCGTATCGTCGCCGAGGTTCGCTGAGACTAGGCCTTCGTGGCCGTCAGCTTTTCGAGGGCCTTACCGACCGCAGCGAAAGCGAACGCACCCGTGACATGCGTGGCTGCGCCGAGGCCGCCACCGCAGTCGAGCTTCAAGGCATCGCTGCCCGGTGGCCGTACGCCGCACACACTCCCGTCGGCCTGCGGGTACTGCACGTTCTGCATCGAATACACCGCCGAGACGCCGAAGAAACGATCGGGGTTACGCGGGAAGCCATGCTCCTGACGAAGCTTCTTCCGGATCATGCTGAGCATGGCGTCGTGTTCGGTACGCGACAGATCGCGGACGCGGATCAAGGTCGGATCGGTGCGACCACCCGCGGCGCCCACGGTGACCAGGGGCACCTTGCGGCGACGACACCAGACCACGGTTTCCAGCTTGACCTTGAGCGCATCGCAGGCGTCGATCACCACGTCGTAGTTGCGGTCGAGCAGCTCGTCCAGGGAGGACGGTGTCAGGAAACGCTCCATCGCCTCGAGCCGCAGGGTCGGGCTGATCGCATGTGCCCGCTCGGCAACGACACCGACCTTGGGCTTGCCGTACTGGCCATCCAGGGCATGCATCTGCCGGTTGGTATTGGACAGGCAGACATCGTCGCCATCGATCAGGGTGAGCCTGCCGATGCCGCTGCGCGCCAGCGCTTCGGCGGCCCACGAGCCAACGCCACCCACGCCGATGACGCACACGTGCGCGTGAGCGAGGCGATCCAGGGTGCCGCGGCCATAGAGCCGCTCGATGCCGGCGAAACGTTCGGCCTGGGCCGTACTCACGGGGATCTCGGTGTGGGGTATGACGCTCATTGTCTCATATTGAAAGAATGGGACCGTCCGCTATGCTGACAGTCCGGAAAGCCATGGATCACCGATGCGCGCGTTGCTTCTCGTCATCCTGGGGCTGGCCGTAGGCGCCATGGGCGCCACGTCCGCTCTGTCGGCACTTCGCCAGGGCACGCCGTTCCATGATGGCGTCATGGCCGTGATGCAACACCACATGGGCGTACTGCAGGCCAACGTGCGGGCGAAGCAGTGCGATGCCAAGGGCAGCGCCAGCCATCTGGCCCGCCTGCGCGAGACCGCTGGCGACATTCGCGAGGCCTTCCCGGACATGGAGCCGGCGTTCGCCCAGGCCGACGACGGGCTGCTGAAGGCGCTCGACCGGGCCGTCGCCGCCACGCCGGGCACCTGCGAGGCACTCGCCGTCGCCTTGAAACCGGTTGGCGATGCCTGCCAGTCCTGTCACCAGCGATTCCGCTGAGATGACCGGATCCGCACCCGAAAGACCGACCGGCTTCCTGCGCATGCAGTGGTGGCTGCTTGCGCGGGCCATGGCGCGCTTCGAAACCACGATGTTCCTGCGCACCCGTTACTCGCAGCCGAAGATGGTCGCGATCGGCGTGGTCGGCAGCTTCTGCCTCGCCGTCTATTATCCGGTGTGGGCCTACCTGTTTCCGCAGCCCTACGAAAACCTGCCGATGCGGCTGGTCTGCAGCGCGACCTTCATCCCGCTGGCCCTCCTGCCCTGGTGGCCGCGCCGTTTGCGCACGCACCTGCCAACGTACTGGTACTTCGCCATGACGGTGGCGATGCCCTTCTTCGTCGGTTACATGACCCTGCGCAACGCCACGCCGGCCTGGCTGATGACCCACCTGGCCTGCGTGATGCTGCTGATGATGCTCTTCGACATCGTCAGCTTTCTCCTGGTTTTCAGCATCGGCAGCCTGCTGGCCGGCATGGTTTTCGTGCTCTCGCCCGAGGCGCACCTGCATACACAGACGATGCTCGAGTACCTGCCCCTGCTGCTGTTCGGCATGGTCGGCGGTGCCACGTGCACGGTGTCATCGACGATGGCCGAGCAATCGCGCATCGAAGCGCTGACCGCCGCCTCGAACAATATCGCCCACGAATTGCGCACGCCGCTCGGGTCGCTACGCATCGCGGCCCGTGCCGTCGCCCGTTTCATGCCCGATCTGATCCGCAGCCATCGCCTTGCCGAAGGTGGAGGACTGCCCGTGCCGGAACTACGCGCGCAGAACCTGCACGCGCTGGAGCGCAGCATCGGCGTCATGGAACGCGAGGTCACCTACGCCAACACCATCATCGACATGCTGCTCCTCTCGGCCCGGCCGATCGGTGAGGTACCGCTGATCCCCCTCACCGCCCGCGAGTGCGTGGAACAGGCGCTGCGGCGCTTTCCGTACGGATCCCGCGCCGAGCGCGAACGGATCACCCTGTCGCCGACCGGCGATTTCCGCCTCCTCGGCGAGGAGAGCCTGGTCGTGCACGTTCTGTTCAATTTGCTGCGCAATGCACTTTTTCATACCGATCGGGCCGGCAAGGGCGATATCGGTGTATTCATCGAGCCGGGGGATCGGGCCAGCCGCATCCGTGTCTACGACACCGGTCCAGGCATCCCGCCGGACGTCGTTCCCCGCATTTTCAACCGCTTCTACTCCTATTCCAGCGACAGCCCGGGCACCGGATCGATCACCGGGCTAGGAATAGGTCTCGCTTTTTGCCGCGCGGCGATGGAGCATATGGGAGGTGGCATCGTCTGCCGAACGAATCTGGGTGAATTTACTGAATTCACCCTAACCTTTCCGCATGCGGAGACCGGGGACCGGCAGTGATGACGTTGAACTCGCAGGGCGATATCCAGCCCTTCCACTTTCCAACGACGACGTTCCTCGTGGACGACCACGAGGAGTATCTCGACGTCGTGCCGCTCCTGCTCGACCCGATGGTCCGCGTGCGTACCTTCAGTTCGCCGCGTAGCGCGTTGGCCACCCTGGGGAATAACGGCAGTCGCCCGGTCCCTGGCGGCGGCTGGCTGTACCGCTGGAAGGACCGCCCCTCCGAAACGCAGGAACTCGTGGCGCTCGATATCGACTCGATCCATCGGGTGGTCTACGACCCGGAGCGCTTCGCCGAGATTTCCGTGGTGGTGGTCGACCAGGCCATGCCCGAGATGGACGGCATCACCTTTTGCAAGCGCTTGCCGAATCCGCATATAGGCAAGATCCTGCTGACGGGCCGCGCGGACGACGCCACGGCCATCGATGCCTTCAACTCGGGCGTCATCGACCGCTTCATCCGCAAGAACGACCCGCTGGCCATCGAAAAGCTGCAGACGGCCATCACCGAGCTGCAGCGTCGTTACTTCGAGCGGGCCAGCGCCTTCGTCGCCGAAACCCTGGCATTGGGCAATTTCCGCTTCCTGCGCGACCCGGCGTTTCGCGAAGTCCTGCAGAGCGTCACGGCCACGTTCCAGCCGGTGGAGTGCTACGTGCACTGCAATCCCACGGGGCTTCTGCTGATCGACGCCTGGGGTATCGGCCGTTTCCTCCTCGTCCAGACGGATGAGGACCTGCGTACCCACTATGAAATTGCGGCAGATCTCGGGGCCCCCCAGACCGTGCTCGACGCCCTCCGCGGCGGCGAGGCCCTGCCCTGGTTCCGCTCCCGCGACGGCTTCTACCACAAGGGCGTGGAGAATCCGGAAGCCCACATGTATCCCGCCACCGCGGTGTCCGGCGAACAGTGGTACTACTACGCGCTTATCGACGACGTGGAGCGCTTCCGGCTGCAACACATCAAGTCGTACCGGAGCTGGCTGCGCGAGCAGGACCTCAGCCTCTCGGCCGACAGCAGGCCGCGCTTCATCTAATCGGGCTCATTTCTCAATAAAAGGACGCTTTCGTGCCGGATCATCCGGTGCGTCGGGCGTCTTTTGTCGTGCGTGGTCGCGCGGTCGTTCCGACGCGCGGATGTCACGACGTCTCTCTTGGTAATGGCACGAGGCCGGAGTCCGTTCGCGGACCCCGTAGGACGCCTCTCTCATCTTCATGCGTCTGCCTGGGCGAGGTGGACGTGCGTGCGCCGTTTTTTGTCGACGGCGTCGTGGATATCGCCCATCCCCCTTTGCCAGAGAGAGAGATCGTCATGGAAAACGTTTCCGTCCTGCACCGCATCGCCCCGGCCCCGACGCTTCCGGCATTCGTTCAACGCAGGGTCGACAAATTTCACAACGAACGGGTTGCCATTGACTGGGGCGGCCGTCACATTTTGCGCGGCCGGCAGCCGACGGATGCCGACCTGATGCTGCAGAGCAACGACTATCTGGCCATTGCCGGGCATCCGGCCATCGTGGAAGCACAACGCGAAGCGCTGGCCAGCGGCGGCCTGGGCATGATGATGTCCGCGCTGTTCCAGCAACATGCCGACGATCCGCTGCATCGCGTCGAAGCGGAACTCGCACGCGCTGTCGGCAGCGAGGACGGCATCCTCGCGCAGTCGGGATTTGCCGCCAACGTGGGACTGATCCAGTCGATCGCGGGCGAGCGCGTGCCCGTCTACGTCGACATGCTCGCCCACGCCTCGTTGTGGGAAGGCATCCGCAGCGCGGGCGCGCGAGCCGTATCCGTCCTGCATAACGACATGACTCACCTCGAACGCCAGGTGATGCGGAACGGCCCCGGTGTCATCGTCGTCGATGCCGTGTACAGCACCAACGGCAGCGTAGCCCCCCTGGTCGAGATCGCACAGGTTGCCCATGACCACGGTTGCGTCCTGGTCGTCGACGAGTCGCATTCGCTGGGTACACACGGTGTTCGAGGCGAAGGCCTGGTGGCCAGCCTCGGACTCAATCACCGCGTCCACTTCATCACCGCAAGCCTGGCCAAGGCCTATTGCTCGCGCGCAGGCTTTATCGCCTGCACCACGGCATTCAAGGACTATTTCGGCTGCGAGGCACTCCCGGCGATCTTCAGCTCGTCGCTGCTTCCGCACGAGCTGGCCGGCCTGTCGGCCTCGCATCGGGTCATCCAGTCCGAAGGCTGGCGACGCCAGCGACTACGCCAGGTCACGCGCCGCGTGCGCAGCGAGTTGACCGAGCTGGGCTACCCCATCGCCGATGGCACGGAGCAGATCGTGGCCTTCGAAGCCGGCGTGGAGATCCTGACCGGTCGTGTGCGCGATGTCATGGAACGTCATGGCGTGTTCGGCTCGGTATTCAGCGCGCCCGCGACGACGGTCAACCGTTCGCTGCTGCGCCTGACCCTCAATGCAGGCATGAGCGACGACGACGTGGAGCGCTTGATCGAGGTGTGCCGCGTGGCACGTGACGCCATGGATCTACCGTCGTGGAGTGCGACGCGCCGGTCCACGCGGGAGGCTGCCCGATCGCCGTCGGCGGAAGTGGCCTGAGTCCGGGCGTGGACGCGTCCGCGCGCCGTCAGCGCAAGGAAACGCGTCCACGCAGGATGTCCCAGAACATCGCCCAGTCACCCATCAGGCTGTAAAGCGGATGCTTGAAGGTGGCCGGGCGATTCTTCTCGAAGACGAAGTGCCCGACCCATGCGAAGCCGTAGCCGCCGACCAGCGCCAGCCACAACCAGCGTAGCTGGCCGGTGGCGACGAGCATCGCCAGCGCCGCGAGCACCACCCAGCTACCCGCGAAATGCAGGCGCCGGCAGCGCACGTCGGCGTGCTCGCCCAGGTAATAGGGATAGAAGTCGCGAAAGCTGGCAAAGCGTGCCATCACGGGCTCCATTCAATAGGTGGGCAGGGGAATCCGCTCGTACGCATCGCCGGGAACGATCGGAAATCGACCTTCCGACCATGCCACCTTGGCCGCATCGATCCGCTCCTGCGAACTCGCGACGAAATTCCACCACAGATGGCGCTCGCCATCGAGTGGCGCGCCACCGAACAGCATGATCAGTGACGGCTTGCGAGCCGTGAGCACGGGAGGCTCGCCGCCGTAGGCCACGCCCATGTCGAGCGCGCCCAGTTCGAGGTCGCCAAAGTGCGCGGCGCCATCGACCACGTACGCGCCCCACTCCGCATGCTGCTCCGGCATGGTCAGCGTCGCCCCGGCCTCCAGGCGCGCTTCCACGAAGAACATGGGCGCATAGACGTGCACTGGCGAGGTGACACCGAAGGCGTCGCCGGCAATGACGACGAGGCTGGCGCCATCGCGATTCACCTTGGGCAGGGTGGCGGCACCGTGGTGATGGAATTCGGGGTCGATGTCCTCGTGCGTCCTGGGCAAGGCCACCCAGACCTGGATGCCATGCAGGTTCTGCCCATGATGGCGCTCGTCCGGCGGCGTGCGTTCGGAATGCACGATGCCCTTCCCCGCCGTCATCCAGTTCACGTCGCCGGGATGGATGTCGACCGCACTACCGAGGCTGTCGCGGTGCCGGATCGCGCCGGCGAACAGCCAGGTGACCGTCGCCAGCCCGATATGCGGATGCGGACGCACATCCATGCCGGTGTCTTCGCCAAAGGTGGCCGGCCCCATCTGGTCGAAGAAGACGAAGGGCCCGACGTGCCGGGCCTTCACGTGCGGCAACATGCGCCGCACGACGAAGCCGCCGCCGAGATCGCGCTGCTTGCCGTCGATGGGGACCGTGGTCATGGGCTACTTCTCCGCGTGTCGTTGGGTTCAAGCGTAGCCGATGCGTGTCCTAGACGACCTGCATCCACTCGACAAGGCGACGTGCGATCTCCTGCGGCACCTTCATCCACGCGAAGTGGTCGGCCGGTACGCCCGCGAGATCGTCGGGACCGATGACGTCGGTGCGTTGCGAAGCCTCGGGCATCTTGCCGAGAAGGAAGGCCAGCGATGCCTCGGGACCGAACCAGTCGTCCCGCAGGCGCTGGGCGAAGACCGGCGCGCGCTGCCCGCGCAGCGCTGCTTCGAGATCGGCGTCGATGCCCCGCCCGGCGTACCGCCCGGTGCGCCCCGTGCGTGACCAGTCACCAATCACACCCCGAGCCTCGTTGCCACCGAAACCCACGCGGCGCCCGGGCAGCCATCCCACGAGGTTGGCGAGCACGGGCGCAGCGACGAGGGCCAGACCTACCCACGGCTTGAAACACCGCCAGTACGGTGAGCCACTCCCGACGAGCGCCAGGCCAGCCAGCGGCACTGAACTGGTCGCGGCAAGCAGGCTGGCCAGCTGGCCGCCCAGACTGTGTCCGCCCACATAGAGTGGTACCGACGGGACGGCATCGCGCAGGGCGCCGAGGCTGGTCGGCAGGTCGTCGGTGAGGAGCTCGCGGTAGCCCCAGTTGGCATGGCGGCCGGCCCGGCGATCGCTGGACCCGATACCCCGCCATTCATGCACGGCCACGGCAACGCCACCCGCGGCGAGCGCGAGAGCAAGGGGTTCGTAATGACGGGCAGCCACGCCGAGTGCAGGGACCCAGAGCAAGGCGGCGACCTCGTCCCCATCGGGACGGTAGAGGACCAGATCGGCGGAGGCGCCGTCGGCCATATGCAGCGAAATCGCCTCGCGTGGGGCGGATTCCGGGAAAATCGTGGGTTCAGGGCGATCGGTCATGCAGCCAAACGCTCCCTCGGCGCGGCTGCGCCGAGGGAGCAGAAGTCTTGCAAGAACGGGAGGCGCTAGCCAACCCGAACAGAGTTACTTCGGATTGACGTTGTCCGCCTGCGGGCCCTTCTGGCCCTGGGTCACGGTGTACTCAACCTTCTGACCTTCCTGCAGCGACTTGAAGCCGTTGCCCTGGATCGAACGGAAATGGACGAACACGTCCGGACCGCCTTCATCCTGAGTGATGAAGCCAAAGCCCTTCGCATCGTTGAACCACTTAACAGTACCAGTTGCCATCACACACACCTCTATCCAACACTCGAAAACCCGGCTCGCGAGCCGGCGACTTACTGGGAATGCAGGACCGGGTGAGGCGATGGAGCGTAAACTTCGCGCTTACATCGGGCCACTCGCGTGACCGCGCAGACACAGTAAGGTGGATGATAACCACATTTGGCGCGAGTTATGTAGGGGAATGCCTACATAGGACGATTTATTGACGTCTATCACGACTTTTTTTGTGAAAACCGCGAAATTCTTAGGAATAAATCGGGGTTTACCCGGCCCGAGGTACCCGCCTTGCGATAAATCTCAGGCATGAAAAAAGCCGGGCGTCTCCGCCCGGCTTTTCATGCAGCGAGTGCGTCAGCAGGCTTACGCCTTGTTGACTTCCTCAGCCTGCAGACCCTTCTGGCCGTTGACGACCTTGAAGGAGACCTTCTCGCCTTCGGCGAGGGACTTGAAGCCGTTGCCCTGGATAGCGCGGAAGTGAACGAACACGTCCGGGCCGTTCTCACGGGAGATAAAGCCGAAGCCCTTGGCGTCGTTGAACCACTTGACGGTGCCGATTTCACGATCCGACATAGAAACACTCCAATACATTGTGTAGCGAATAAAACCGACGATCGGTTGATCGTCGCTGGAACTGGTGTGCAAGGAAACGCGAGGAGCGAAGCGATGTTGCGGATACGTGATCAGCTGCATCGGGTCAACGTAACTCTATGACCCCGGCAAACACAGTCGGCGAACTATACTCGTCCCTTCGATAAATAGCGACGGCACCCCGCCAGGCCGCGCCGGAGGCGCCCTGACGCCACGTTCACCCCCTGGCGGACCATGCTTGCGCCCCGTCGCACCCGCATTGCGACTTTTCACCTACCATCCTTCCACGCCACGCCCTAGGGGGACCGACCATGACCCAACATCTCACCCGCTTCCTGCCGTTGGCACTCTGCGCCCTCGCCCTGGCCGCGTGTTCCGACCACAAGCCGAAGCCCACGACCACCCAGACGGTCACGGCGACGCCCACCACCACGACCACGACCAAGTCGCGCTCGGCGACGACCACGGTTACCAACGTTCCGGCAGGCAAGACCACCAAGTCCGGCACGACGCCAGCGGCGGCTACCGGTCCGCTGCCGACCAGCACGGGCATTGCCGCCTGTGACGAGTACCTGGCCAGCTACAAGAGTTGCCACCTGGCTGCCGGCGTGTTCGCCCGCGACCAGATCGAGCCGCGCTACGAGATGATGCGTACCAGCCTGCTCCGCCAGTCCCAGGATCCGGACATGCGCGACCAGCTGCAGAACCGCTGCGTGTCGCTCGCCTCGCAGCTGAAGGACGCCCTGCACGGCAAGTCCTGCGCCGATACCCCGGCGCCCGCGTCTACCCGCTGATCACCCCGCCAACGCGGCACGAACGAGCTTTGCCAGCCCTTGCGGCTGGCTGAGCCCGACCGAGATGCGCGGCGTGCCATGCCAGGCCGCGCATTCGCCGATAGCCGAGGCGATCCCGGCGACCAGGCCGGGCGAGGTGGATACCCCGGCCTCCAGCCAGACACCGATCACCTCGAACAGGCCCTCCTGCCGATGCGCCTTCGCGTCCAGGCGGCCGACCAGTCGCCCGCGATGCAGGATGGGTAGCACGTAATACCCGTAAGTGCGCTTCGCGGCCGGCGTGTAGCACTCCAGCGTGTATTCGAAGTCGAAAAGATCCATCGCCCGCGCACGGTCCCATACCACCGGATCGAACGGCGACAGCAGGGTCGTGCGCGTCGCGCGCAACCGATGGCCTGCTGCCTCGTCCAGCAGCGATGCGTTGTCGCGATGCACATAGGCCGTGTCATCCCAGCCGTCGACCCTGACCTCGAGCAGCAGGCCCTCAGCGAGCAGCGGTGCCAGTTCCGCGTCGGTTACCCGCGGGCGTAGCCGGAAGTAGTCGGCGATCCAGCGTGCCCGCGCAATGCCCAGGGCATGAACGCTCTGCAGGATGAAGTGGCGACGCACGTCCGCCTCCTCCATGGTTCCCGGTGCAGGCGGCTCGACCCAGCGTGCCGTTACCCGCTCGGTGAGGTCGTAGACCCGCTGGAATCGCTCGCGGCGCGCCACCATCAGGGCACCGAGGGCGAACCAGGCTTCCAGCCAGCGTTTCTCCGGCTTCCAGCCCCACCACCCCTTGACCGCGGGAGCGTCGCGCTCGAAGTCCGCCGCGCGCAAGGGGCCCTCGCGACGGATCCGTTCGAGCAGGAGATCCATATCGGCGCCGGCGTCGGCCCGTGTCCGCTCGGCCATCTTCTGTGCCCAGTGGCCGCCGCGGCCCGAACGGTAGTCACGGTGAAACCGGTATTCGGACGATGGCACGAAGGACGCTTCGTGCGCCCAGCACTCGGCAATCTCACCCTTGGCCAGCGATTCGTCCAGCCATTCGATGCGATACGCGCCAAGGCGTGAAAACAGCACCAAATAGGGACTTCGCGCGACAACGTTGATCGTATCGATCTGGAGTATGCCCATCGCTGCGACGGTCGAGGCGATGTCGGCCGGCCTGGCTTTTCGTGGTCGCCGACGCAGGAGTCCCTGGGCGGCGAGGTGAAGCAGCTGCGCCGATCGTCGCGATAGACGGAGCACGTCGTGCGTGGAGGAGCCGTCGGATACGCGTGATGGCACGGTATAGGCCTGTTCGCAGTTGGGCCGCCATTAAATCGTCCCTTGCTAGCGTCGGCAACGATGTCGTCCCAACACCGCTGACGAAAGGAGGCTTTCGATGAATAAGCAAGTTCGCGCCGTTGCACTCGGCGCATCGCTGCTGCTGGCAGGCGTGGCGTTTGCCCAGGACGTTCCGCCGCCTGCGAGGGTCCCGCCGCCGCCACCGGGTGAGGCCACGCCACCGCCACCGCCGGCCGACATGCCGCCCAGCAGCATGCCGCCGCCGGCCTCGGACGCGCCACCTCCGCCTCCGCCACCGCTGCCGCCGGCACCCCCGCCGCCGAATCCCGACGCAGGGTCCACCGGCACGACGATGCCAACGGCGCAGGGCCCGGTCACCGTCAACAGCGCTCCGGCCCCGGCCAAGCCATCCGGTCCGGCGCCCGACTTCGCGACGCTCTCGGGCGGCAAGGGGTTCATCACGGCCACCCAGGCATCGGCGTTCCCGCTGCTGGCGAACGACTTCCAGTACGCGGACGCCAACCGCGACGGGAAGATCAGCAAGGCCGAATACCAGCGCTGGGTCCAGCACTCCGGCGCCAGCGGCCAATGATCGGGTAAGGCGTAGCGACGCAGGGCCCAGCCGTGGCCCTGCGTCGTTTATTGCGATTAACGGCAACAATGCACGTTATTCACACATTCGTGGCGGCTACACTCCCGGCTCGCCGTGCCGTATTGGGCATGCAGGGAGTGACACCACATGAAGCGATTCCATGCCGCAGGCGCCCTTGGCGCCTATGCGTGCCTCCACGCGGGGCTCGCGCTCGCGCAGAACCCGAGCCCCATCGACATCCGCGCCTGCTCGGCCATCGAGACCGATGCCCAGCGGCTGCTGTGCTACGACAAGGCGACCGGGCGCGACAGGCTTCCGCAGGCGGCGAAAAAGAAGGACGAGAAAGGCGAGTCGGTGAGCGTCGACCTCGCCACGCGCAATTCCGACGATGTGGCCCGCCCCGTGTCCTTGCTCGACAGTCGCTGGGAACTCTCACCCGAGAGCAAGCTGGGCACGTTCAACCTGCGTGGCTACAAGCCGACCTATGCGCTGCCATTCTTCGGTACGACCAAGCAAAACAAGACCCCGTCCAGCCCCGCGCCGGACCACACGGTCACGGAGCCGCAAGCACTGCAGAACGTCGAAGCGAAGTTCCAGATCAGCCTGAAAACCAAGGTCTGGGAAAATGTCTTCGGCGACAACGGCGACCTGTGGGTGGGCTATACCCAGTCGTCGCGCTGGCAGGTCTACAACAAGGAAAATTCGCGCCCGTTCCGCGAGACCAACTACGAGCCGGAAGCCCTGCTGGTGTTCAACACCAACTACAACATCTTCGGCTGGAACGGTCGTCTCGCCGACATCGGCGTGAATCATCAGTCCAACGGACGCGCCGATCCCCTCTCACGCAGCTGGAACCGCGTGGTTGCCGATTTCGGTTTCGAGAGGGAGAACTGGGTCGTGAACCTGCGGCCGTGGTGGCGCATCCCGGAGGGCGGCAAGGAAGATGACAACCCCAACATCCAGGACTACATGGGTCGCGGCGAAGTCCAGGTCGTTCATGAGATGGGCGCCAACGAGTTCGCGTTGACCGCCCGGCATTCGTTCCGCACCGGCGATCGCTCACATGGCTCGCTGCGCGGCACCTGGAGCTTCCCGGTCGTACACAACCTGCGCGGCTATCTCGAGGTGTTCAACGGTTACGGCGAGAGCCTGATCGACTACAACCATCGCGCAACGTACCTGGGCGTCGGCGTTTCACTGCTGGACTGGTACTAATAGGTACATGTAGGAGCCGATTCATCGGCGAAAAGCCAACGGAGCGGTTTAGCCCCGAGGCCCAATCGCCGATAAATCGGCTCCCACATGAACGGCAAGGGTGCGGCTAGCACCCTTTCGCCGATGAATCGGCTCCTACCAACAGCAGGAGCCGTTCCGGCTTAGTGGTGGTGACCACCTTCACCGTGGATGTGGCCGTGGGCGAGCTCTTCTTCGCTCGCATCGCGCACACCGGTGATTTCGACGGCGAAGTGCAGCGTCTGGCCGGCCAGCGGGTGGTTGCCGTCGACGGTGACGTTGTCGCCTTCGATCTTGGACACGGTGACGTTGATGCTGCCCTGGTCGTTGCGACCCTGGAACTGCATGCCCGGCTGGAGATCTTCCACGCCCTGGAAAGCCGCCCGCGGAACCGTCTGGACCAGCTCGTCGTGGCGCACGCCATAGCCTTCCTCGGGCGAGACGTCGACCTTGAACTGGTCGCCGACCGACCGGCCTTCCAGCGCCTTTTCCAGGCCCGGCACGATATGGCCTTCGCCGTGGATATAAGCGAGCGGCTCGCGACCGTCCGAGCTGTCGATGACGTTGCCCTGGTCGTCGGTCAGCGTGTAATGGAAGGAAACGGCATGGCGGTTGGCGATCTGCATGAAAATTCTCGCTATGAAGAGTAGTAAAAGGACGTGTGAGCGACCTTGGGGGCCCTCAAGGCTAGGCGACCCGCCGCCTGACTGCAAATCCCGGAGGCCTCGCGATGCTGCGGCGCAACCCGCCGCAAGCGCGTAATCTGCTAGTTTTCCCGCCCTTCCCTTCCCCTACGACGCCCCACCGGGAGCCGCATGTTCGACTGCATTCTGATCGCCAACCGTGGTGAGATCGCCTGCCGCGTGATCCGGACCTGCCGCCGCCTGGGCATCCGCACCGTCGCCGTGTACTCCACGGCCGACGCGGACGCCCAGCACGTGCGGCTCGCCGACGAGGCCTGGCCCATCGGCGGCCCGCGCCCGGCCGAGTCCTACCTGCGCGGCGACGCGATCATCGAGGTCGCCCTGAAAACCGGCGCCCAGGCGATCCATCCCGGATACGGCTTCCTGTCGGAGAACACCGATTTCGCGCGCGCCTGCGCCGCGGCCGGCATCGCCTTCATCGGACCGCGCCCGGAAAGCATCGACGCCATGGGCTCCAAGGCTGCCGCCAAGGCCCTGATGTCGACCCACGCGGTACCCTTGGTACCCGGCTATCACGGCGACGATCAGGATCCGGCGCGACTGGCCATCGAGGCGGCCAACACCGGCTTCCCGCTGATGATCAAGGCCGCCTCGGGCGGCGGTGGCAAGGGCATGCGCATCTGCCACGATGCGGCCGGCTTCAGCGATGCCCTGGCCTCGGCCCAGCGCGAGGCAGCCAATGCCTTTGGCGACACCCGCGTCATCCTCGAACGCTATGTGGAGCATCCGCGACACATCGAGTTCCAGGTGTTCGGCGACACGCATGGCAATCTCATCCATCTCAACGAACGCGAGTGTTCGGCACAGCGGCGTTACCAGAAGGTGCTCGAGGAAACGCCTTCGCCCTTCCTTGACGCCGCACGCCGCGAACGCATGGGAGCCGCCGCCGTGGCCGCCGCCCGCGCTGTCGACTACGTCGGTGCCGGGACGGTCGAGTTCATCGTGGCCCAGGATGGCGAATTCTTCTTCATGGAGATGAATACGCGCCTGCAGGTCGAGCATCCGGTCACTGAGGAAACCCTCGGCCTCGACCTGGTGGATTGGCAACTGCGCGTGGCCGCTGGCGAACCGCTGCCGCTCGCCCAGCAGGACGTCCACGCCCAGGGGCACGCGATCGAGGTGCGCCTGTATGCCGAAGACCCGGAAGCGAACTTCCTCCCCGGCTCCGGTCGCCTCCTGGCACTGAACCTCCCCACGCCGTCGCGCCACGTCCGCCTCGACGGCGGCGTGATCGGTGGCGACACGGTGACGATCTTCTACGACCCGATGATTGCCAAGCTCATCGTCCACGATCGCAATCGCGAGCAGGCGCTGGAGCGACTGCGCGAAGCGCTGTCGGTGATCGACATCGTCGGGCCCAAGTCCAACGTCGGTTTCCTCGAACGGCTGGCCCGCCATCCTGTCGTGGTCGAAGGGCGTATCGACACGGGCTATCTCGACCGCCACCTCGAGGAATTCCTGACCGGCGACAGCGTCGCAGGCAGCACCGAATTGTTCGCCGCGGCGACCGCCGTGCTGCTCGCGGACGAACTCGCGCAGCAAGGCGCCGCGGCCGACCCGCATTCGCCCTGGGCGAGCGCCGATGCATGGCGCATCGGCCATGCAGGCAAACGTGTCGTTGCCCTGATGGAAGGCGACGTCCGCCACGAGATCGATGCGCACGGGCACGGCGGCGACTACACCTTGCGTAGCGGCGACGCCGGCTGCACGGTCGCTGGCGCGCGTCTCACCGCCGATGTGCTGTCGGCACGTTTCGACGGTCAGTCCCGGCGCCTGCCGCTGGGTATGCTCGGCATGCGTATCCGCGTGCATGACGAAGCCGGCCGTCGCTGGAACTTCGAACGCGCGCCTGCCTTTGCATGGGCCGGTGCGCAGGGGACGACCGCACGCCACCTGGCCGCGCCGATGCCGGGTCGCATCGTGCTGGTCCGCGCTGCCGTCGGCGATGTGGTCGAGGAAGGCCAGGAGCTCCTGGTGATGGAAGCGATGAAGATGGAACTCGCCTTGAAGGCGCCACGCGCCGGCACCATCGAGTCGATATCCGCCGTGCAAGGCGATTTCGTCGATGCCGACGCGATCCTTGTCCGCTTTGCCGACCCCGCCTGAACGGAATGTCCATGAATGCATCGAACCATGTACGCATCGTCGAAGTCGGCCCGCGTGACGGCCTGCAGAACGAAAAGGCGATGCTCGCGGCTGCGGTCAAGATCGAGCTGATCGACCGTCTGTCCGCCACCGGCCTCGCCATTATCGAGGCGACGAGCTTCGTCAGCCCGAAGTGGGTGCCGCAACTCGCCGATGCCGCCGAGGTCTTCCGCGGTATTCGTAAGGCGCCCGGTGTGGTTTACCCGGTACTGGTACCGAACCTGCAGGGATATGAACGCGCACGCGAGGTCGGGGCCACGGAAGTCGCCGTGTTCACCGCCGCCTCCGAGGCTTTCAATCGCACCAATATCAACGCGTCCATCGATGAATCCATCGAGCGCTTCGTGCCCGTGATGGAGCGCGCGCGTGCCGATGGTGTCGCCGTGCGCGGTTACGTATCCACCGTGCTCGGCTGCCCCTATCAGGGCGAGGTACCCGTCGCCGATGTGGTGCGCGTGGCGCGACGCCTGCACGAGCTCGGCTGCCACGAGATATCCCTCGGTGACACGATCGGCGTGGGTACCCCGGCGAAAGCACGCGACATGCTGCGCGCCGTAGCCAGCGAGGTGCCGATGAGCGCGCTCGCGGTGCACTTCCACGACACCTACGGACAGGCGCTGGCCAACATCCTGTCGTGCCTCGAAGAAGGCGTGCGCGTGGTCGACAGCGCCGTCTCCGGCACCGGCGGCTGCCCCTACGCGAAGGGCGCCACCGGCAATGTCGCCAGCGAGGACGTCGTGTACATGCTGCACGGCATGGGCATGAGCACGGGCGTCGACCTGGACCGCCTGATCGAGACCGGGGCGTGGCTCGCCGGTCAGCTAGGCAAGGAAACGGCCAGCCGCGTCACCCGGGCGCGCACCGCGGCATAAGACGGCGGCCTGCGGGCCGCCATTCCGCAACGAAGCCGTTCCGTGGCAGCATCGGCCCATGCGCACCGATTACCTGATCCGCCCTATCGAGCCCCGCGACGACGCCGACATGGCCGCCGTGATCCGCCACGTCATGCCTGAATTCGGCGCCGACGGTCCCGGCTTCGCGATCCACGATCCCGAAGTCGACGCCTTGTCCGCCGCCTACGCACGTCCTCGTCATGCCTATTTCGTCGTCGAGAAAGATGGCCACGCGATCGGCGGTGCGGGTATCGCCCCGCTGCAAGGCGGCGACGACGACACCTGCGAACTACGCAAGATGTATTTCCTGCCCAAGGCACGGGGCATCGGTGCGGCGTCGCGACTGATGCGTCGATGCCTCGACGCCGCACGCCGCGCGGGCTTCCAGCGCATTTACCTGGAGACGCTCACGGGCATGGACGCCGCCCAGGTGCTTTACCTGCGCCATGGCTTCGCGCGTATCGACGCGCCGATGGGTGGTACCGGCCACTTCAGTTGCGATCGCTTTTTCCTGCGCCACCTCAACGACGGCGACCTGATCGTCGCCCCGGAACCGCCCAGCCTGGTGTTCGCGATCGACGACCCGAGCCGTCACGACGTGCTGCCGCTGATCGAACAGTTGCACGGCTATCTCTCCGACCTGTACCACCAGCCACCGCCGCCGCATGTGGGCGTGGAGAGCCTTCGCCAGCCGCACGTGACCTTCATGACCGCACGCGTCGATGGCACGCCGCTCGCCTGCGGCGCCGGCGTCGACCATGGCGACTATGTGGAGTTGAAATACATGTACGTCGTACCGGCCTGCCGTGGCATGGGGCTGGGCAAGGAGATGCTCGAGGCGCTCGAGGCGCAGGTGCGTGCCAACGGTGGTACACGGGTGAAGCTGGAAACCGGCACGGCGCAGACCGAATCGATCGAGCTCTATGAACGCTCCGGCTATCGCCGATGCCCGCCGTTCGGCGATCATCACGCGCATCCCGCCAGCATCTTCATGGAAAAGCCGCTTTGATCCGCATCGCCACCGAGGCCGACGCCGCCGCCTGCCACGCCATCTACGCGCCCATCATCGCATCCAGCGCGATCACCTTCGAAACCGACCTGCCGGGCGAGCATGTCATGCTCGAACGCATTCGCACGCGCCTGGCCACCCATCCGTGGCTGGTCTGGGACGACCACGGCGACGTGCTGGCCTATGCCTATGCAGGTCGGTTCCGTGAGCGCGCCGCGTACGACTGGATGGCCGAGACATCGATCTACGTGCATGAAAATGCGCGTCGTCGCGGTATTGCGCGTCGCCTCTACGGCGCCTTGCTCGATGCCATGCGCCTGCAGGGCATCAACCAGGCCGTCGGCGTGATCACCTTGCCCGGCGAAAGCAGCGTAGCCATGCACGGCGCCATGGGCTTCACCCCGGCAGGCATCTGGCCGAAGGCCGGGTACAAACTGGGCCAGTGGTGGGACGTAGGGGTGTGGGTCCTGTTCCTGTCGGAACCGGAAACGCCGCCGAAGCCAGTCGTGCCGTTTGCCGGGCTCGCGGATTCCGCCGAATTGGCCGCCCTTCTCGCGAAAGCCTGATGGCCTACGGCGGCGACCAGGCTGCTCCATGTGGGAGCCGGCTTTGCCGGCGATGGGGTTGCGGCTAATCCGCTCCGTTGGTTTTTCGCCGATGAATCGGCTCCCACAGGGATATCGGCAGCGGCTGCCGCGGCGCCGCAAGCCGCGCGAGGCGGCCCTCGGCTAAGATTGGCTTCTTTGCCAGTCGTACCAGCGGAGTAGTCATGCAGCTCGAACAGGTCAGGGCCGTCATCACCGGCGGCGCATCCGGTCTCGGCCACGCCGTCGCACAGCGCCTCGTCGCCGCGGGCGCGAAGGTCGCCCTTTTCGACGTCAACGAAGAGAAAGGCCATGCCGCTGCCGCCGCGCTCGGCAAGAACGCGAGCTTCCAGCGCACCGACGTCACCTCCGAAGAAGGTGTGACGGCCAACGTCGCCGCCGCCCAGGCCGCCATGGGTGGCCTCAACGTGGTGGTCAACTGCGCCGGCATCCTCGGCGCGGGCCGCGTGCTCGGCAAGGAAGGCCCGATGCCGCTGTCGACGTTCTCGGGCACCGTCATGGTGAACCTCGTCGGCAGCTTCAACGTGGCCAAGGCCGCCGCCCAGCTGATCCAGTCCAATGCGGCTGGCGAGGACGGCGAGCGCGGCGTCATCATCAACACCGCCTCGGTCGCTGCCTACGAAGGCCAGATCGGCCAGGCCGCCTACTCCGCCTCGAAGGGCGGCGTGGTCGGCATGACCCTGCCGATGGCGCGCGAGCTGGCCCGTTTCGGCATCCGCGTGAACACCATCGCGCCGGGCATCTTCTGGACTCCCATGGTCGACGGCATGCCGCCGGCCGTGCAGGAATCGCTGTCCGCTTCGATCCCCTTCCCGTCGCGTCTGGGCCGACCGGAAGAATTCGCCGACACCGTGGCCTTCATCATCAACAGCCGCTATCTCAATGGCGAAACGATCCGCCTCGACGGCGCCGTTCGCCTCGCTCCGAAATAATCCACGCCACGTACCCCACTCCCAAGACATCGAAGTCGAACGCCATGAAAGCATCTGATGTGAAGAAAGGTAATGTCGTCGAGCACGACGGCACCGTATACCAGGTTCGCGATATCGAACGCAGCTCGCCCTCGGCGCGCGGCGGCAACGTGACCTTCCGGTTCACGCTGTATTCGATCCCGGGCCAGCGCAAGTTCGATCTCAGCCTGCGCGCGGAAGACGAACTCAAGGAAGTCAGCCTCGAGCGCCGCCAGGCGAAGTTCTCGTACATGGACGGCGACAACTTCGTCTTCATGGACGATGAGGATTACACGCAGTACACACTCGGTCCCGATGTGGTCGGCGAGAACGCCGGCTACGTCGTCGAGGACCTCGAGGGTTACTACGTGCAGGTGATCGACGAAGCGCCGGTCGGCCTGCAGGTGCCTACCTCGGTCGTGCTGACCGTGACCGATACCGCACCCGAGCTGAAGGGTTCCAGTGCCACCAAGCGCAACAAGCCGGCCAAGCTGCAGACCGGCATCGAAGTGCAGGTCCCGGAATACATCACCAACGGGGAAAAAGTGACGGTGAATACGCTCACCGGCGAATTCGCCGGGCGCGCCTCGTGATCGCAGCGGGACGGAATGGCACCCGCGCTGTTCCGTCCCGCCATCCCGTTTACACCTCATGAGCCAGGCCTACTCGTTTCGCGCCAGCGTCGTCGACACGTTGATCCGGACGAAACGACCGGATGTGCCCATGCGGGTGGCCTTGCGCAACACAGCGGCCGTCGTCCTGCCGCTGACCGCGGGCATCGCGTTCGGACACCCGGAAGTCGGCATCGGTATCGCCGCCGGCGCACTCGACACCATGTTCTCGGACCAGCCCGGTCCGTACCAGCAACGCCTCAATCGGCTCTTCCTCGCCGCACTCGCGGCCGGACTCGCTTCACTGATCGGCTTCCTGCTGGGCGACCAGGTCCTGGCGATGTGCGTTGCCTGCATCGCGTGCGGCTTCTTCGGCGGCCTGCTGGTGGTGTTCGGCGCGGACATCGCCCGCGTAGGCATGACCAGCATGCTGCTCCTGGTGATCACGGCGGCCACGCCCAAGAGCATCGACGGCGCACTCGCTGGCGGTGGACTCATCTTCGCCGGCGGCATGCTCCTGGCCGCGTTCTCCATCGCGGCATGGCCGCTGCAGCGCTACCGGCCGGAGCGAGCCGCACTTGCCCTGGTCTATCGCGGGCTCGCGGACCTCGCGCAAAAGCCGCACAAGGATGGCGAAGCCCCTGGCATCACCGATGCGATGAACGCGCTGCAAGTCACCCTGCTCGGCCGTCATCATGCGCACGGACGTGCGATGGAAGCGTTCCGCGTCCTGCTCGAACTGGCCGAACGCATACGCCTCGAGCTCGTCGCGATGGCCGAGCTGGAACTGAAGCGCGAAACCATGGGCGAGATGTTCCGCAACGATGCCGCCCGCGTGCTCACCGCCACCGCCGACGCGCTGGACGCGGCCGAGCCACCGCAGCGCGCCGAACGCGCCCTGGCGACGCTCCAGGCAAGCGAGCGGGCCCTGCTCGCCGGCTCGACCGGCACGGGACTCGGCGCCCATATCCAGGCCTTGTCGGGCCAGCTCGCCGCCGTGGTCCGCAACACGAACTGGGCCGGCAGTCGCGGTGAAGAACGCGCCCAGCGTGCGGAAACCTCGCTGCCCGATACCTTGCGAAGCGCGTCGCCGCTGGCCACGCTGCGCGCGAACATCACGCCCCACTCGGTGGCGTTTCGACATGCCGTGCGTTGCGCCGTCGTGCTTACGCTGGCCTTCGCGGTGTCGCGTTATTTTCATCTGCCACACGGTTACTGGCTGCCGATGACGGCGGCCATCGTGCTGCGTCCCGACTTCGCTGCCACGTTCAACTTCGGCCTGTTGCGTGTCGTCGGCACCGTGCTCGGCCTGATGTTGACGACCTTCGTGCTGCGACTGACCCCGGATATCGTCTGGGCCCATATCGCGGTGATGGGTGTGCTCTGCGTCGCCTTCCGCTATCTCGCGGGCGCGCACTACGGCATCGCGGTGGCGGCCCTGACCGGCACCGTCGTCGTCCTGCTGTCGTTCGATGGCGTCGATCCCTTCAATGCGATGTCCGATCGCGTGCTCAATACCGCCCTGGGCAGTGCCATGGCCTTGCTGGCCTACGTACTCTGGCCGTCGTGGGAGCGCAGCCGCGCGCGTATCGCGTTGTCGGACATGCTTTGTGCGTACGCCGATTACCTCGACACCCTGGTCGAACCGGCCGATCGGACAACGCGTCATCAGGTCCGCAATGCCACGCGAACGGCGCGCACCAACGCCCAGGCGTCGGTCGACCGGCTGCGCGCCGAGCCTGGCACGCCCGCGGTACTGCAGGAGCTGGCCGAGACGCTGTACGCCAATGGCAATCGCCTCGCCCGTACGGCAATGACCCTCGAAGCCCTGATCGACATCGACCAGGTACCCGAGGAATGGGCGCACGTCGGCCCGTTCATCCGCGAGGCCTCCAGGGCCCTTCGTGCGCAAGGCGAAGCCCTGACGGTGGCGGAAGGCGCCACCGTGCCCCCGGATCTGCGCCTGCACCAACGGGCGCTGGTACAGGCACTGGCGCGAACGAAGGACCGGGAACTGGCCGACGCCATCGGGCGCCTGACCGACCGGCTCACGGACAACGTGGATACCGTGGCGCACGTGGTCACCCGGCGTTCCGTCACCCCGGGCTGATCACCTCGGGCTGACCCGGTGTCGTGCCGCACCTGCTCGTGTGTGCTGCACCGCGAGAGGCCCCCGACCGCCGCCGGCGCTACACTCGGCCCCATGCTGAAGATCGACACCCACGCGCACATCCTGCCCCGTGACTGGCCCGATCTCGCGGCCCGCTACGACGACGACCGTTTTCCCGTGATGACGCACACCAGCGGTCATCACCGGATCTACAAGGACGGCCGCTTCTTCCGCGAAGTCTGGGAGTCCGCCTTCGACGCGGAACACCGTATCGCCGACTACGCGCGCTTCGGCGTGGGCGTGCAGGTGGTCTCGACGGTGCCGGTGATGTTCTCGTACTGGGCCAAGGGCCATCAGGCACTGGAACTGCACACCCATCTCAATGACGACATGGCCACCGTCTGCCAGGCGCATCCGCGCCACTATGCGGGCATCGGCACGGTGCCGCTGCAGTCGCCGTCGCTGGCCATCCGCGAAATGGAGCGCTGCATCGACGAGCTCGGCCTGCAGGGCGTGCAGATCGGCTCGCATTGCAACGGATGGAACCTCGATGCGCCCGAGCTGTTCCCGTTCTTCGAAGCCGCCGCCGACCTCGATGCCGCCGTGCTGGTCCATCCGTGGGACATGATGGGCAGCGAGTCGATGCCCAAGTACTGGCTGCCCTGGCTGGTCGGCATGCCCGCCGAGCAGGCGCGGGCCGCCTGCGCACTGATCTTCGGTGGCGTGCTGGAGCGACTGCCCTCGCTGAAGATCATGCTCGCCCACGGCGGTGGCAGTTTCCCCTATTCGATCGGTCGTATCGAACATGGCTTCCGGATGCGACCGGACCTGGTCGCGACCGACAACGCGCGCAATCCGCGCGAGTACCTCTCGCGGCTGTATTTCGACTCCTGCGTGCACGATGACGCCGCGCTGCGCTACCTGCTCGAGGTCGCCGGCACCGACCGCGTCATGCTCGGCACCGACTACCCGTTCCCCTTGGGCGAACAGGAGCCGGGCAGCGGCATCGAGGCCCTCAGGCTCGACGATGCCTCCCGCGCACGCCTCTTCCATGGCACGGCGCTGGAATGGCTGGGCGTGCCGCTGTCGCGCTTCCAGACCATGTCCGCCGTGGCGTGACGTAACGCACATTGTGGCGGGCCATGCCCGGCCGGGCCCTGTGCAAGAATGCCCGCGTTGCGCCGCGCCGCCGCGGCCTATCGGGGAATCCTCAATCGTGAAGCGCCTCCTGCGTACCCTTCCGCTCGCTCTCCTCCTGGCCAGCACCTTCGCGGCGGCCACGGACGTCTCCCTGGCGGGCGGCGCCCTCCACGTACCGGTGCCGGACAACTGGGTGCCGATCATGCAGTCACAGGGCGATGTGACGGAAACCCAGGTCTTCCAGGTTCCGGGGTCATCCGCGGCGGATGCGACCCTGGCGCGCGTCTCCATCACCTTGCAGCAGGTGCCCAACCTCAACGGCTTCCAGCAGTTCTCGGGCAACCTGCGCAGCCACGCATCAGGCCTGAAGGAATACGTCGCCGGCAAGGTCACCTCGCCCACCGAAAACATCTACACGGCGAAAGAAGGCACGGTAAAGCTCGACTACTACGAGCGTTATTTCTACAGTGGCGGCTACGCGATCCAGCTCCGCTGCATCCGCCCCACCGGCGATGCCAAGTGGAATGCCTCGTTCGACAAGGGTTGCGCCGAGGTGGCGGCCCACATGCCCTCCTGATACCCAAGGTAGTCAACGTATGACCGGTTTCGAAGCGACGCGCGGTTGGGCCCAGTCCCAGGATGCGGCCGATCCCCTGCGCGCGTTCCGCGACGAATTCCACATCCCACCGCATCACGGGCGGGAGACCCTCTACTTCTGTGGCAATTCGCTCGGCCTGCAGCCCAAGGGCGTCCGTGCCGCCGTCGAGGCGGAACTGGCCGACTGGTCGGAGCTCGCCGTCGAAGCGCACTTCCGCGGTCGCTCGCCATGGATGCATTACCACGAGTATGTGCGCGACACGATGGCCGACGTGGTCGGCGCGCAACCGCACGAAGTGGTCGCCATGAATACGCTCGGGGTGAACCTGCACCTGATGATGGTCAGCTTCTATCGCCCGACGGTCGAGCGCCCGGCCATCCTCATGGAAGCCGGTGCGTTTCCCACCGATCGCTATGCCCTGGAATCGCAGGTGCGGTTTCATGGCTTCGATCCGGCTACCGACCTGATCGAGATCCAGCCCGATGGCCCCGGCGGCACGCTGTCGATGGCGGCGATCGAGCAGGCCATCGCGGAGCACGGCCATCGGGTGGCCCTCGTCGTCTTGCCCGGCGTGCAGTACCGCACCGGGCAGGTCTTCGACCTGGCGGCCATCGTGCGGCTGGCACGCGCGCAAGGCTGCCTCGTAGGCTTCGACCTCGCCCATGCCGTCGGCAACCTGCCGCTGGCACTGCATGACAGCGGCGCGGATTTCGCGGTGTGGTGCACGTACAAATATCTCAATGCCGGTCCCGGCGCCGTCGCCGGCTGCTTCGTGCACGAACGCCACGCAACCGCCGATGTGCCGCGTTTCGCCGGCTGGTGGGGACACGACAAGTCCACGCGTTTCCAGATGGGACCGCAATTCGTTCCTACGCCCGGAGCAGACGGCTGGCAGCTGTCGAACCCGCCGATTCTCGCGCTTGCGCCCTTGCGGGCCTCGCTGGATGTCTTCACGCGTGCCGGCATGCCCAACCTCGTGGCGAAGAGCCGTCGCCTCACTTCGTACCTCGACTGGCTCATTCGTAGCCGCCTCGACGATACGCTCGACATCGTCACGCCGAACGATCCGCAGCAGCGGGGCGCGCAGCTTTCCGTGCGCGTGCGTGCCGGTCGCGATGCGGGTCGTGCCTTGTTCGGTTACCTCGAGCAGCAGGGCATTATTGGCGACTGGCGCGAGCCCGATGTGATTCGTCTTTCGCCGACGCCGCTTTACAACCGGTTCGCCGATTGCCTCGGCGCTGTGGAAGCGATCGAAGCGTGGCGCGGGACGCAGGCATGAGCGTGCAGGAGCTGTTCCCGGCGCCGTATAGCGAACGTGGCGAAGGGTTCGTCGTGCAGGCGGTGACGCACTGGCTGCGCGTCGCACCGGGACGGGTCCTGTTCGGGTTGAAGGCGGGCGGCTTGCCTGTCGCCCTGCCCGATCGTCCGGCTGGCCTGTCGCACGCCGGTGTCGAAGCGAAGGTGGACGGGCATGTCACGGTTTGCGATGACGTGAGCAGCGTGTGGCTTCGCGAGCATCCGGAGGTGACGGATCGCTACATCGTGGCCTTACGCCAGGTGATGAAACACCCGCGTGCCCGCCTCGACGGCTTTGCGGTGCATGCCATTTTCACCGGTACCATCGAGCTGTTCGTCGGCTCGCGCATGGATCGTGTCGAGCTTGCGCTGGACGATGAGGACGGCACTTACGAGCGAGCCATGGACCTTCTTCGCAACGCGCCTCGCGATGTGCGTACGGCGTTTGCGATGCCGCCTGAGCCGGGCATGGGTAGCTTCGAGGATCCTGAGTTTCTTGCCGGGGAGCAGGCGTGGATCGATGGGGAGCGGGTGTTGATTGAATTCCTTCCCGACGAAGGCGGCCGCCTTGAGACAGTAGCAATGGACAGGGATATGCATCGCCGATGCAATAGAGCGAGCGTGGCATCCCATGATCGATGTGTCCCAGCGTATCCGGAGCGGACTTTCGCAGCTGACCTGAGCGCACTCGCCTTTGCTTCGTCATTCAGTTTATAGAAACGTATCGGGCCTCTGCCACCGAAACTCGCATGGCTTCGCGGCATGAGCCGTAGAACAGTGCGCGAGTCCGCGAAGGCGGAGGGCGCGCATCCCACGGTAAACAGCGGAACAGGACGTTCTCGAGGGATAAAGCCATCTCCTACTCACAAGCGAGGTGAACTCCAATTCCCCGGTGAAACATGATCGCGCAGCATACGGCCAGTGCGGCCGTGCCATGACGAAGCGCCGCGATCTAAACACCGCGAGACAGAATCATGCGTTTGATACCCATGCCCGTGGCACTTGCAATAGCGGCCATGCCGTCTTGCATTTACGCTAGCGACTTGCTGGACGCCTACAACCATGCTCGCTCTAACGATCCAACCGTCTCTCGCTTCAACTCGCTAAAACGCTCAGCGAGCGAAGGAATTGCCCTTGCTCGAGCGCCGCTCCTTCCGAGCATCTCCGCCAAGATAAGCCTGAGCGAGCAAGTCTCCCATGGCTCCGTCATGGCGCAGGGATGGCAAGCTTCAGATGGCAGATCCCGCGAGACGAGCAATCAAAGAACCACGGACGTCACCCGCAAGCGCAGCGCGTCGATCACGGCCAGTCAGAGCATCCTCTCCTTAGCCAAATCCGCCGACTTGAGGGCTGCAAGGTTGAGTTCATACGCTCAGAATGCAGCCTACGAGGCTGCACTTCAGCAACTGGCCGGACGCGTTGCCACAACCTACTTCAGAGTGTTGATGAACGATGATGCCCTGTCGTTTGCAAAAGAGAACGAGCGAGTCGTAGCACAGCAGCTTGAACGGGCCGAGCAACGCTCTTACGTCGGATTGTCGGCCGTCAGTGACATACAGAACGCGAGGGCTCGCCGCAGCACCGCGACAGCATCGGTGATCGACGCAGAAAAAGAGCTTTCCGATTCGCGTGAAGCCCTGACCCAGATCACCGGCCAGCCGACAGAAGCCCTCAAGAAGTTGCGAGCCCAGCTTCCCTTGGATCTCCCCTCACTTAGCGGCCTGGAAAGCTGGGTTTCACAGGCAGCGGAAGAAAGCCCAATCGTCCTCGCATTAAAATACAAGGTTGAATCGGCTGAACAACGCATTTCCTCGGCTCGCGCTCGTCACCTGCCGACCATCGATGCAGCTGTCGGATATAGGAAGACAGGCATCTGGCCGCGGAATGATAACGCAGTGGCCGCTGCTAACGGCCGCGGCGACAATGGTCGCGGCACGATCACCGTTGGCCTTGTGCTAAAAATCCCCATCTTCGGCAGGAATACGGCGCTATCCGGTGTGCGACAAGCAATCCACCAGCGCGACGCCGCGCAGGACGAGCTGGAAAGTACACGTCGCCAGGTCGCGCGCGAGATCCAAAACCGCTATCGATCCGTCATTGGTGGCATAAGCAAAATCGAATCGACTAAGTCTGCGGCTGAATCATCGGACGGCGCGCTCGATGCAACGCAGGCGGGTCTGGAGATCGGCACGCGCACCTTAGCGGACGTGTTAGCAGCGGAGCTGAACCTGTCCGTAGCACTCGGCAATTACTCTCGAGCTCGCCACCAATTCATCCTCGACAAGCTACTCTTAAAACAGGCGGCGGGCACGGTAGAACTAAATGACCTCAAAGCCATTAATTCGCTCCTCCAATAGGACATAGCCACGGGACCGGAACGAGCCGTCCAAACGACGCTCGACATTTTCGCAATCCAGACACATCGTACTTGAATCGAGAGAAAGGACTTGGCGACCACGCACGGAGCAGAAACGGCGCAAATGCATCGTATTTTCACAAACGACATCGATCCATGCGCTCATCTCACCGCAACGCGTAGGCACCCTCTGAGCACTCGTAGGTCCAACAATTAGCGCTCGTCGGCCAGATAGTAAGGCAAGACGAAGGCTCGGATCGTTCCGAGATTCGATGGGAGTCGTGGTGCGCGATGATCGACGTGATCGAGAGGATTCAAACGTATCTGGGCCGGCCTAGCGATCCCCTTCGCGCCGCAACTCGTCGAGGCTCTCCTGCGCAGCGGCACGCACATCCGAATCCGGGTCCGCTGCCAGCGCCACGAGTGCGGCCACGGAACGCTCAGACTCTTCCATAAATTCCAGTAGCCACGCCACGACCCAGCGGACGTCCGGTGACGAATCCTTAGCTGCGTCGAGGATGACTTCCCAGGCCTCGTCTCCGCGGAGGTGCCCGAGGGCAGACACGGCTGCGAGCCGGACCTCGTCGTCCGTGTCGTGCGCCATGCGCGACAGCAAGGGAATGCTCCGCGCATGAAAGGGGTAGTCAGGCGTACCGAACTGACCGAGCGCATACGCGGCCACTTCACGCACATAGGCTTCGGCATGTGATGCAAGCCCCGCAATGCGCTCGAAGTCGGTGCTACTGCCGCCTGATAGATGAAGCAGGAAGCCCGCTGAAGACCGCACGATCCGGTCGTCGTCTGTAAGGAGGTCGATCAATTGCGATGTACTGCAATCGCTCATGCCCTTTCGTACGAAATAGCGCGAAAGCATCCCGGTTTCGTCGTCGGTATCCAGCATCTGATCGCTCCTTAGGCCCTCACGCGCGTCAGCGCCTCACTCCGAGGTGGGGTGCCTTACCTGCCCTTCACCACGCACCACGAAGCGCTCGACCGTCAACGATTCCGCCCCCATCGGGCCATAGGCGTGCAAGCGCGTCGTCGAAATACCGATCTCGGTACCTAGCCCCAACTCACCGCCGTCGCTGAAACGCGACGAGGCGTTGACCATTACCACGGCCGAGCGGATCGCACGGATGAAATGTCCGGCGGCCGCGTCATCACGCGTGGCAATGACTTCGGTATGGTCCGAGCCATAGCGACGGATGTGCGTGATGGCTTCGTCGATGTTGTCGACGACGCGTACCGCGATCACAAGGTCGAGGAATTCGGCGGCGTAGTCGTCTTCCGTGGCTGGCGTCACGTCGGCGACCTGCGCGCGAGTGGCATCGTCGCCACGTACGTCGACCGCGAGTTCACGTAGACGTGCGATGGCTCGCGGCAGGAATTTGGCGGCGATGTCCTCATGAACCAGCAAGGTCTCCAGCGCATTGCACACGCCCGGCCGACTGGTCTTCCCGTCCACCAGCAGCCGTAGCGCGAGATCGAAATCGGCCTCACGATCCACGTAAAGATGGCAGACACCCTTGTAGTGCTTGATGACCGGCACGCGCGCGTGCTCCGCGACGAAGCGGATCAGGCCTTCGCCGCCGCGGGGGATCGCGAGATCCACGATGTCGGTGAGCTGGAGTAGCTCGATCATGGTTTCGCGGCGCGGATCGTCGATCAGGGTCAGCGCGGCCTCGGGAAGGCCGCTCGACTTCAGTGCGCGACGCAGCGCCGTGGCGATCGCGATGTTCGAATGCATCGCATCGGAACCACCACGCAGGATCACCGCATTTCCCGCCATCAGGCACAACGCGGCGGCATCGGCCGTGACGTTCGGCCTCGCCTCGTAAATCATCGCGATCACACCGAGCGGAATGCGCACGCGTTCGACGACGATTCCATTGGGGCGCGTCTCGCGGCGTGTCGTGATGCCGACAGGATCCGGCAGTGTCGCGACCTCGCGGATCGCCGCGACGATGCCAGCGATCCGCGTGGCATCGAGGCACAGGCGATCGAGCATGGCGTCGCTGGTGCCGTTGGCTCGAGCGGCATCCATATCCCTGGCGTTGGCCGCGAGTACGGTGGCTTCTTCAGCGGCAAGGGCGTTCGCCATGGCATGCAGGAGGCGTCGTTTCGCCTCGGTATCCAGGCCCGCAATCGCCGCCGAGGCGTCCCGGCAGGCCAGCGCCTTGTCACGCAGGGAGATGGGCATCGCGACCTCGTTCATGACGTCAGGGCCACGAGATCGTCGCGGTGCACGACGTTCTCGCCGTAACTGTAGCCCAGCGCGATCTCGATATCCCGCGTGTGCCGGCGGGCGATACGGCGAACATCGGCGGCCGAGTACTGGGCGATGCCGCGTGCGAAGGGGGCTTTCTCATCAGCGATATCGACCACGTCGCCGCGGGCAAAGTCACCTTCCGCCGCAACCACCCCGCCCGGAAGTAGCGAGGCACCGCGGGTACGCAGGGCGTCGACGGCCCCGGCATCGACCGTGATCTTGCCGGCCGGTGGTGCGTGGCGTAGCCAGTACTTGCGGGCAGCCATCCGGGTGCGCGGTGCACGCAGGCGGGTGCCGGTCAGGGTGCCCTCCGCCAGCCCCTCGATACAGGCGACATCGCGGCCGTCGAACAGGATCGTCTCGATGCCCGCCGCCGCGGCCTTGCCCGCCGCTTCGAGCTTCGTGCGCATGCCGCCGGTGCCCGCCGCGCTGCCAGCGCCCCCGGCGCTGGCCAGGTGCGCATCGGTGACTTCAGCGACATCGTCGATGGGCTGCGCGAAGGGATCGGTGCGAGGGTTCGCGGAGTACAACCCGGCGACGTCGGAGGCGATGAAGAGAACGTCCGCATCGACGAGTGCCGCCACGATCGCGGCGAGGTTGTCGTTATCGCCGAGCTTGAGCTCATCGACCGCAACGGTGTCGTTTTCGTTGATGACCGGGATCGCACCGAGCGAGAGCAGCTCGCGCAGCGTGGTGCGCGCGTTGAGGTAACGACGGCGGTTGCGCAGGTCGTCGTGAGTAAGCAGTACCTGGGCGACCGGCGCGTCGAAGAACGTCTGCCAGAGGGCGATGAGGCGCGTCTGGCCGAGGGCGGCGAGTGCCTGGCGTCCCGTCAGGCCCGCACCGCGTTCCGGCGTGGCGAGACCCCGTCCGGCTGCCACGGCACCGGACGACACGATGACGATCTCGCGGCCGGCGCTGCGACTGCGGGCGACGAAGGTCGCGAGGGCTTCGGCGTGGCGGCCCGTAAGGCTGCCTTCGGCGGTGGTCAGCAGGCTACTGCCGACCTTGAGGACGGCGCGGTGCCAGCGGGGGAGCGGTTGGGGAGCGAAAGCGGTTGGCATGATCCTTCCTGTCGTTGTGGCGCATCCATTCGCCGCTGAAGCGGCTCCCACAAGAGCATCGCCGATGAATCGGCTCCTACCGAGCAGGGTGCCGTGATGTGGCATTTCCCTGCTCGGTAGGAGCCGCTTCAGCGGCGATCAGCCCGCAAGGGCTGACAATCTTGCACGCAACGTGTCCAGCATAAGGTCGTTCCCCGCACCCGGCGAGGTACGCGCCGCCAGGCTCGATTCCGGCGTGCGTCCGTCGCCCGACGACGACGCCGTCTCGGCCGCGGCCCGGTAGGCGTCGCGGAATGGGACACCTGCCACGGCCGCCTCGATCGCCACGTCCGTCGCGTACATCGCCGGCTCGATCGCGGCGCGCATCTTTTCCGCCTTCCAGCTGAAACGGGCGAGAAGATCCGGCAGCAACTCCAGAGCACCCAGGCCCATCGAAAAGCCATGGAACAGCGAGCCCTTGGAGAACTGCAGGTCGCGCTGGTAGCCAGACGGCAAGGACAGCAACTGCTCGATCTCCGTACGTGCCGCGGCCACGCTGGCGTAGCTGGCCCGCAGCAGTTCGACGACGTCCGGATTGCGCTTGTTCGGCATGATGGACGAGCCCGTCGTGTATTCGCCGGGCAGGCTGACGAAATCGAACTCGGCCGTGGTGAACAGCGAGAGATCCCACGCCAGTCGGCGCGTATCGAGCAGCGCGGTGCCGACGGCATCGAGGGCGGCCATCTCGAACTTGCCGCGAGACAGCTGGGCGTAAATCGGCGAGACCTGCATGCGACCGAAGCCGAGCGCCGCCGTTGTGTGCGCACGGTCCAGTGCCACATTGACGCCGTAGCCGGCCGCCGTACCCAACGGGTTGGCGTCGATCAGCGCCAGCGCCTGGCGCGCACGCAGTGTGTTGTCGATGAAGGCCTCCGCGAACGCGGCAAACCACATGCCTGTCGACGAAACCACCGCGCGCTGGATATGCGTGTAACCGGGCATCGGCACGGAATCGCCGGCGGCGCGCTGCAGGCACACCTCGGCGATCGCGCGGCATAGCGTCTCCAGCGTCGACAGCTTTTCCTTCAGCCACAGGCGCGTGGCGACGAGGATCTGGTCGTTGCGGCTGCGCCCCGTATGCACGCGCCGACCCGCATCGCCAAGACGCTCGGTGAGACGCGCTTCGATGGCGGAGTGCCCATCCTCGAAACGATCGTCGAGGACGAACACACCGGCCGAAAAGTCGCCCGCCAGCACGTCGAGTTCGCGAAGCAGCGCGTCGCGTTCTTCGCCGGAGACCACGCCGATATTGGCCAGGCCTTCGACGTGCGCCTTGCTCGCGGTGATGTCGTGCAGGAAGAACTCGCGGTCGAGGACCACGTCGTTACCGGCCAGGAAGCGCATGATGCGTGCGTCGACCTGCGTATCGGATTTCTGCCAGAGCGGCTGGGTCATCGTAAGGTCCTTTCGCTCAGAGCGGAATGGCGGTGAGCTCGTCGAAGCCGAGCGCACGGTTGACGTTCTGCATCGCCTGGGTGGCGGCGCCCTTGAGCAGGTTATCCAGTGTCGCGACAACGACCACACGACGGCCATCGGCCGACATCGTGAAGCCACCGATGTCCAGGTGGTGCCGATTCGCTACCTGGCTGACCCACGGCGCTTCATCGACCACATGGATGAGTTTGTCCTTGTCGAAACGTGCCTCGAAGCGCAACACGATCTCCTCGCGCTTGGCCGGCTTGGCGAGATACAGGTTGGTCGTCACGGTCAGCCCGCGAAAATGCGGGGCGACGTGCGGCATGAATTCCACCGGCAACCCGAGGTGGCGGCTCGCTTCCTTCTCGTGCATATGCCCGGTAAGCGCATACGGCATGAGGTTGTCGCGCAGCTTTTCCGGATCGTTGCGGTCCGACGGCGTGGTACCGGCGCCGGAGTAACCGGAAACACCGAACGAGACGGGCGGTGCCGCCAACAGATCCTTGATCGGTGCGATCGACACCTGGATGGCCGTGGCGTAGCAACCCGGATTGCTGATGCGCTTTTCGCCGCGCCAACGATCGCGGTACAGCTCCGGCAGACCGTAGTACCAGCGCTCGTCGAAGCGATAGTCGGCGGACAGGTCGATGATGACGGTGGAACCGCCGGCCTTGTCGATGGCCTCGACGTACGGTGCCGCCTTGCCGTTCGGCAACGCGAGGATGACGACGTCCGCCGCCTGCGCCGCGACGCCTTCCGGGTCGAGATTGCTGTATGCCAGCTCACCCGTGTAAGCATCGCTGTGATCGGCCAGGCGCTGGCCGTTCAGTTCACGCGAGGAAACGAAGGCGAGCGCGAGGTGCGGATGGTTCGCGATGAGCTTGATCAGTTCGGCGCCCGTATGGCCGCGCGCGCCGACGATCCCGATGGTCTTGGTTGCCATGACCGGTCAGTCCTGCAAGGTGGGGATGCGCGTGGCGCAATGCGCCACGCAGCGTTCGATATCCGCGAAGTTGTCCAGGCCGTACCAGAACACCTTCCAGCGCGACTGCTTGAAGCAACCGTCCGATTCCGCGTAATAGAAATGATTGATCACGTTGCCGTGGCGCGAGCGCCAGAACAGCTTCGGGTTCTCGTCGCGCATCACCTGCCAGACCGCGCGCCCGAGGCCTTCGCCCTGTGCTTCATCCAGGACGGCGAACTTGTCGAGATACGCGAAGCCTTCGTCCTGCGTGAGTACCATCGCGGCGCGATAGTTCTCGGAAACGTAGAGACGATAGAGATTCGTGCGGTCGAAGTAATCGGGTACCACGGCACGGCCAAAACTCGACTCGATCAGCTCGCGAAGGCGTTCCTTGTCGACTCCTTCCCACGATTCATAGCGCAGCACGCGTTCGCCGCGACGCACCAGGGTGCCCGAGCCCTTATGCGTGAAGAGCTCTTTCGCCAGCTCGGCGGGGCGCGTGATCGACACCGACGAGGTCAGCGGCAGATCGTCGAGAAGATCCTTGATCTGCTCGATCTTCAGGCGCATGCCCGAGTGCAGCCAGGGCTGCTTGAGCAGCTGGTCGTACTCGGTCGACAGGTTGATCGAATCGATGACGTTACCGTCGCCGTCGAGCAGGCCACCCGTACCGGTGAGGAAGACGATCTTGTACGGCTGCAGAACGCGCACCAGCTCGTTCGCGGCGAAGTCGGCGTTGATGTTGAGGATCTGCCCCGAATCCGTCTCGCCCAGGCTGGCGATGACGGGAATGGACCCCGCACGCAGGCTGGCCTCGATCGGTGCGAGGTTGATTTCGCGCACCTTGCCGACAAGACCGAGCGTTTCATGGTCGAGGAAGTCGGCCGCGAACACGCCGGACGGTACCGACGTGGCGCGTGTGTCGACTTCCTGCAGCGCTTCGACCAGACGCAGGTTCTGCGCCTGGAACACACGCCGTACGATGGCGAGGGCTTCGGGCGAGGTCACGCGCAGGCCGTTGACGGTCTTCTTCTCGATGCCGGCGGCCGACAGTTCTTCGTCGAGCTGCGGACCGGCGCCATGCAGCACGATCGGCGTGAGGCCAACCTGCTGCAGGAAGGACAGCGACGAAGTGAGCGCCGGCAGGTCGTCGCGCAACACGGCGCCACCGACCTTGACCACGGCGAAGCGCGCCGCGTCCAGCTGCGAGAAGCGCTTGAGGTACTGCTGGATCTCGCGCGCACTGCCCATCGAGGACAGCAGGCGCACGATCGTTTTGCGGGTGTGCTTGTTAGATTCCACTGTCCACGATCCGATGGATGGTCTGTGCGTAGTGTGCGAGCTGGTCCAGGAGGACCCACTCGTCGGCGCTGTGGGCCTGGGCGATGTCGCCGGGGCCGTAGACGAAGGTGGTGTAGCCGGCTTTCGAGAACAACGCGGCCTCGGTCCAGAAGTCGACCGCGTTGCCGACCGGGATGCCGAGCTCGTCGGCGACATCGCGGGCGGCGAGACGACGGCTTTCCGCAGTCGCGGTGTCGCCCGCCGGCAGCGAATCGCCACGGAAGGTTTCGCCGTATTCCACCGGCGCCGGTTCGACCAGGGTGCGGAAGGTTTCCAGCAGCTGGTCGGCATCCATCGAAGGCAGCGGGCGGAAGCCGAAGCGGATGTCCGCCGTCGGCGCGATCACGTTGGCCTTGATGCCGCCTTCGACCTTGCCGATGTTGAAGCGCAAGCCGGTGAGGCCACCGAAGCGTTCGTGCGACAGCTTCTGCACGTGATCCAGTGCTGCCGCGCCCCAGCGAATACCTTGGTGCAAGGCGCTGTCCGACGGCTTCTGCTCGCCGGAGGCGTGCCCTGCCCGGCCCTGGAACCGCATCTGCACCGAGTGGATGCCACGATGCGCCAGCACGGCCTCACCCTTGGTCGGCTCGGCCACGATGATCGCCTCGTAGTCGCGCGGCGTCGCCAGGAAGCCATCGATGCAACGCGCGTCGTTGGCTTCCTCGTCCGTGGAAAGCAGCAAGGCCATGTCGCCCTGCGTGGCATTGGCCACGGCAAGGAGTGCCGCCGCCGCGCCCTTGATGTCGCAGGCGCCCAGGCCGATCGCCCGGTCTTCCGTGACCCGCAATACATGCGGGTTCGCCGTCCAGTGCGGCGAGTCCGGCACCGTGTCCATGTGGACATTGAACAGGTACTTCGGCTTGCCACGCACGGCATACAGATTCACGGCGCCCGCGCCGAAATCGGTCACCTGCACGTCGAACCCCGGAAGGTTCGCGCGCAGGTAATCGAAGATGCCGTCGGTGCCGATCTCGCGTGGCGGATTGCGCGTGTCGTATCCGACCAGCGCCCGCAGATGGGTCAGGGTGTCCTCGAGAAGCTTGTCCATGTCCAGGATCAGTTCCCGTTGGCTCGGTCGACTTCCGCCCAGATCGTCGAGCTCATGCCGTAGAGCTTGATGAAGCCCTCGGCTTCGGCGACGCCCCAGTCGGCAGCCTGCGCATAGGTGGCCTTGGCCGAGTGCAGCAGGTTCTTCGATTCCACCTTCACGGCGTACACCGAACCACCGCGGGTCTCGATGATGACCTTGCCGTCGACCTTGCGCTGCGTCGAGACGAGGTAGGCCTCGAGATCGGCCTTGATCGGATCGTTGAAGAAGCCTTCATAGGCCACTTCGGTCCACTTGCGGCCGATTTCCGGCTTGAAGCGGTTCTGCTGCTTCGACAACACGGTCTCTTCCAGCGCACGGTGGGCGGTCAGCAGCGCGGTCAGCGCCGGCGCCTCGAACACGATGCGGCCCTTCAGGCCGATATTGGTGTCGCCGGTGTACAGGCTGCGACCCACGCCGTACTTCGCCAGCTCACGGTTGAGGAAGCCGAGGATCTCCGGGCCCGAGGCCGGCTTGCCGTTGAGCGTCACGGCCGTGCCCTTTTCGAAGCCGAGCTCCACGCGTAGCGCTTCGGACGGCCATTCGGAACGCGGCGCGCACCAGCCGATCGCGCCCTCGCCCGGAATTTCCCAGGCGTCGATCTCGCCGCCGGAGATCGTCACGCCGAGCACGTTCTCGTTGATGGTGTAGTGCTTGGTCTTGGCGCGGACTTCGAAGCCCTTGTCTTCCAGGTACTTCTGCTCGTACGCGCGCACCTGGGTGTGCTCGCGCTGGATCTCGCGCACCGGCGCGATGATCGTGTAATCGCCGAGTGCGCGCACGGTCAGGTCGAAGCGCACCTGGTCGTTGCCCATGCCCGTGCAACCGTGTGCGAAGAACTTGGTGCCGAGCTCGTCGCAACGCTCCAGCGAAGCCTTCACGATGAGGTAGCGGTCGGACACCAGCAGCGGGTACTGACCCTGGTAGAACTCACCCGCCCAGATCAGCGGCGTGACGAAGCTGTCCCAGATCGCCTGCGAGGCATCGACCGTGCGATGTGAGGCGGCGCCGAGTTCGTGCGCACGCTGTTCGATGTACTCGCGCTCTTCCGCCGACACGCCGCCGGTATCGACGAACACGGTATGCACGGCATAGCCGCGCTCCATCAGGTAAGGCACGCAGAAGCTGGTGTCGAGGCCGCCGGAAAAGGCGAGGACGATATCTTGGCTGGACATGAAGGCTCCGAAAGAACGTTGGACGGATAGACGAAAAAGAAAGGTCGAATCAGAAACCGAGGCCGGACTTCCCACCCGACGACTGCGAGATGAGCGAAGCCATCACCGCCTTCTGCACGTGCAGGCGGTTCTCGGCTTCATCGATGGCGATGCAGGCCGGCGAATCCATCACCGCATCCGTCGCCTTGATGTTCCGGCGCAGCGGGAGGCAGTGGCTGAAGAGGCCGTGGTTGGTCAGGGCCATCTTGGCCTCATCGACGATGAAGTGCTTGTTGGCTTCGCGAATGGCCTTCTCTTCGTCCCAGCGGCCGAAGTAAGGAATCGCGCCCCAGCTCTTCGCATAGATCACGTCGGCACCGCGGTAGGCGGATTCGATGTCATGCGAGACCTGGAGCGAACCGCCGTTGTCCTTCGCGTTCTGCTTCGCGAAATCCATGTAGCGTTCGTCGAGGATGTATTCCGGCGTCGGGCACAGCAGGGTCACATCCATGCCCATCTTCGTCGCGATCATCAGCGCCGAGTTGGCCACGGCCGTGTTCAACGGCTTCGGATGGTAGGTCCAGGTCAGCACGTACTTCTTGTTCTGCAGGTCGCCCAGGTGCTCCTGCAGTGCCAGCGCATGCGCCAGCTCCTGGCAGGGATGGGTGATCGTCTCGAGGTTGATCACCGGCACCGTGGCGAACTTCGCGAACGACTCGAGCACCTTGTCCTGGCGATCCACCTGCCAGTCGACGAACTTGGGGAAGGCGCGCACGGCGATGATGTCCACGTAGCGCGACAGCACCCGGGCCACCTCGGCGATGTGCTCTTCCGTATCGCCGTCCATCACCGTGCCCATCTCGAACTCGATCGGCCACGCGTCCTTGCCTGGCGACAGCACGATGGCATGGCCGCCGAGCTGGAAGGCGCCCAGCTCGAAGCTGGTGCGCGTACGCATGGACGGGTTGAAGAACATCAGGGCGATCGACTTGCCGGCCAACTGCTGGCCTTGTGGCGAGCGTTTGAACTCCGCCGCCTGCGCGAGCAGGGCGTCGATCTCGGCGCGGCTGTAGTCCTGGGTGGAGAGGAAGTGGCGAACGGTCATGGCGGTCCAGATCGGTCGGTGGCCCTGGGGCCGTGGAGGAAGTGACGAAGGTGGAGGCTCAGGAATCGGAAACAAAAAAACCCGGCACAGGGCCGGGTTTTTTAGTCGATGCGTATGAAAAGCGCGCGACAGCCTACCCGGCCGAGTGTCCGATGTACGGTCGACGAGCACGCGACGTCATCCCTGCGGCCATACGGGCGCTGGTGAAGACGACGGCGGTGTAGACGGTATGGGTCACGGCAAGGTCTGGAAAAGGTGAACCGCGATCATGCCTGAGAATTGGTGCGATGCGCAACAGGGGCGCCTGCAGCCAAAGAAAAGGCCGCGATCGCTCGCGGCCTTCCGATGCATCGAACAGCGCGCCGACTCAGTCGGCCGGCGCGACGCTCACGCGGACCCGGAGACGCTCACCCGGGTCGTAGTTAAGGCGCGAGACGTAGACCTCACCGCGGTAGCGGTACTCGACGTCGTAGCCTGCGATGCGGCGCTGCTCGGAGACCGAGCTGACGTCGCGGCAACGGGTTTCCGTGCCTTGGTAGGTACGGTCACCCTGGTGGGAGAGGTTGTTGCCGACAGCACCGCCGGCGACCGCGCCGACCACGGTGGCGGCCTTGCGGCCGTCGCCCTTGCCGACGGTATTGCCGAGCACGCCGCCGACGACGGCGCCAAGGATGGTCCCGGCGGTGGAGTTACCGCTGGACTCCTGGCGGACGACAGGCTGGTCGTAGCATTCCTGTCGGGGAGTCTCCACGCGTGCGACCCCATAGACCGGATCGACGCGCAGGACATCGGCCCAACCAAAATGGGTGTTGTCGTCCGGCCCCTGGGCCGGACCGGGCGGCGGACCCGGAGGCGGGCCATAACGACCGTCCTGGGCACTGGCACCGGTAGCGAAAACCGCGAGGATGATCGCGGGGATGAGCAGGCGAGACATTTAGGAGAACCTCCAGCCAGGCGCACAAAGCGCCTACGGGTCCATTTCATCAAGTTCACGCTGAATCCACGCTTAGAGCCGCGGCGATAGCCTTCACATTGTCATGTCAACCGAATTCCGCCCCGCGCGTACGACGCATGCCCGGCCGGGCTTGCTAATATCTCCGACCGGCCGCCCGCCGCGCCCGTCCACGGATCACCGATGCCGATCAAGCTCTACAACACCCTGTCGCGCCTCACGGAAGAGTTCAAGCCGCTCGATCCGCAGCGGGTGACGATGTACGTCTGTGGGCCCACCGTCTACAACTACATCCACATCGGCAATGCCCGACCGCCCGTGGTCTTCGACGTACTGGCGCGCCTGATCCGTCGCCATTACCCGACACTGGTCTACGCCCGCAACGTCACCGACGTGGACGACAAGATCAACGCGGCCGCCGCCGCCGCGGGTGTACCGATCGGCCAGATCACCGAGCGCTTCGCCAAGGCTTATAACGAGGACCTGGCGCGCCTGGGTGTCGCCCCGCCCGACGTCGAGCCGTACGCGACCGATCACATCCCCCAGATCATCCGCATGATCGAGCGCCTGATCGTTGGCGGCCACGCTTACGAGGCCGAGGGCCACGTACTGTTCAACGTCGAGTCCTTCCCCGACTACGGCGCACTGTCCGGCCGCGATCCGGACGAGCTGCTTGCCGGGGCGCGTGTCGAGGTCGCGCCCTACAAGAAGAGCCCCGGTGACTTCGTGCTGTGGAAGCCCTCGGACGAGACCCTGCCCGGCTGGGACAGCCCCTGGGGCCGCGGCCGACCCGGCTGGCACATCGAGTGCTCGGCCATGAGCGAGACTCATCTGGGCGAGACCATCGACATCCACGCCGGTGGCGTCGACCTGACCTTCCCTCATCACGAGAACGAGATAGCCCAAAGCGTCTGCGCGCACGGCGGCAAGCCCTTCGCGCGCTACTGGATGCACAACGGCATGCTCACCTTCGACGGTCGGAAGATGTCGAAGTCGCTCGGCAACGTGCTGCAGCTACACCAGCTCCTGGACAAGCACCCCGCGGAAGCCCTTCGACTGATGTTGTTGCGCGGGCATTACCGGCAGCCGCTGGACTGGTCCGATACGGCCATGACCCAGGCTGTGCGCACCCTCGACGGTTGGTACGGCGTGCTGCGCGACATGGGCGAGGTGGATGCGGGCCCTGCCACCGTGCCGGCAGCCGTCGAAGCCGCCCTCTGCGACGACCTGAATACCCCGCAAGCCCTTGCCGAGATATCGCAGCTGGCCGACAACGCACGCCGCGCCACGGGCGAGGAACGCGTCGCCGCCAAGGCGGCCCTGCTCGGCGGCGCCGCTCTGCTCGGCTTGCTCGGTGAAGATCCCGAAGCCTGGTTCCGTCAGGGTAACCCCGGCGAAGCCATCGACGCGGCGGCCATCGAGGCCTTGCTCGAAGAGCGCCGCGCCGCCCGCGCCGCGAAGGATTTCGCCCGCTCCGATGCCATTCGCGACCAGCTCAAGGACCTGGGCATCGCGATCGAAGACAGCGCTCAAGGCACGCGCTGGAGTGTGGTGAAGGCATGAACGAACCCCAGGAAGCCACGGCCTCCGAGGCGCAGAAGGCCATCGCCGAAGAATTCGCCTTCTTCAGCGACTGGACCGAGCGCTATCAGTACCTGATCGACCTCGGCCGCCAGCTGCCGCCGTTTCCGGACGACCGCAAGACGGAGGAGAACCGCGTCCACGGCTGCCAGTCGATGGTCTGGCTGATTCCGTCGGGGGATGCATCGAAGCTGGTTTTCGATGCCGCGAGCGACTCGGCGATCGTGTCCGGACTCATCGCCCTGATGCTGCGCGTCTACTCGGGCCGCTCGGCCCGGGAGATCGTCGATACCGAGCCGGCCTTCGTCCAGGAAATCGGCCTGGCCAAGCACCTCTCCCCCACCCGCTCCAACGGACTGGCGGCCATGCTGGCCAAGGCCAAGGCATACGCTGCGGCCATGCTGGCCAGCTAACGCAGCCTGCGGGAACAAAAAAAGCCCCGTCATCGCTGGCGGGGCTTTCCTTATGCCGAAAGCGTAGGGACGATCAGTCGCCCATCTGCTTCTGCAGGTGCTCGCGACGCTCCTGCGCGTCGAGGGTCAACGTGGCGATCGGGCGGGCGTCGAGACGCTCCACACCGATTTCCTCGTCGGTCTCTTCGCAGAAACCGTAGCGGCCTTCCTCGATCCGGCGCAGGGCCTTGTCGATCTTGGAGATCAGCTTGCGGTAGCGATCACGCGTACGCAGTTCGAGCGAGTTCTCGGTCTCGCGCGTGGCGCGCTCGGCCTCGTCACCCACGTCACGGACTTCCTCGCGGAGGTTGTCCATGGTCTGGCGGGATTCCTCGACGAGCTGGTCGCGCCAGTCCTTGAGCTTGTTGCGGAAATACGCCAGGTGGCGAGGACTCATGTACTCCTCGTCACTGCTGGGCTTGTAGCCCTTGGGCAGGTCAATGACAGTCGAAGCCGGCAGCGCATAGCGGCCGTCTTCGCGCGTGATGCCGTTATCGGCGGTATTGGAAGCTGTGCTGTTCATGCTGGATTGAGCGGACTTCTCGTTTCTGGATGAGGTAGCGCTGCCCACCGCGGACGCTGTCCGGGGTGTCACAGCAGCAACGGCCGATGCCGTACGACCCTTGACGGGTGGCGCGGCATCGTGAGCCGGGGCGACTTTCTTCGCCGCCGGCGCGGGTGCGGGGGCGGCGGATTTGGCCGACGCCGTCGTTGTCTTTTTAGCAGCCGCCGCGTTCACGGCGGGCGACGCTTTCGTTGGTGCAACGGGAGCCGCCTTCTTGGCAGGCGCCGTCGCTGCAGGCTTCGCCACGGGTTTTGCAGCCGGCTTCGGAGCCGGTTTGGCGGCCGCCTTGGCTACCGCCTTCACCGGTGCGGCCTTCGTGGGCGCGACCTTCGCTGGTGCGGCCTTGACGGGCGCCTTCTTGGCGGCAACCTTGGCCACCGGTTTCGCGGGAGCACTCTTTGAAGGCGCGGCCTTCGCGGGCGCGGCCTTCTTGGCAGCGGGCTTGGCTGAGGTCTTCGTCGCGGCTTTGGCCGCAGCACCGACGACGGTCTTCGCCGGCGCCTTTGCCTTCACCCCGGCCGTAGCCGTCCTGGCCTTACTCACATCACCGGCTCCGCCCTTCTTGGCGGCGCCCTTGGCAGCTGCGGAACTACGAGCGATTTTCGCCATTTCCTTCACCTCGGTGGCCGTGGCGGCGGGGTGTTATAGCCCAGATGCGTTAGCCCAGCAACCTATCTTCTGGGATACTGTCGGCTGGCTGACGCCGGTCGACCCCGGACTGAAAAGTGACCCGCCTCCTTCTATTCCTTCTGTCCCTCTATAAACGATGGCTGAGCCCCCTTCTCGGGGCGCGCTGCCGGTTCCATCCATCCTGTTCCGATTATGCACGGGTTGCCATAGCCCGCTTCGGTCCGGTGCGCGGTTCCGTGCTTGGTGCCTGGCGCCTGTGCCGTTGCCAGCCTTTTTGCGAAGGTGGCATGGACCCCGTACCCGATCATTTCGTCCTGCGCCGATGTGGCGCCCAAGGAGCACATATTCATGACTGACGCCTGGCTCATCAAGAACGCCGAACTGGTCAACGAAGGCCGCCGTTTCGTCGCCGACGTACGCTTGCGCGATGGAAAAATCGCGACCATCGCCCAAGGTCTGGAAAAGGAGCGTGACGAAGAGGTGATCGACGCAACGGGGCTCTGGCTGCTTCCCGGGATGATCGACGACCAGGTGCACTTCCGCGAACCCGGCCTCACGCAGAAGGCCGACATCGCCAGCGAATCCACGGCGTGCGCCGCAGGTGGCATCACCAGCTTCATGGAAATGCCGAATACCAAGCCGCCGGCGCTGGACCGCGACTCGCTCGAAGCGAAGTACACGCGGGCCGCCGAAACGTCTCGGGTCAACTACGCGTTTTACATGGGCGCCAGCAACGACAACCTCGAAGCCATCCGCGCGCTCGACCCGAAAGCGGCGCCCGGCATCAAGGTGTTCATGGGCGCATCGACCGGCAACATGCTGGTCGACAACCCGGAAACGCTCGACCACATCTTCCGCGACGCGCCGACGCCGATCATCACGCATTGCGAAGATACGCCGATGATCGACGTGAACCTTGCGAAAGCCCACGAGATTTATGGCGAGGACATCCCGGCTCGTGAGCATCCACTCATCCGCTCGCGTGAGGCCTGCATCAAGTCCACGAAGCTTGCGATCTCGCTGGCAAAGAAGCACGGCACCCGCCTACACGTGCTGCATATCTCCACCGCTGACGAGCTGGCCCTGTTCGAGCCAGGCCCGATCGAAGGCAAGAAGATCACGGCGGAAACCTGCGTGCACTTCCTGCATTTCGCGGCGCCGGACTACGAGCGCCTTGGCTTCCTCATCAAGTGCAACCCGGCGATCAAGGACGAATCGGACCGCGACGCCATCACCAAGGCGCTGGCCGAAGGCCGCCTGGACGTGCTCGCCACCGATCACGCCCCTCACCTGCTCGAGGAGAAGGCGCAGAAGTACGATAAGGCCCCGTCCGGCCTGCCCCTCGTGCAATACGCCCTGCAGGCGGCGCTCGAGCGCGTTTTCGAGGGCAAGCTGACCCTGGAGCGCGTCGTCGAAGCCGTATGTCATGCGCCGGCCAAGTTGTTCGATGTGGAGAACCGCGGGTTCCTGCGCGAAGGCTATGCGGCCGATCTGGTCCTGGTCGACCCGAAGCGCAAGCACACCGTCGTGCGCGAGGAAGTGCTCTCCAAGTGCGGCTGGTCCCCGTTTGAAGGTGAGACGTTCACCAGCAGCATTGCCTCGACCTTCGTCAACGGCCAGCGCGTATGGGACGGTAAGAAGGTAGACGAGAGCGTCCGTGGCCAGCGGCTGACCTTCGACCGATGAGGAAAATCGTAGGAGCGATCGCCGCACTGATCTTGCCTGTCGCGGCGCTGGCCGCCGTGACCGACCTGCCTTCCAGCGTGTCGCAAGGCGGCCTCGTGATCGGCCATGCCGCGCCGGGTTCGCGGGTGACGGTGGCAGGCAAGCCCGTCCACGTCGGCTCCGATGGCATCTTCGTGTTCGGTGCAGGGCGTGACGAGCAGGGGCCGATCGACGTGGTCGTCGGTAGTGCGACGCACCGACTCAACGTGACGCCGCGCGATTGGCCGATCGAACGCGTCGAGGGCGTGCCGCCACAAACGGTGAACCCGCCACCGGAGATCGCCGCACGCATCCAGCGCGAGCAGGCCGAAGTCGTCGCCGCGCGCAATCGCGACGACACACGCGAGGACTTCGCGCATGGCTTCATCTGGCCGGTGACCGGTCGGATCAGCGGGCGCTTCGGCAACCAGCGGATCTACAACGGCGATCCGAAGGCTCCGCATTCGGGCATGGACATCGCGGTGCCACAGGGCACGCCGGTGAAGGCACCGGCGGATGGGATCATCACCTTCGCCAAGCCCGACCTCTACCTCACCGGCGGCACGGTGCTGCTCGATCACGGCTTCGGTCTGTCGTCGAATTTCCTGCACCTGTCGCGGATCGACGTAGAGGTGGGCGAACACGTGCGCCAGGGTGAGGTGATCGGCCTGGCCGGCATGACGGGCCGCGCCACCGGGCCGCACGTGCACTGGGGCTTCAACTGGTTCGGAGTGCGACTGGATCCGCTCCTGTTGCCGGGGATCCAGTAGGGAAAGGCTTTGTGTGGGAGCCGATTTATCGGCGATTGGGCGGGCCGGCTTTACCGCTCCGTTGGCTTTTCGCCGCTGAAGCGGCTCCCACATTTGCCTGATTCGCCGCTGAAGCGGCTCCCACATTTCTTTATCGACGGACCTTCGAGGCGAACGCCACCGCGTCGTGCGGATGCAGGCTTTCGTGATGCGCCACGCGGACGTGGAAGTCGGCGACGCGCTCGTCGGCGTCGAGGGTCTTCTGGATACGGCGGGCAGCATCCTCGCAGAACATCAGGTTGCTGCCGTTGGCGAGGGCGAACGCCTGTTCGTCGGCGCGCTTGACCGCGGTCTGCACCGGCGTGCCGAGGGCGGCCTCGACGTTATCGATCATCTCGATCAGCGGGAAGACGCCTTCACCCAGCGGACGCATGCGGATCGTCGCCGTGCTGCGCTGTGCATGCGGCGTGGCGATGATGCCCTGCTCCGTCCCCAGCCAGGCCAGGATCGTGTCGCGGTCGAGGGCATTGTCGGCGGAGAACGTCTTCACGAAATTGTCCTGGATGAGCTGACGCGAGAGCGCCGCCGAAGCCGGGCACGTGGACGAATAGACGACGTCGGTGGTGATCTCGATGTTGAACTTGCCGCCGCTCAGGGTCGCGCAGATCGTGATCGGGTACGAACGCCAGCCACTGTTGTCGCTGCGCAGTGCGCGGCGGCGGACCAGATGCTCGAAACCGATGGTGATCTTGGCGTGGTCCGACAGGCCTTCGTGCGAGCTCAGGAAGGAGCCGAGCAGGTCGCGAACACCGTCGATGGTCAGCGGGCCGGCGGAGAGCGCCTCGGACACCAGCAGGTACAGGCGCGACATATGGATGCCGCGGACTTCCGGCTTGTTCAGGTTGACGAAGGCGCCGACGCGGGCACCGGTCGAACGGACGTCGCCGTCGCCGGCGTCGAACTGCACCGGCATTTCCATGCCATCCATACCGACCCAGTCGAGCGTGCCGATGGCGAGGGCGTGCTCCTGCGACGCGACGTCGGGCAGCAGGCGGGTCGGGGAATCTTGGATATACATCGGGTGATCCTAAGGGGACGTGCCGTTTCCGGCTTACCGTGACCGAAATGGGGGTGGTGAGGATTGGCTCAATGGTCCGCGCGTGGAAACGGTCCGTTCAGCCGAATCGCCCCGCATGCCGAGCCGCCAGCCACGCCCGGATGGCCGTGGCCGGTCCGCTGCGCGACTGCCGTAAGTGCAGTTCACGGAAGGGTTCGGTTGCCTTGGCCGCGGCCCGGGCCGTCGACAGCGCCGTGCGGCCTTCCAGGCCACGGAACGTACTCAGGGGCTCACCCAGCGCCAGCGCCTCGCGCAGGCCGGCGGCCAGCTCGGCCAGCTGGGCTTTCAGCGCCTCGCGCCGTGCCGGCGTGTCCTCCTTGAGGTGACCCCGGGAGAGGCCGTGACGGGCCAGGCGCGACATCGGCAAGGGCAAGCGCTCGCGCTCGGCGTCGAGCTCCAGGCGCGACAGCGCGAAGACCAGGTGCGACAACGTGGCGATCCGGGACGCTGCCTCCACGGGAGCGTCGGCGCCGAACCACCAGGCGTTCTCGAGGGCCGCGAGCGCGCCATGCATGCCGCGTGACGCGGTGACCTGCGCATGGAAATCGGCCGGCGTGCCCTGCTCGAGCTGGGCCATGGCGGCAAGCACCGGCGCCAGCCAGCGGTCCGCCGGGACGCGACGGGCGCGCTCATCGGCGAACAGTTGCTTGGTCAGGGGGTGCCGCCCACCGCTGGCGGCCGCGCCGGACAACTCCTCCGCCCACCACTGCAGTTTCGCCGCGGCGACCTGGGGCTCGCGCACACCATAGGCCGAGGCAATCAATTCCTGCTCGAACGCGGCAAGCGCCACGTGCGCGTCACGTACGGACTCGTCCACGAACGGCAGCGCCACCCGCTGCTGCGGCTGCACCGCCAGCCATTTGTCGACGAAACTCTGGGTTGCACCATCGGTCACGCGGGAATCTCCCTCACACCCAACAGGGCGGCGAGCTCGTCCACGGTGTCGAGCACGAGGTCGGCGTTCCAGGCATCCGGGTCGCCGCCATCGAGATAGCCCCAGCGCACGGCCACGGTGAACAGGCCCGCCGCGTTGCCGGCCTCGATATCGCGACGATCGTCGCCGACGAACACCGAGCGCTGCGGATCGCTGCCGGCAAGCGCGCAGGCGTGCAGGACGGGCGCAGGATCCGGCTTCTTCACCGACAGGGTGTCACCCGAGACGACGGCGGCAGGCTTCCAGTGCGGAACGGCCTGCGGCAACAGCGCATCGGTGAGGAAGCCGGGCTTGTTGGTCACGATGCCCCAGCGCACGCCAGCGCTGTCGAGGCCCGCCAGCATGGCTTCCACGCCCGCGAACGGCACGGTGTGGCGCGCCATGCTTGCTTCGTAGATTTCCAGGTAGCGTGGGACCAGGGCCAGCAGACGCTCCGGATCGATGTCCGGAAACGCTGCCGCGATGATCGCGCGCGAACCGCGCGAGACCACCGGACGCACACGCTCGTAAGGCGGCGGGGCGATGCCCTGCTCCGTGCAGAGTTCCAGCAACGCGCCGTGCAAGTCGAGTGCGCTGTCCAGGAGCGTGCCGTCGAGGTCGAAAAACACCCCGTCCAGCGTAAACGGTAGGCTGCTCACCCGACCTTCCTCGCACTCAGCACGTAATTCACGGCCGTGTTCGACGACAGGCTCGCGTTGCGCGTCAGCGGGTTGTAGGCCAGACCCTTGATGTCCTCGATCTCGAGATCGAAGCGGCGCAGCATGGCCGCGACTTCCGACGGCTTGAGGAACTGGGCGTAATGGTGCGTGCCGCGCGGCAGCAGGCGCATCAGGTACTCGGCACCGACGATGGCGGCGCCGAAGGCGGCCGGCGTGCGGTTGAGCGTGGACAGGAACAGCTGGCCGCCGGGTTTGAGCATGGCGGCGAGGTCACCGATGAGGGCGACCGGATCGGGCACGTGCTCGATCATCTCCATGCAGCAGACCGCATCGAACGACGCCGGCTCGGTTTCGGCCAGCTCCGTCGACGACTGCACGCGGTAGTCGACCTGCAGGTTCGATTCGAACAGGTGCAGCTTGGCGATCTCGATGAGCTTGGCGCCGAGATCGATGGCCGTCACCCGCGCGCCGGCGCGAGCGAGCGCTTCACTGAGAAGACCGCCACCGCAGCCGACGTCGACCACGTTCGCCCCACGCAGGTTCACGCGACCGGAGACATACGCCGCCCGTACCGGATTGAGATCGTGCAGCGGGCGGGACTCACCGTCGGGATCCCACCAGCGGGCAGCGAGTTTTTCGAAGCGCGCGATTTCTTCCGCGCTGACATTGGCGTTGGTTTGCATGGTTACGCTTCCTCCTCGGAGGCGATGATCTCGCGCCAGGCCCTCGCCTTGGACAGGATGCGCGCCTTGTCGATACCGACGAGTTCCCCGTCGACCAGCTTGCGCTGGCCATCGATCCACACATCGCTGACCTGGTGACGTCCCGTCGCGTAAACGAGCTGCGAGGCCACATGATAGAGCGGCTGCGTTTCCAGGGCGTCGAGACGCACGGCGGTGAGGTCCGCGCGCTTGCCCGGCTCGATGGAGCCGATGCGGTCGCCCAGACCGATGGCCTTCGCACCATTGAGCGTCGCCGCGCGCAGGGCGAATGCGGCATCGAACGCCGCCGCGTCGCCGGCGACAGCCTTGGCCAGCAAGGCCGCCGTACGCATCTCGCCAAACATGTCCAGATCGTTGTTGGAGGCGCAGCCGTCGGTGCCGATGCAGACGTTGACGCCCGCCGCGCGCAGCTTTTCCGCCGGGCAGAAACCGGAGGCCAGCTTGAGGTTGGATTCCGGGCAGTGCGCCACCGACACACCGGCAGCGGCACACGCCGCGATCTCGTCATCGTTGAGCTGGGTCATGTGCACGGCGAGCAGGCGATCGGTCACGATGCCGAGCTTCTGCAGGCGCGCGAACGGACGTACGCCGTCCTTGTCCTTGCCCTGCTGCACTTCCAGCGCGGTCTCGTGGGTGTGCAGGTGGATCGGGATGTCCAGCTCGTTGGCCAGATCGCGGATCCGTATGAAGTTCTCGTCGGAGACCGTGTACGGCGCATGCGGCACGAAGGCGGTCGTGAGCAGCGGCTCGGCCTTGAGCGACTCGTGCACTTCCAGCGCGCGGCTGAAGTATTCGTCCGAGGTCTTCGCCCAAGGCGTCGGGAAATCGATCACCGGCAGACCGATCACCGCGCGAAAGCCCATCTGCTTGTAGGTCGCCGCGATCACGTCGGGGAAGAAATAGTTCTCGTTGGCGCAGGTGGTGCCGCCGCGGATCATCTCGGCCACGGCGAGCTCCACGCCGTCACGGATGAAGTCCGGCCCCATCACGCGTGCTTCGGCCGGCCAGATGTGTTCCTGCAGCCAGGTCATCAGCGGCAGGTCGTCGGCGAGGCCGCGCAGCAGGGTCATCGGGTTGTGCGTGTGGGCGTTGATCAGACCGGGGATCAACGCATGCTCGGGCAGGACGACGCGCTCCTTCGGCGCGTAAGCGGCGCGCGCTTCGTCGGCCGGCAGGATCGCCAGGATCGCGCCGTCGTGCACGGCCACCGCGTGGTCGTCGAGAACGACGGCGTGAGGCTCGATGGGCACGACCCAGCGGGCTTCGATGAGGAGGTCGATCGGGGTCGGGCTGGAAGTCATGGATGCCTCAGGGACGCTTTAAAAAAAACGGCACGGCGCCCTGGGGGCAGCCGTGCCGATCGATCCACCAGACGCTGCGCCTTACTTGACGCGGCTGTCGTACTCGCCGGTGCGCGTATCGACCTTGATGACTTCGTCCTGGTTGACGAACAGCGGCACGCGAACCACGGCGCCGGTTTCCAGGGTGGCCGGCTTGCCGCCGCCGCCCGAGGTATCGCCACGCACGCCCGGGTCGGTCTCGGTGATCTTGAGTTCGACGAACTTCGGGGCCTGCACGGCGATGATGTTGCCGTTGAACAGGGTGACGACGCACTCTTCCTCGCCCTTCAACCACTTCCAGGCATCGCCCATGGCGGCGAGGCTGGCGCGGTGCTGCTCGAAGGTCTCGCTCTGCATGAAGATCCACTCGCGATCGTTGCCGGTGCCCTCGACGTACGAGAAGTGGGCATCGGTGTCGACGGCATCGGCTTCCTCGTACGAATCGCTCGACTTGAGCGTCTGCTCGGTCGTGCGGCCGTCCTTGAGGTTGCGGATACGGATGCGGGTGAACGCCTGGCCCTTGCCCGGCTTGACGAAGTCCGCTTCGGTGATGATCCAGGGATCGCCGTTGTGGATGATCTTCTTGCCCGTTTTGACGTCGTTGAGGCCAAGCATGCCCATCTGTATCTGCTCCAGAGTTATATCCGCCCCGCTGGGCGGCTAAAATAGGGTCTGTCACGGGCTGCAGAGCCCGATCCAAGGTCCGCAATGATAACCGCAAGCCCTACTTCCCGCCTATCGTCGCCCGTCACGGGCTGGCGCGAGCTATGGCGGGACGCCATCACGGATGCCGGCGAACTGCTGGAGGCCGTGGGCCTGGCCTACCGGACCGACCTTCTGCCGCCCGACGACGCGGGCTTCCCGCTGCGTGTGCCGCGAGGCTTTGCGGCCCGCATGCGGCGTGGCGACCCCGCCGACCCCTTGCTTCTGCAGGTGCTGCCGCGCCGGGCCGAGCATGCCGTCGTCGAGGGTTTCACGGTGGACGCGGTCGGCGACATGGCCTCGCGCGCCGGCCACGGTGTGCTCCACAAGTACGACGGCCGGGCGCTGCTCATCGCCAGTGGCAGTTGCGCGGTGAACTGCCGCTACTGTTTCCGCCGGCATTTCCCCTATGGCGAGGAGATCGCCGCGGCCGCCCAGTGGCGCGAAGCGCTGGCGCATGTGAAGGCCGATCCGAGCATCCGCGAACTGATCCTGTCGGGCGGCGACCCCCTGTCCCTGGCCACGCACAAGCTCGAGGAGCTCACCCGCGGGCTGGCCGACATGCCGCACGTGATCCGGCTGCGCATCCACACCCGGCTGCCGGTCGTCCTGCCCGAGCGGATCGACGAGGCCTTCACCGAGTGGCTGGCCGCCCTGCCCCTGCAAAAGGTGGTGGTCCTGCATGCCAATCACGCCAACGAGTTCGACGCCTCGGTAGACGCCGCGTGCGCTCGCCTCCGGGCCGCCGGGGCGACCCTGCTCAACCAGTCGGTCCTGCTCAAGGAAGTGAACGACGACGCCGATACCCTCGTTGCGCTGTGCGAACGGTCATTCGCCGCCGGCGTGCTGCCCTACTACCTGCATCAGTTGGACAAGGTGGCCGGAGCCGCGCATTTCGAGGTATCCGACGAGCACGCGCTGGAGCTCATGGAAGTGCTTCGCGGCAGGCTTCCTGGCTACCTCGTCCCAAAACTGGTGCGTGAATTGCAGGGCGACCCATCCAAACGCCCCGTTGCCGAATTCGCGCGCTAGTATGGGCGTCATCCGACCAGCATGACCTGGCCGGACCGCGTGAGGGGGGAGCGAACCGGAGTCCGGTTCGCGCGGGTAAAAGCGGCTTTCGGAACGGCATGAAACACGACAACGTCATCAGGATTCTCTTCATCGAAGACTCGGTGGAAGACGCTGAGCTTTTGATCAACGTACTGCGCAACGGCGGCATCGCCGTGCGCCCCGCCCGGGCGACCAGCCTGGCGGAAATCCAGGCCGCCCTGGACGAACTCGTCCCTGACCTCGTGTTGATGAACCCCGGCGTGCCGGGCATCGACGCCGCGTCGGTGACCCGCCAGCTGGATTCCAGCGGACGCGACCTCGCGCTGATCGCCGTGGTCAACAGCCTCAGCGACGATAGCGTGGCGGACCTGTTCGCCAGCGGATCGCGTGGCGTGGCACTGCGCAAGCGCTCCGACCAGGTCCTGGCCGTGGTCCAGCGCGAGTTCGAAGCCCTCTCCACGCGGCGCCAGGTGCGTCGCCTGGAAACCTCGCTGCGCGAGACCGAGCGTCGCTGCGATTCCCTGCTCGATTCCTCGCGCGACGCGATCGCCTACGTCCACGAAGGCATGCACGTTCGCGTCAACCAGGCCTATCTCGAGGCCTTCGGCTTTGCCGAATTCGACGACATCCTGGGCCTGCCGATCCTCGACCTGATCGCCGGCACCCATGCCGATGACTTCAAGGGCGTGCTGCGCGGCCTGTCCAAGGGCGAGAAGACGCCACCGCCACTGGAACTGCTGGCGCGCCGCGACGACGGCGGCACCTTCAAGGCGCTGGTCGACTTCGCGCATGCCACATTCGAGGGCGAAGCCTGCCTGCAGATCGTGTTCCGCCAGCAGATGGTCGATGCGGCCCTGGTCGCCCAGCTCCAGCGCGATTCGGTCACCGGCCTGTTCAACCGTGCGCGCACGCTCGAACACATCGACGAGGCCGTGGCCGCCGCGGCAGCGGGCCGGGAAGGCCAGGCGATGCTCCTGCTCGAGCCGGACAACTGGAAGGAAATGGTCGCCAGCGCAGGCATCGGCAACGCGGACAAGCTGCTCGCCGCCATCGCTGCGAAGATCAACGAATCCATCGACGAGGAGGATGTCGCCGGCGTGCTGGGCGACCACACACTCGGCCTCATCCTGGCGCCGCGGGGCGACCTCGAGCACGCCGCGCTCACCGAGCGCCTGCGGACCAGCATCGCCGAACACATCATCGATGCCGGCACGCGCTCGCTGAATGTCACGATCACCATTGGCGGCACCCTGATCGCCGAGAAGAACGCCAGCACCGAGGCCGTCCTCGAGCAGGCCAGTGCCGCCCTGCGCAACGCCCAGAACCAGGGCGGCAACCGCGTCGAGCTGCACGACCCCAGCGCCCGGGAGAAAGCGGACGCCGAGCGCGAGCAGTACTGGCTCGACCTCGTTCGCCATGCGCTGTCGACCGATGGCCTGCGCCTGTATCACCAGCAGATCATCAGCCTGCAGGACGCCGCCGGCGAGTTCTACGAGATCCTCGTGCGCATGCGCGGCCCGAAGGGCGATGTGCTGCCCTCGTACTTCTTCCCCGTGGCCGAGCGCAACGGCCTGCTCCCGGCCATCGATCGCTGGGTGCTGGGCCATGCCATCGACGCGCTGGCCCACCGCGAGAACGACGGGCTCACCACGACCTACTTCGTGAAGATGACCCTGCAGTCGCTGGAAGATCCGGACCTGCTGCCCTGGCTGTGCCGTCGCCTCGAAACCGCCAAGCTGCGTCGCAGTACCCTGGTCATCGAGATGCCTGAGTCCAAGGTGCTGACCAGCCTGCGTCCCACGCAGGAGTTCGTGGCCGGCTGGCGCAAGGCGGGTGGCGGATTCGCCATCGAGCAGTTCGGCTCGGGCCTCAACTCGTTCCAGATGCTCAACCACGTCGAAGCGGACTTCCTGAAGATCGACCGCAGCTTCATGACCGACCTGCCGCAGCATCCCGAAAACCAGAAAAAGATTGCCGAGATCTGCAAGGAAGGCCATGCCTCGGGCAAGCAGACCGTGGCCGAGTGGGTCGAGGATGCCGTGAGCACCTCGCTGCTGTTCGCCTGCGGCGTGGACTTCGTCCAGGGCAACTTCCTGCAGGAGCCGGCGAAAGTGCTGGCCGAGGAATACATGCCCGTATAAAGAAATGTGGGAGCCGATTCATCGGCGAAAAGCCAACGAAGCGGTTTAGCGGCGCGATCCATTGCCATCGAGCTATCTGGCCCGCTGCCGCGGGATCGCCGATGAATCGGCTCCTACCGAAAGCAGGGTCCGCAGCGTTCGGCCCAAAGACCAGACATAAAAAAGCCCGCGATCGCTCGCGGGCTTTTTCTTGCGCTGTAGCTACCCGAATTACTGGGCGGCGGCAGCGGCGGCCTTCTTCGCGACCTTGGCGGCAGCGGCGGCGGCCACGTCTTCCTTGATGCGGGCAGCCTTACCTTCCAGACCACGGAGGTAGTACAGCTTGGCGCCGCGGACCTTGCCCTTGCGCTTCACTTCGACCGAGTCGATAGCGTGGCTGTGGGACTGGAACACGCGCTCGACACCGGTGCCGTGCGAGATCTTGCGCACGGTGAAGGCGGAGTGCAGGCCGCGGCTGCGCTTGGCAATGACGATGCCTTCGAAAGCCTGGACGCGCTCGCGAGCGCCTTCCTTAACCTTGACGTTGACGACCACGGTGTCGCCAGGACCGAAATCCGGCAGCTGGCGGATGATCTGCTCGGCTTCGAACTGTTGGAGAAGTTTGTTCATGGCGCACCTGTCATCAATTTTCGTTACGGCGGTCGGAATCGGCCGCACCGTTTAGCCGTGCATATTCACGGCGGAATTCATCCAGCAATACCCTCGATTCCTCATCGAGCGCACGCTGCGTTAGCAAATCCGGCCGGCGTAGCCAGGTACGACCTAGCGACTGTTTGCGACGCCACCGGCGAATAGCCGAGTGATCGCCGGAAAGCAGCACCTCCGGCACGCCGCCCCAGGCATCGTGATGCTCGGGACGGGTGTAATGCGGGCAATCCAGCAGGCCATCCGAGAAGGAGTCCTGTTGGGCGGACTGCGCGTCGTTCAACGCACCGTCCTGAAGACGACCCACCGCATCGATGATCACCGCTGCAGCAAGCTCCCCGCCAGACAGCACATAATCGCCGATTGAGAGCTCCTCGTCGACCTCGTGCTGCAGCAGGCGTTCGTCCACGCCCTCGTAACGTCCACAGATCAGGGCAATTCGCGGCATATTCGCCAGCGCCTCGACCCTACCCTGTGTCAGCCGCGCACCTTGCGGGCTGAGGTAAATCACGTGCACCGGTTCCGGTGCCGCTTCACGAATCGCCGCGAGCGAGGCTCGCAACGGGTCGATCAGCATCACCATGCCCGGCCCACCGCCAAAGGGGCGGCCGTCCACGGTGCGATGCTTGTCGGGAGCGAAGTCACGAGGGTTCCAGGTTTCCACCTGCAACAACTCGCGGTGCTGCGCCCTGCCGACCACCCCGACCGCGGCCGACTGGCGGACGAAATCGGGAAACAACGAGACCACATCGATACGCATGATTGGGAATCGTTGCTCTAGAACTCGGGGTCCCAGTCCACCACGATGCGCTGGCCATCGAAATCGATGGAGTGCACGTAGGGGCCCTGGACGAACGGGATAAGTCGCTCCCTTTCACCGTCCTTCACCACCATGACGTCATTGGCGCCGGTAGCAAAGAGATGGTTCACCCGTCCCAGGACGACGTGCTCCGTGGTGACAACCTCGAGACCCTCGAGATCGGTCCAGTAGAACTCGCCCGGTGCGGGTGGCGGCAGCACGTCACGCGAAACGGTAATTTCGCAGCCGATCAGTGCCGTCGCCTTGTCGCGATCCTCGATGCCCGGAAGGGTGGCCACGAGGCCCTTACCTTGCGCGCGTCCGCGGATCCCGCCGATCTCCTTCTCCACGCCCGGCGCGGTCAGCAGCCAGGGCTGGTATTGGAAGATCTGAATACGGGGTTCGGTCCAGCTCTCGAGCTTGACCTGACCCTGCACGCCGTAGAGCCCGACAATGCGTCCGAGCCGGACGCGCTTACCGAGCCCTGTCGACATCAAGCAGCCAGCTTGCCGGCTTCCTTCACGAGGGCACGGACCTTATCGGTCAGCTGTGCACCCTTCGCGATCCAGGCCTGGACCTTGGCAACGTCGAGCTCGAGACGCTTATCAGCGCCCGAAGCGACCGGGTTGTAGTAGCCCACGCGCTCGATGTTACGACCGTCGCGCTTGTTGCGCTGGTCGGTCACGACGACGTGATAAAACGGACGGCCCTTGGCGCCACCGCGCGAAAGACGAATCTTAACCATATTACGAGCTCCAGAATTGCCGGTTGCCGGCAGACGCGCGCTAGATGCGGGCGTGGTAAACCCGGCATTTTAGCGAAAGTTGTAGAAAATGGAAGGGGTTCAGCGCATCGGCGGCATACCGCCGCCCATTCCGCCCATACCGCCCATGCCTTTCATCGCGCCACGCATCTGGCGCATGAGGCCCTTGCTGCCGCCCTTCGACAGCTTGGACATCATTTTTTCCATCTGCATGAACTGCTTGAGCAGGCGATTGACGTCGGCCGGCTGGGTGCCGGAGCCGCGAGCCACGCGGGCCTTGCGCGAACCGTTGAGGAGATCCGGGTGACGGCGCTCCTTCTTGGTCATCGACCCGATGATCGCGACCATGCGCTTCAGTTCGTTGTCGTTGACCTTGGATTTGACGTTGTCAGGCAGGTTGCCCATGCCCGGCAGCTTGTCCATGAGACCGGCCAGGCCGCCCATGTTCGACATCTGCTCGAGCTGATCTCGCATATCGTTGAGATCGAACCGTTTGCCCTTCATGACCTTTTCGGCCAGCTTCTGGGCTTTTTCCTGGTCGACCTTGCGCTCGACTTCCTCGACCAGCGACAGGACGTCGCCCATGCCGAGAATGCGCTGGGCCAGGCGATCCGGGTGGAACGGCTCGAGGGCGTCGGTTTTCTCGCCGGCACCCATGAACTTGATGGGACGGCCGGTGATGTAGCGCACCGACAGCGCGGCACCGCCACGGGCGTCACCGTCCGTCTTGGTCAGGACCACGCCGGTGAGCGGAATCGCGTCGGAGAAGGCCTTGGCCGTGCTGGCCGCGTCCTGGCCGGTCATCGAGTCGACCACGAACAGGGTTTCGATGGGATTGAGAGCGGCGTGCAAGGCCTTGATCTCGTCCATCATGGCTTCGTCGATGTGCAGGCGACCGGCCGTATCGACCAGCAGCACGTCCATCACTTCGCGGCGGGCGGCGGCAATAGCGGCCTTCGCGATGTCGACCGGGTTCTGGCCGGCTTCCGACGGGAAGAACGCGACATCGACCTGCTCGGCCAGTGTACGCAGCTGCTCGATCGCCGCCGGACGGTAGACGTCGCAGCTGACGACCATGACGCGCTTCTTCTTCCGCTCCTTGAGGAAGCGGGCGAGCTTGGCGACCGTGGTCGTCTTACCCGCACCCTGCAGACCCGCCATCAGCACGATGGCCGGCGGCGTGGCCGCGAGGTTCAGCTCGGTGTTGGCCACGCCCATGACGGTGGTCAGTTCGTCGCTGACGACCTTGACCAGCGCCTGGCCCGGCGAAAGGCTCTTGAGGACTTCCTGGCCGACGGCGCGGACCTTCACACGCTCGATCAGCGCCTTCACCACCGGCAAGGCCACGTCGGCCTCGAGCAGGGCGATGCGGACCTCGCGCAGGGTCTCGCGGATGTTTTCTTCGGTCAGCCGGCCGCGACCACGCAGGCGGTTGACGGTATCGGAGAGGCGTTGGCTGAGCGATTCGAACATGGCGAGTCGATGAATGCTGTAAACGACGGATTATAGCCGGACTTGGCCCCTGCCCGTACGACGGGTAATGCCAACGTGTCGCATTCACGCTTCCCGGCGGCTATGCCACACTCCGCGTCCATGATCGTCGCCATCCTCGCGCTCGCCGCCGTCGCCCTCTACCTGTCCGCTGCAGGCGTCCTCGCACGACCGCTGATGACGGGCGGTCAACCGTTGGCGCGCGTCGGCATGACGATGGCGACCCTGGCCGCGCTAGCCCACGCCGGACTGCTCCTCAGCGCCCATCGCGGCACGCTGGACCTGCATTTCTTCGCCGCCTTGTCCCTGGTGGCCTGGATCGCCTCCGCCCTCACCCTGGTGGTGAACCTGTCCCGTCCGGTGGCCGGGCTGGGCATCCTGATTTTTCCGCTGTCGGCGGTCTTCCTCGCCATGGACGCCTTCATTGCGCCGCGAACGGCGCCGGAAGCCATGACCTGGCAGATCGAGTTGCACGTGACGATCGCCGTGCTCGCTTTCGGCATTCTCTCGATCGCCGCGGCGCTGGCGATCCTCCTGGCGATCCAGGAGCGGGCGTTGCGGCGGAGCAAGTTCGGCCACTGGCTGCGCGCCCTGCCCCCGCTCACCCTCACCGAGGTGCTGTTGTTCCGACTGATCGCGGTGGGCTTCGTCCTGCTCACCCTGACCCTGGTGACCGGCACGCTCTTCGTCGGCAACCTGTTCAGCCAACACCTCGTGCACAAGACGGTACTGTCGATCGTGGCCTGGATCGTCTTCGGCGTGCTGCTCTGGGGCCGCTGGCGCTACGGCTGGCGCGGCACGCGCGCGGTGAACCTCACCCTGATCGGCATGGGCGTGTTGTTGCTGGCGTTTTTCGGGACGAAGCTGGTGCTGGAGTTGATCCTGCACCGCACCGGCTAAGCGCTGCGTTCTGTGGGAGCCGCTTCAGCGGCGATGGCTCCCGCGTCACCGCTCCGTTGGCTTTTCGCCGCTGAAGCGGCTCCCACATTCACCTACTCGCGGCAGGCGTCGATGGCTTGGGACAGACGCTCCACGCCGATGACTTCCATCTCGCCGACGCGGCCTTTCTTCGGCGCATTCGCTGCAGGCACCACGGCGCGGCGGAAGCCGTGCGTAGCCGCTTCCTTGAGACGCTCCTCGCCGTTGGGCACCGGACGAATCTCGCCCGACAGACCCACTTCGCCAAAGGCGATGGATTTTTCCGGCAACGGGCGATCACGCAGGCTCGAGAGCACGGCCATCAGCACCGGTACGTCGGAAGCCGTTTCCTGTACGCGGATGCCACCGACCACGTTGACGAAGACATCCTGATCGTAGGCGGCGATGCCACCATGCCGGTGCAGCACGGCGAGCAGCATGGCGAGACGATTCTGCTCCAGACCGATCACGACGCGACGGGGATTACCCAACGAGGACTGGTCGACGAGCGCCTGCACTTCCACCAGGAGGGGACGCGTACCTTCACGCGTCACCATGACGGCACTGCCAGGCGTGGGGCCCGCGTGCGAGGAGAGGAAAATCGCCGAGGGGTTCGGCACTTCACGCAGGCCTTTCTCGGACATGGCGAAGACGCCGAGCTCGTTCACGGCGCCAAAGCGGTTCTTGAAGGCGCGCAGCACACGGAAGCGGCTGCCGGATTCCCCCTCGAAATAGAGCACGGCGTCGACCATGTGCTCGAGGACGCGCGGGCCTGCAATGCCGCCATCCTTGGTCACGTGACCGACCAGGAAGACGGACGTGCCGGTTTCCTTGGCGAAGCGAGTGAGCTTCGCCGCCGACTCGCGCACCTGGCTGACCGAACCCGGCGCCGCGGTGAGCATTTCCGTCCAGATCGTCTGGATGGAGTCGATCACCAGGACGCGCGGTCGCGCGGCCATCGCCTGCTCGAGGATGCGTTCGATGCAGGTTTCCGCCAGCGCGTGTAGCGGCGCCAACGGCAGGTCGAGGCGTTGGGCGCGGGCAGCCACCTGGGAAAGGGATTCCTCGCCGGTGACGTACAGGCTGGGAAGCACCGCGCCCAGCGTACCGAGCATCTGCAGCAGCAAGGTGGACTTGCCGATGCCGGGGTCGCCACCGATCAGGACGACCGAACCCTCGACGAGGCCACCGCCGAGCACGCGATCGAGCTCACCGATGCCCGTGTGCGTGCGCGCCTCCGCAGTCAGCAGGACGTCGGTGAGCGCCGTGATCCTGGGTGCACCGGCGGCTGCGCCGGCGTAGCCGCCGCGCTGCGCGCCGATCGACACGACCGCGGCGGGCTTGGCCGACTCGACGACGAAGGCGGACAGGACATTCCAAACGCCGCATTCGGCGCATTGGCCCTGCCATTTGCTGTGCTCGGCACCGCATTCGGTACAAACGTAGGCGGTCTTGGCCTTGGCCATCGTGTCGTGGTCTTCCGGAAAGGGAGGGAGCTATATAACGCGACCGCGTCGCACGGAGCGATACGCAGGAAGCAAGGCAGCGATCAACTTTCGTCGTCGACGAAGAGTACGCGACGGGTCATGCCGCAGGTGAGGTCGTAGGAGATCGTGCCTGCGGCGGCAGCGACCGTCTCCACAGGAAGGCCCTCGCCCCAAAGTGTGACGCGGTCGCCGGTGCGCGCATCGGGGACACCACGCAGGTCGATCGTGATCAGGTCCATCGAGACGCGACCGACCAGTGGGGCGGCACGGCCGTTGATCAGGACCGGCGTTCCCGGTGTGGCACTCCGCGGATAGCCGTCGCCGTAGCCGATCGCCGCCACGCCGACGTTCATGTCCTCGGGGCACTCGTACGTGCCGTTGTATCCGACGCGCTCACCCTTCACGAGGCGGTTGATCGCCACGAGGCGAGTGGCCAGCGTCATCGCAGGACGAAACCCGAAGTCCGCGCCACTGCGACCTTCGACCACCGAGAGCCCATAAAGCAGACCACCCGTGCGGACCCAGTCGCCACGCGCATCGGGCCAACCCAATACCGCCGCGGAATTCGACAAGGCGCGCGGGCCCGCCAGACCTGCCGTCCCTTCCCGGAAGCGGGCGATCTGCAAGGCGGTCTCACGCCCCTCGAACTCTTCCGACGACGCGAAGTGAGTCATCAGTCCCAGCTCGCGATCGATGGCCGGCATGGCCAGCAAGGCGGCGTGGACTTCACGCGCACGTACCGGGTCGAAGCCGAGTCGATGCATGCCCGTATCGACCTTGATCCACACGCGCAACGGCCCGCGCAGCGGATCGGCCTTGGCAAGCCAGGGCAACTGGGCGTCGTGGTGGATCAGCGCATCCAGGCGGAGGCGCTGCATTTCCGCGATGTCAGAGGGGGTATCGGGGCCGGAGAGCACGACGATGCGCTGCCGGTGACCGGCGGCGCGAAGACGCAGGCCGTCGGCAATGGCTGCGACGGCGAAGGCTTCCGCCTCGCCATCGAGTGCGCGGGCCACACGCTCCAGACCATGCCCATAGGCGTCGGCCTTGACCACAGCCATGACTTTGGCGTCCCCCGCCAGGGCACGGACGCGGGCGAGGTTGTGGCGCAAGGCGCCCAGGTGGACGGTGGCAACGGTGGTACGACTCATGGGCTGGGACGCGGTGACGCTCGTAGAACGGACCACTCAGTCTATCCGCATCCACCGGGCAGCCGTGTGGCGCAGTCATGGCGAGCGCGGGCACCGGGTTGGTGCCCGCCCTCGCCGAGGTGTTACTTGGACAACTCGATCAGGGTCGAGGAGACCCAGCCCTTGTTACCCAGTTCGTCCTGCACTTCCCACATCATGCCGTCCTTGTTACCGGTGGGATAAAGCATCATGCCCGGGTCCAGCGTCCGCACGGCGGTGCCGGTGCCTTTCGCGTTCGCGAGCAGGCGACCCGGCTTGGCCACGGTAACGGCCTGCTGGGCGTTGCTGGCCGACGCATTGCCGTTGAGGCCGCCGAGCTGGCCGACCAGATCGCTATAGGCCTGCAGATAGGCCATGGTGATCAGCTGACCCATCTCGGTGTTCGCATAGCCACCCACGCCCGCACCGCCGACGCCGGAGCTGCCGAACAGCGCGCCCGAGGCGTTGATGCCCAGATCGGTCTTCTTGGCCTGGCCCTGGGCCATGGCGACCTGTTCGCTCGAACGCACGTCGGTGATCGTCAGCGTCACGTCGGCGGTCTTCGTCTTGAAGCTCACATTGCTGGCGATGCGGCCAACCTTGCTGCCCATCAGGCCGCCGAGCACGCCGCCGACGCCACCACCGGCTGCATCGTCGTTCTTCGAAATCAGGTCGGGAACCATGACGTAATCGGCCGCCTTGATCTGGCCCTTGCCGACGTTGGACTGGACGCGAAGCTCGCCGCTCGCACCGAGCGCACGCTCCTTCATCGCCTGGTCGAGACCGGCACCGCGGTCCACCAGGGTGAAGCAATGCGATTTGCTCACGAACACCTTGATCAGCTTCGACGGCGCCGGCAGCTGCTGCGCGGTCCACCAACTCACGCCACCTTCCGGCTCTTCCACGGCCAGCGTGCCCAGCGGCTTCGCGCAGGTCGGGATTTCGGTCATTTTCTCGTCGCGCAGCGTCTGGGCGCTCTTGACCTGCGCCTGGGCCGCCGGAAAGGCCATCGCCATCGTCATCAACGCTACTGCACCGGCGATGCGCCGGGTTCTCGTGCCTTCCATATCATCAAGCCCCTTAGTGATCCGTTGAGTCGAAACAACACCGCTCTTCCCGGACCAGGACGAAGAGCGGGAACATGCCCACGCGCACACGACGAAGAGACGGGTCTTCGCGGCGGTCATGGGTAAAGCCTGGATTGGCGCAATGAAGACATCCCCTGTCTGAGAGCCGGGCGATTCACGGCAACGTGGCGCATCCCCTGATGCGTCACTGGGCTGCTCTCGGCGAGCGCAACCCGTTCGTGCCAAATGGTAGCAAGGGATGATGACATGATCCACCTCGCCCGCCGGACAGCAAAACGCCCGGCGCGACGGGGCGGGGCATGGCCCATTCCGTCGCCCCGGGCGCCCTCCCGCACTTACTTCGCCAGATCGAAGTGCTCGGACGACAACCAGCCGCGGTTGCCATGCTCGTCGTCCACTTCCCAGATCGCGCCCACCTTGTCTCCGGTGGGATACACCGTCATGCCGGGATCGAGTGACCGAACCGCCTTGCCCTTCATGTTGGCGGTGGGAAACATGCGCGTGGCAACGCGTACCGTGCCGGACTGACGAGCATTGGCCGCCGACGCGTTACCGGGCATGCCGCCCATTTCGCCAACCAGCTTCGTGTAGGCATCCAGATAGGCCATGGTGATGACCTGACCGACCGTGGTATTCGCATAACCGCCGATGCCGGCGCCACCCAGTCCCTGGCTACCGAAGAATGAGCCGCCGGCGCCCAGGCCGATGTCGTTCTTCTCACCGTGCCCTTCGGTCATCGCCACCTGCTCGGACGAACGAACGTCGGTCACCGTAAGCACGACATCGGAGGTTTTCGAACTGATGTTGATCGCACCGACAAGCGCGCCGGCGCCGCCGCCGATGAGACCGCCTGCGAGTGCACTGAGCGAACTGCCGCCGGCATTGGCATTGGTCGAAACCAGATCGGGAACCATGACGTAGTCCGCCGCCTTGACCTGCCCCTTGCCGAGGTTGGCGCCGCCGCGAAGCTCGCCACCCGCCGCCAGCGCGCGCTCGCGCATCGCGGCGTTCATGCCCATGCCTCGGTCCAGCAGCGTGAAGCAACCGGACTTGTTGACGAACACCTTGATGAGCTTCGTCGGTGACGGCAACTGCTGCTGGGTCCACCAGTGCACGTCGCCCTCAGGCTCGATCACCGAGAGCGTGCCCAGCTTGCGCGCGCAATGCGGGATGGCGGCGACCTTGGCCACGTGCTCCTTCTGCGTGCGCGCAACGAGTGGATTCGTCGCAGTGCACGCCGACAACGAAACGGTGATGCCAAGCGCAAGCGACGCCAGCGAGGCGTGCCTGTGGGTGATTTTCATGATCGGTCCTGTCCTGTGCCACTCGAAAGAGCGCACGATGCTATCGACAGGACCGAGGTCCGTATGCGGGGAATTGTCCTAAAACGCCGTACGAATCTGGCAGTGCGGATCCTCAGGGTTGCCTATGCTCCGCACAGCGACATCGTCTGACAGCGACATCTAACGCGACGGTGTCGCCAGTGCTGCATCCACCGCACGCTGCGCAAGCGGCGCCATCACCGCATAGCCCTGCGCGTTCGGATGCAGGCCATCGTCAGTCAGCGTTCTGGCAAGAGCGGCACTCGCATCGGCCATGGCCGGGTAGTAATCCAGGAGGACCAGATGCTCGCGTGACGCATAGTCGCGAATCCAGCGATTCAAGGCGAGAATCTGGGCCGGCGGACGCCGCGTCGTCTGCGTTACATCGACATAGTCGCTCACCGGCAGCAGCGTGGCGATCACCACGCGTATGCCATGGACGCGTGCCAGCTCGGCCATAGAGGAAAGATTGTCTTCGGTCATCGCCAGGGTCGACGCGCCGGTATTCCCTGAAATGTCGTTCGTTCCGGCCAGGATCACGACGACACCCGGTTTCAGTGCAATCACATCCGCACGAAAGCGAACGAGCATCTGCGGTGTCGTCTGCCCGCTGATGCCGCGATTGATATAACCCTTCCCCGGGAAGAACTCGCCCACCGATCGTCCCCAGAAGTCGGTAATCGAATCGCCGAAAAAGACGACACGCTTCTCGCCCGGCTTGGGCGCCGGAAGGGCTGCGTTGTCCGCGGCGAATCGTGCGAGCAGCGGCCAGTCGTTCAGGCGCTGCTCGATGTCGGCGCGCTGGTCGGCGGTCGGGTTGTCGGGCAGCGAGATTCGAGCCTGCTCCGTCGCCGAGATGGCCGAGATCGCCGACCCGGCGAAGCCTATCGCCGCGAGAAACAGACTCGTACGCATGGCTACCACCTCGCTGTCAGGCCGTGCGACGACGGCGAGAGGAAACGACCTGCGCCAGACCCGTGACGACACCGGCGGCCGTGAAAATCCAGCCAAGAGACCACGAAGGATACGAGTAAACCATGGACGCTCCCGTCACTACGAAGAGGACTGCCATGGCGGGCTGGATGAGTCGCTGAGAACGATAGATGCCCTGGTTCCGCAAGGTCACCAGTTGAAGCTGGGCAATGTCCTCGGCCACGGGACGGCAGACCGCCGAGCACGCGAGGCCATTCGTCACGGATATCGCGCAGGCCGCGCACGCTCCTTTGAAGCAACACCTGCAAACGCCCACCGCTTCGGCATCGTGATGTACGAAACAACGCATGGTTCCATCCCCTGACGATAAGATCACCCCGGGCGGATAGTCGGTCATACGACCCGCGCCGTGCAACCTTCCGGAATGGCGTGGATCCCGACCTGGTCGCCTTGCTCCAGGCGAAGGCCCGCCGCCTCCTGCCAGCGATCTAGAACATCTCCATCCACGCATCGTCGACCGGCTCATCGAGCAGCACGCGACGATCGTCTTCATAACGATGCGTCACACGCCACGGTGCGTCCCGGCCCTGCCTGGGCAAGGCCGCTTCACCGCGCATCACGTAGCCGGACGTCAGTGCGTCGAGAATGCAGGTGTCCAACGCCTGACCAGACGGCGCTCGCGGCACCGCGACGACGGCCATGCGTTCGTCCATCCGTTGCAGCAGGCGACAGACATATTGCGCTGCAAGATCCACCTTCAGCGTCCACGATGCATTGATGTAGCCGAACAGCACGGCCGCGTTCGGCACACCGTCCAGCAGCACGCCCTTATAGGTCAGCAGGCGGCCGGGATCGCGAGCGATACCGTCGACATCGAGGGTCATTCCACCGAGGACCTGCACCTGAAATCCCGTGGCGGAAATGACGACATCCGCGTCGATGGTGGCACCGGATGACAACCGGACACCCGTCTCCGTAAAGCCAGCGACGGTATCGGTCCACACGGAGGCCTTGCCCTCACGCAGGACGTCGAACAGATCGTTGTCGGGCACGACGCAAAGTCGCTGGGTCCACGGATCGTACGTCGGCGAGAAATCGTCGAGGGTGGCCGCACCGTCGAGGCGGCGACGCACGCCAGCCAGAAGCAAAGCGCGCATGCGCCTTGGCCAGCGCATCGCGGCGCGATAGAGCAAACGCTGCAGCGCGATGTTGCGTCGACGCGCCATCGCATACACGACACCTGCCGGCAGCACATGAAGCAAGGCGGCGGACAAGGCATCGCGCGAAGGAACGGAAAAAACGTAGCCCGGTGAACGCTGGAGCATGGTCACATGCTCCGCCTTTTGCGCCAGCGCAGGGACGAGCGTGATCGCCGTCGCGCCGCTGCCGATGACGAGCACGCGTTTTGCCTCCCAATCGAGGTCGTCCGGCCACACCTGTGGATGGACGAAGCGTCCCTTATAGCGATCGAGGTCGGGAAACGCGGGAATGTAACCGCGGTCGTAGGCGTAGTAGCCCGTACAACCCACGAGAAAACCCGCTGTGAACACCTGTTCGTCGCCCTGCTCGTCGACAGCGGTGACCGTCCAGCGGGCGTCTACGGAAGACCATGAGGCGTGCGTCGTGCTCAGGCCGAAGCGGATCTTCGCCTCGATGCCGTAGTCGCGCGCCGTGGCTACGACGTACTCACGGATCGACGGGCCGTCCGCCAGTACCTTCAACTCGTTCCATGGCCGGAAGCCGTAGCCGAAGGTGAACATGTCCGAATCGGATCGCACGCCGGGGTAACGGAACAGGTCCCAGGTGCCGCCGATGGCGTGGCGGCGTTCGAGGATGCCCACCCGCTTTTCCGGGCAGGCCATCGCCAGTCGGCACGCCATGCCGATGCCGGACAGGCCGGCGCCGATGATCAGGACATCGTAGTGGTCGGTGGACATGCGCACCCCCGCGTGTGCGGGAACAGCGTACGCCTTTCAGGGGTGTCAGTCGAAGGTGCCTACGTAGGAATCCGGCGCCCAGTTCTCGAACTTGGTGTAGTGGCCGAGGAAGGCCAGTTTCACGGTGTCGGTCGGGCCGTTTCGCTGCTTGCCGATGATGATCTCGGCCAGGCCCTTATCCGGCGACTCCTTGTTGTAGTAGTCGTCGCGGTAAATGAACATGATGACGTCGGCATCCTGCTCGATAGCGCCGGATTCGCGAAGATCGGACATCATCGGACGCTTGTCGGCACGCTGCTCGAGGGATCGGTTCAACTGCGACAGGGCAATCACCGGCACGTTGAGTTCCTTCGCCAGGGCCTTCAGGCCACGAGAGATCTCGGAGATTTCCGTCGCGCGGTTCTCGCTGTTGCCGGGCACCTGCATCAGCTGCAGGTAGTCGATCACGATCAGCCCGAGGCCATGCTCACGCTGCAGGCGTCGCGAACGCGAGCGCATTTCCACCGGCGACATGGCCGGCGTATCGTCGATGAAGATCTTCGCGTCCGACAGCATGGTGATGGCCGAGGTGACACGCGGCCAGTCCTCTTCGGCGAGATCGCCGTTACGCAGGTGCTGCGCGTGCACGCGGCCGAGCGAGGAAATCAGACGGAAGGCCAGCTGTGAGGCCGACATTTCCATCGAGAACACCGCGACGGCCTTCTTGCCGCGCATGGCGGCGGCTTCGGCGAGGTTCAACGCAAACGCGGTCTTACCCATCGACGGACGCGCCGCGACGATGATGAGATCCGACGGCTGCAACCCGGAGGTGAGTTCATCCAGATCGGTGAAGCCGGTGGAGAGACCGGTGAGCTGGCCACGCTTTTCGTAGCGCTCGGTCAGCATGCGGAAGGCTTCGCCGACCGCTTCACGCACCGAGACGATGTCCTTCTTGCCGCGCGCACCGGATTCCGCGATGCGGAACACACGCTGCTCGGCCAGCTCCATCACTTCCTGGACGCTCTTGCCCTCGGGGCGGAATCCGTCCTCGGTGATGGACGTGCCGGCGTCGATCAGCATGCGCAACACGGACTTCTCGCGAACGATGTCGCCGTAGGCGCCAATGTTCGCCGCACTGGGCGTGGAGTTGGCCAACTCCATGAGGTAGCTGGCGCCACCGACCATCTCGGCCAGGTCGTTGGCGACGAACCATTCGCCGAGCGTGATCGCGTCGCAGGGCATCCCCTTGTTGGCGAGCTCGTTGATGGCCCGCCAGATGAGGCGATGGTCCTTGCGGTAGAAATCGTCGTCGGTGAGCTTGTCGGCCACCTTGTCCAGCGAATCGGGTGAGAGCATGAGACCGCCCAACACCGCTTGCTCGGCCTCGATCGAATTCGGAGGAATACGCAGCGAGTCGAACGGCGTGGGCTCACGACGACGCTTGCGGTCTCCGCGCTCACCGCGCTCGGGATTGAAGGACATGGAATACCTCGTGTTGCTGACGGCGCCCCTGGCCGGGACGGCCTGGCCGTGCGGCCATGATACGCGGGGATGTCTCACCCGTTGAGAGGATAAGTCTGTGGATAACCTGTGGGCGAAACGGGCCGGAACGAGCCCCCAAACGAAAACGGGCGCCTTTCGGCGCCCGCTTCCGAGGATCGCAGGGGGATCGGAGCTTACGCGCCGACCACCTTGACCTTGACCGTCTGCTGGATGTCGGCGTGGAGCACGACAACCGCGTCGTATTCGCCAACAACGCGATACGGGCCTTCGGCCTGGATCACTTCGCTCTTGTCGACTTCCAGACCCTTGGCGGTCAGGGCTTCGGCAACGTCGCGCGGCGTGACCGAGCCGAACAGCTTGCCTTCCGGCGAAGCGTTGACTTCGATCGTGACCTCGGCGCCGTCGAGCTTGGCGGCACGGGCCTCGGCACCGGAGAGCTGCTCCTTGGCCTTGGCTTCGTACTCGGCACGACGTGCTTCGAACGCTTCGAGGTTGGCGGCGGTCGCGCGAGCGGCCTTGCCAGTCGGAAGGAGGAAGTTACGGCCGTAACCCGGCTTGACGCTGACCTTGTCGCCGAGGTCGCCGAGGTTCTTCACCTTCTGGAGGAGGATGAGTTCCATGGTATTTCCTTACTTTTCGTTAGCACGGAATGGGCCCCGTGCAGCCAGGACGGTTGTCCGAAATGACTGAACCCAAACGCCCTCACCGGTAACGGGAGGGCGCAGGATGATCAGACGTCGTGGTTGTCGGTGTACGGCAGCAGCGAGAGGAAGCGAGCGCGCTTGATCGCGGTCGCCAGCTGGCGCTGGTAGCGTGCCTTCGTGCCCGTGATGCGGCTCGGGACGATCTTGCCGTTCTCGGTAACGTACTGACGGAGGGTGTTGAGATCCTTGTAATCGATCTCTTTGACGCCTTCGGCGGTGAAACGGCAGAACTTGCGGCGGCGGAAGAATTTAGACATGGCTGTGATCCCCGATTAGTCGTCGCTGTCGCGATCGTTGTCGTTGTCGCGACCGCCGCGACGATCGTCGCCGCTGTCGTCGTCGTCACGGCGACGCGAACCCTTCTGCTCGTCCTTTTCCTTGCTCTTGAGGATGAAGGACGGCTCGAGGTCGGCTTCGTCGCGGCGAACCACGAGGTGACGCAGGACGGCGTCGTTGAAGCGGAAGCCCGTCTCGAGTTCGTTCAGGGCATTCTGCGAAACCTCGATGTTCAGCATCACGTAGTGAGCTTTGGCGAGGTTGGCGATCGGGTAAGCCAGCTGACGGCGGCCCCAGTCTTCGAGGCGGTGGATCTTGCCGTTGTCGCCTTCGATCAGCGCTTTGTAGCGCTCGATCATGGCGGGCACCTGTTCGCTCTGGTCCGGATGGACCAGGAACACGACTTCATAATGACGCATGGTGACTCCTTGTGGATGCACCCCTTGCGGGGATGGCAGCCTCCCGCAACGTGCGGTGAGGCAAGAAGACCCCCCTTTAGGGAGAGCCAGCCGCGCATTGTAAGGAGAGATGGGGGGTTATCGCAAGGGTCGACGCCCTGGTGGGCGGATCGCCAGGGGCTGCAGCTGCCGGCAGGAGCCGATTTATCGGCGATCAGCGTCGGGCTACGCCGCTCCGTTGGCTTTTCGCCGGTGAATCGGCTCCTACAGTGGGCCGATGGCCCACACACCGCCGCTACGCGACGGTGAAGCTCTCGCCGCAGCCACATTCACCCGTTGCGTTGGGGTTGTGGAAGACGAAGGAGGCGTTGAGGCCCTGCCGCTGGAAGTCGATCAGGGTGCCTTCCACCAGAGGCAGGCTCTTGGGGTCGACCACCACGCGGATCCCGTCGATATCCATGACCTCGTCGTCCGAGGCGATGGCGCCAGCGAGGTCCACCACGTAGCCGAAGCCCGAGCAGCCCATCCGCTTGACGGAGAACCGCACGCCGGCGGCCTCGGGGGCCTTGGCCAGGAAGGCGCGCATGCGGTCGGATGCAGCAGGAGTGATCTGGATGCTCATGAAGACGTTTTTTTACCGTGGTATATCGGGAGAACGCTGCCGTTCACGTGGCCCTTACATTATCATGCAGGGTCGCGTCCCATGCGCCCTCTTTAAAGTGCGGTGCCTTTTCTGGAGTTTCAATCGATGACGGTGGTAAGCGTCAAGCAGGCTCTCGCAGGCGGCACGACCGCGGCGGAACACGAAGTCACTGTACGCGGCTGGGTCCGCACCTTGCGTGAATCCAAGGGCGGTCTGTCCTTTGTGAACGTGAGCGACGGCTCCTGCTTCGCCCCCATCCAGGTCGTCGCCACTGGCGATCTCGCCAACTATGAGACCGACGTCAAACGCCTTTCGGCCGGCGCGGGCCTCATCGTCACGGGCAAGCTGGTCCCCTCGCAGGGCAAGGGCCAGGCCTACGAGATCCAGGCTACCAAGGTCGAGGTGACCGGCTTTGTCGAGAACCCGCTGACCTACCCGATCCAGCCCAAGCAGCATTCCATGGAGTTTCTTCGCGAGGTCGCGCATCTGCGCCCGCGTACGAACCTCTTCGGTGCCGTGACCCGCGTCCGCCACACGATGATGATGGCGATCCATCGCCTGCTCACCGAACAGGGCTTCTTCTGGATCAACACGCCGATCATCACCACCTCGGACGCCGAAGGCGCCGGCGACATGTTCCGGCTGTCCACGCTGGACCTGGCCAACCTGCCGCGCGACGACAAGGGCGGTATCGACTGGCGCAAGGACTTCTTCGGCCGCGAGGCGTTCCTGACCGTGTCCGGCCAGCTCAACGTCGAGGCCTACGCCCTGTCGATGAGCAAGGTCTACACCTTCGGCCCGACCTTCCGCGCCGAGAACTCGAACACCACCCGCCACCTGGCGGAATTCTGGATGGTCGAGCCCGAGGTCGCCTTCGCCGACCTCAACGACATGGCCGACCTCGCCGAGCTGTTCCTCAAGGGCATTTTCAAGGCGGTCCTCGACGAGCGCGCCGACGACATGGCCTTCTTTGCCGAGCGCGTCCAGCCGGATGCCATCTCGCGCCTGGAAGCCTTCATCGACAAGCCGTTCGAGCGCATCCAGTACACCGAGGCGGTCGAGATCCTGCAGAAGTCCGGCAAGAAGTTCGAGCATCCGGTGGCCTGGGGCGTCGACTTGCAGACCGAGCACGAGCGCTTCCTCGCCGAGGAACATATCGGCCGACCCGTGGTCGTCATGAACTACCCGGAAGAGATCAAGGCGTTCTACATGCGTCTGAACGACGACTGTAAAACCGTGGCGGCGATGGACGTCCTTGCCCCGGGCATCGGCGAGATCATCGGCGGCGCCCAGCGCGAAGAGCGCCTGGACTATCTCGATCGCCGCATGGATCAGTTCGGCCTCGATAAAGAGGTCTACAACTGGTATCGCGACCTGCGCCGCTACGGCACCGTGCCGCATGCGGGGTTCGGTCTCGGCTTCGAGCGTCTCCTCGTCTACGTGTGCGGCCTCGCGAATATCCGCGACGCCATCCCCTATCCCCGCGCGGCAGGGAGTGCCGAGTTCTAAGAACCACGACCCTTATGCCCTCCTCCCCCGTACGTTCCCTGCTCCTCGCCGCCGCGATGCTCACGCTCGCGGCCTGCCACACGATGAAAGCCATCGTGCCGCCGAACTTCCGCCCGCCGGAGAATCCGTCGAACACGGTGGATCTCGCGCGCAAGGCACTCGACAACGCCACGCCCTGCTGCGGCAGCTTTGCCGACCTGTCCTACCAGGACATGCTGCCCTGGCAGCCGCAGCGCTTCTCGCTGGACAAGGACAGCCCGGTCGCCAACCTCAACGGCGACCGCAGCTACTTCCTGGCCTTCCGCCTGCCCGCCGGCGCACAGATGCCCTACACCGTCGCCATGAAAGCCGAACTCAATGGGCGCTGGCTGAGCTCGAGCTATCTGTTCGCACCCACGGTGGTACTGCTCGACGACGCCTTCCAGCCCTTGCACGCCGAAGACATCCAGCTCTGCGAGTACATGGGCTGGACCAGTGAAACGACGGGCGCCTTCGGCAAGTTCAAGGTCGAGGACGACAAGGCCCGTTACATGGTCGTCTATTCCTCGACCAAGCAGCAGAAGAGCCAGACCTACTGGGAGCAGTCGCCGAGCAACTTCTCGGCGGAGGCGCCGGTGAAGATGGCCGCTGCGGGCAGCTTCAAGATTCCGCACGGTCCCGATGGCGTGCTGTTCGTCGGTATGCAGAACGACACGTACAAGAAGGCGATCGGCAACGCCGTCTGCGACAAGGCCCAACCGGGTAATGGCGTGATCTCCACGATCCGCCAGGTGGTCACCACCGATATCCTGGGCGAAGGCAAAGACAAGAAAGACCCGTCCAAGAAAGAAAACGGCAGCTGATCGAGCATGCAGACCGCGGTCCTTCTCTACCTCCTTTTACTGCTCGGTGCGGTGGCGGCCTTCGTCTTCCACTTCATCGCGCAGTGGCGTTTCACGTCCCTGCTGCGCCAGCGCTATCCCGACCAGTGGAAGACGATCACCGAGGCCGACACCGGACGCCCGAATGGCATGGCCAACTGGCTGCGCATGCGCCGCGTACTGCGCTCCGATGCGCCGGCCCTGTTCAACGACGACGACCTCAATCGCTGGCAGCGCTGGTGGCGTCGTGCGCCGTGGCTCGCATGGCCGTGCTGGTTCGCCGCGATGGCGCTACAGTGGTGGGCGATGAGACAGGCCTGACAGGCCACCACCCAACCAGGGAGCACGCATGGATCTTCGCCTCACCGGTCGTCACGCGCTGGTCTGCGGCGCCTCCCAGGGCATCGGCCGGGCCACCGCCTTCGAACTGGCCGAACTGGGTGCCAACGTCACCCTGCTCTCGCGCTCCGCCGATGCGCTCATCGCCCTGGCCGCCGAATTGCCAGCGACCCATCCCGGACAGAAACACCGCCACGTGGCCGTCGACATGCTCGACACCGAGGCCCTGGCTGCGTCGATTGCCGGGGTGGTGCATCTCAATGCGGTCCACATCCTCATCAACAACAGCGGCGGGCCGCCTCCCGGTCCTGCCTCGCAGGCCGAGCCCGACGCCTTTCTGGTCGCCTTCCGCCAGCACCTCATCGCGGCACAGGTCATCACCCGCGCCTGCCTTCCGGGCATGCGCGAGGCGCGCTACGGGCGCATCGTCAATGTCATTTCCACGTCGGTCAAAGAGCCGATCCCCAATCTCGGTGTCTCCAATACCGTGCGCGCCGCCGTCGCCGGCTGGGCGAAGACGCTGTCGGCTGAAGTCGCACCCGACGGCATCACGGTCAACAACGTGCTCCCAGGCTATACGCGCACGCCGCGCCTGGAAGCCCTCGTCGAGGCCAGCGTCAAGGCCGGCCGTGGCCGCGACGAAGTCGAGAAAGGCCTGCTCGCCAGCGTTCCCGCGGCCCGCTTCGGCGACCCGGCGGAAGTCGCGGCGGTCATCGCCTTCCTCGCCAGCCCTGCCGCCGGCTACGTCAACGGGGTGAGCCTCACCGTCGATGGCGGTCGCACGCGTAGCCTCAACTGAGGCGCGCCATGCTGATCCTCGCCAACCTCATCGATGGCCAGTCGCGCGCGCCGCGCGGTGGTCGCTACCTCGACAGTGTGGACCCCGCCGTCGGCAGGCCGTTCGCGCAGTGCCCCGATTCCGACGCGGCCGACGTGGCCGAAGCCGTCGCGGCAGCGTCCCGGGCGGCACCCGGCTGGGCGCAAACCCCGGCCGAGGCGCGCGGTCGTTGCCTGCAACGCCTGGCCGACCTGATCGAATCCCGCCTGGAGACCTTCGCCGAGGCGGAATCGCAGGACAGCGGCAAGCCGCTCGCCCTCGCCCGCTCGCTCGACATCCCGCGCGCCATCGCCAACCTGCGTTTCTTCGCCGCCGCGGCCGGCCAGTGGAGCGGCGAGTCCCACGCGATGGAACAGGGCGCCATCAACTACACGCTGCGCCTGCCGCTCGGCGTGGTTGGCTGCATCAGTCCGTGGAACCTGCCGCTGTACCTGTTCACCTGGAAGATCGCGCCCGCGCTCGCCGCAGGCAATGCCGTCGTCGCCAAGCCGTCCGAAGTCACCCCCTACACCGCATGGCTGCTCGGCACGCTGGTCGCCGAGGCAGGCTTTCCGCCGGGCGTGCTCAACATCGTGCATGGCACCGGCCCGGCCGTCGGCGAAGCCATCGTGACTCACGATGCGGTCAAGGCCATCTCGTTTACCGGTAGCACGCGCACGGGCATCGCCATCGCCAGCGCCGCGGCACCGCGCTTGAAGAAAGTCTCGCTCGAACTCGGCGGCAAGAATCCCGCGATCGTCTTCGACGACTTCGATTTCTCCGAGGCGGCACTGGCGACGATCGTTCGCTCGGGCTTCGCCAACCAGGGAGAAATCTGCCTGTGCGGCTCCCGCCTGCTCGTCCAGCGAGGCATCTACGAACGCTTCCGCGAAGCCTACCTCGAGCGGGTTCGCAGGCTGCATGTCGGCGACCCGCAGGACGAGGCCAGCCAACTCGGCGCCCTGGTGTCGAAAGCGCATTTCGACAAGGTCACGGCGTGTATCGAACGCGCACGGGAGGAAGGCGGCACGTTGCTCACGGGTGGCGAACGCGTCCTCGTCGATGGCCGCTGTGCCGAGGGCTGGTTCGTCCAGCCGACGGTGATCGAGGGACTCGCCCCCGAGGCAGCAACGAACCAGGAAGAAATCTTCGGGCCGGTCGTCACCCTCATTCCCTTCGACACCGAGGCGGAGGCGCTGGCCATCGCCAATGGCACCCCGTATGGGCTGGCCGCCTCCGTGTGGACGCGCGATGTGTCACGCGCTCACCGCCTCTCGGCAAAACTCGACTTCGGCATCGTCTGGGTCAACTGCTGGATGCTGCGTGACCTGCGCACGCCGTTCGGCGGCAGCAAGCAATCGGGCGTCGGCCGCGAAGGCGGCACCGAAGCCATGCGTTTTTTCACCGAGGCCAGGAATGTCTGCATCGACCATGGGCAATGACGTCATCCGCACCGAGGGCGCGCCGGCGCCGGTCGGCGCTTACCCGCATGCGCGACGCGTCGGCGACCTGCTGTTTCTTTCCGGCGTGGGTCCGCGTGTGCCGTCGACCAACGCGGTGCCGGGGAATGTCGTCGATGCGGACGGCACGCTGCTTTCCTACGACATCGAAGCGCAGTGCCGGCAGGTGTTCGCGAACGTACGCGCGGTGCTCGAAGCCAGCGGCGCGCGCTTCGAGGATCTTGTCGATGTGACGGTGTATCTCACCGACATGGCGCGCGACTTCGCGACGTATAACCGGCTTTATGCCGAGGCGTTCGCGGGTGTGGATGCGTGTCGCACGACACTGGGCATTACCGCGCTGCCGACGCCGATCGCGATCGAGCTGAAGTGCGTGGCAGCGCTAGCTCGGTAGGAGCCGATTCATCGGCGATCGGGTGCTTGCCGAAACCTGGCCCGCTGCCGCGGGATCGCCGATAAATCGGCTCCTGCCGATCTGCGGTGCCCCCCTCCTACGGCGTCAGCGCCCGCGCACCCTCGAGGCAAACCCGCAGCATCTCCCCGATCACCATCTGCACCTGCGCCGCCTTCTTCGGCAGGTATTCGAACGAGTCCTCGTCCATGTAGTTGAGCTGGGCGAGTTCGAGCTGGATGGCATCCACGCCTTCGGCCGGACGGCCGTAATGGCGGGTGATGTAGCCACCCTTGAAGCGACCGTTCACGGCGAACGAGTAGTCTTCCTGGCGCTCGAGCACCGCCGTCACGCGCGCCTGCAGGCCGGGCGAGCAGCTGGCTCCGTCGGCCGTGCCCAGGTTGAGATCCGGCAGACGGCCTTCGAACAGCATCGGCACTTCGCTGCGGATCGAGTGACCCTCCCACAGCACCACGCGACCGAATTCGGCCTTCAGGCGCGCCAGCTCGCCGGCCAGGGCCTGATGGTATGGCTTCCACCAGCGCTCGACGCGGTCGGCGATGTCCGCCGCATCGGGCTCGGCGCCGGGGCGGTAGATCTCGCGGCCATCGAACAGCACCGTGGGAACCAGGCCCGTCTCATTCTTGCCGGGATAGAGCAGGTGTCCGTCCGACGGGCGGTTCAGATCGACCACGAAGCGGGACGCGAAGGGCTTGATGACGCTTGCCCCCATGTCGCGCGCAAAGTCGTAGAGCTCGGCTACATGCCAGTCCGTGTCCACCGAGCCCCGCGCCCGACGCTTCATGCGAGCAGCCATGTCATCGGGGATAGCGCTGCCGTTGTGCGGCAGGCTGACCAGGAGCGGCGCGGTGCCGCGATGAAGGGTGTAAGGAATCATGGGCAGAGTGTAGCGCTCATCCGGGGACACGATCGCCCATCAGGACCATCTCTTCGGCCGATGTCGGATGGACAGCCAGGGTATCGTCGAAGTCCGATTTACAGGCGCCCATCTTGATCGCCACGGCAAAGCCCTGGAGGATCTCGTCGACACCCGGGCCGAGCATCTGCATGCCGACGATCCGCGACTCCTTGCCCACGCAGATCAACTTGAACCGTGTGGTGATAGGCCGCCGGGCCAGCGCCAGCTGCATCGGCACGAACGACTGCTTGTACAGGTGCACCTCGGCGCCATAGGCCTCACGGGCCTGCTGCTCCGACATGCCGATCGTCCCCAGCGGCGGATGTGAAAAGACGACGCTGGGAATGTTCTGGTAATCGAGTTTTGCCTCCGGCTTGCCGCCGAACAGGCGGTCGACCAGCTTGCGCGCTGCCGCCACGGCCACGGGGGTCAGCGCCATTCGCTCGGTCACATCGCCAACGGCGTAGACGCCTTCCACATTCGTGTTCTGCCAGTCGTCGATCGCAATGTGACCGTCGGTTCCGGTGGTGGCCAGGCCGATAGCTCCGATATCCAGTGACGCGGTGTTCGCCTCACGGCCGACGGCGACGATGAGGGCGTCAAACGGACCGGGGTGATCGCCGCGATCGCAGTCCAGGAGGATCACGCCCTCCGCCTCGTGCGCGGCGACGATCTGGCATTCGTAGTGGATGCGGATGCCGTGCTGCTCCATCTCCTCGCCCAAGCCGTACGCCATCTCTTCGTCGAACCCGCCCATCAGGCGTCCGCGCACGTACATGTGCACGTCGCAGCCCAATGCGCGGAGCACGCCGGCCAGTTCGACCGCGATATAGCCGCCACCGATGATCGCCGCCCGCTTCGGGCAGGCCCGCAGGTCGAAGAAGCCATCCGAATCCATGGCCAGGTGAAACCCGGGCTTGGCGAGATGCTTCGCTTTCGATCCCGTCGAAATGATGATGTGCGGCGCCGTGAGTTCGCGCTCGCCGGCGCGGACCCGCCCCTTGGCGATGAACCGGCCGGTGTCACGCACGACGGTTACATGCCCCTTGTCGAGGGCCTGCTGATATTTACCGTGGATGCGCTCGATGTACTCCTCGCGGCGCTCGATGAAGCGAGGCCAGTCGAGACTGCCGGGCGTGTCGTGAAATCCGTAATCCATCGCGATGTACTGCGCTTCGGCCATCTGCGCGGCGTACCACATGGCTTTCTTCGGGACACAGCCGACGTTGACGCAGGTCCCACCGAGCTCGCCGGGCTCGATCAGCGCGACCTTCGCACCGTGCTTCGCGGCACGAATCGCGGCGGCGAGGCCGCCGGAGCCGCCACCGATCACGATGAGGTCGAAGGCTTCCACGGTCATGTGTCGCTCCAGCAAGGTCAATACGCCACCGTAGCAAATCCCGGGTGTTGTAGGAGCCGATTCATCGGCGATCCCGCGGCAGCGGGCCAGGGTGTAGCGAGCACCCATCGCCGATAAATCGGCTCCCACAGACGTCGGCTCTTACAGGTCGAAGCGCGATGGGGAATACGGTGTGGGATCCAGCACCGGTGCAGGGCCGGCAAGAAGGTTCGCGACCAGTTCGCCGGTCGCCGCCGACATGCTGATGCCAAGCATGCCGTGGGCCGTGGCATAGGTGAGGTTCGACCAACGCGTGCTCGGCCCGATGATGGGCAACTCGTCCACGCTCATCGGGCGCCAGCCCCACCATGGCACCATCTCGCCGCGACCTTCGGGTTCGTGCAGATACGTTGCCGCCCCCCGACGAAGCGCGTCGAGCCGGATGGGATTGAGCCCTTCGGCGAAGCCGGAAAACTCCATGGTGCTGCCGAGTCGGAAGCCCGACACCCATGGCGTCACGCAGACGGCGGCTTCGCGTAGCACGAGCGAATGCGTCGGCACGCGCTCGGGTGGCTGATCCCACGTCAGCGAATAACCCTTGCCCGGTTGCATCGGCAGACGGATATCCAGCAACTTGCCGACCAGGGGCGACCACGCGCCAAGCGCCATGACCACGCGGTCCCCGCTGAACACGCCACCCGTGGTGCGGACGTGGGAGATGCGCTCGCCATCGAAAACGAACTCGTCCACGCGCGCACCGGTTTCGATCGCGCCGCCGAGTTCACGGACGCGTCGCGCCAGTTCGGCCACGTAACGGTCCGGGCGCAGCCGCGCGTCACCCGGATGCAGGAGGCCACCCACCACGCCATCGCGCAGCGCCGGCTCGAGCGCGAGGACGTCATCGCCCTTCAGTACGCGAACGTCCATGCCCAACCGGCGCAACAGTTCGACGTGCGGGCGATCGCCCTGCATCGTCCGGCCGTCGCGATAGACGTAGAGCTCGCCGACCTCCTCGAATTCACACGCCATGCCTTCATCGGCGATGAGCTCGCCAAGCAAGGCGCGCGAACGATTGAGGAGCGCGCCGCGTGCCGCGCCGGCGTAGTGGTAATCGCGCCAGGTGCAGTGACGGGCGAAGTCGAGCATCCAGCGCGCCCGGGCGGGATCCGGCCGGGGATTGACGTAAAGCGGCGCATCACGGCGCAGCAGCGAGCGGAGCGCGGTGCCGACCATGCCCGGCATGGTCAGCGGGCCGGCGTGACTGGGCGTGATCGTGCCGCAGTTGCCGTGGGAGGCACCGTTGCCGGGCAGGCCCTGCTCCAGCACCCGCACGCTCGCCCCGGCCTTGAGCAGGTAAAGCGCGCAGGCCAGGCCGATCACGCCTCCGCCCATGATCAGAACGTCGCTTCGGGATCTATCCATCGACGAAGTTTAACGGTCGACCACGGCCTGGTGGCCTGTCCGTGAGATGAATTCGTGCTGTTTGCGAGGTATTCCACGCAACCTATTGATTTGATAACCTCGACGCGCCGCTCCGCCAGGGGGAAACGCCCGATGTTCGCCGCTGTTCCAATTCGTTCGTCCCACCCCGCCCGCTTTCTCGGTCCGCTGCTGCTCGCCTCGGCGCTCAGCCTGCTGGCCGCCTGCGGCAGCGCGCCGCCCAAGCGATCCTCGTCGCAGCAACGCAATCCGGCCTCCGCCGTGCCGTTGGCGAAGAACCTTTCCTGGTCCAACCGCCCGGCCGAGGCACCACCCGCCGACGCGGCCAACGACGTCCTGTTCCGCGCCATCGGCCTGGTCGGCACGCCTTACCGCTGGGGCGGAAACACGCCGCAAGGCGGCTTCGACTGCAGCGGCCTGATCAACTACATCTACCTGACCTCGACCGGCGTACGCCTGCCGCGCACCTCCGGCGAAATGGCCGCGCTGGACAAGCCCAAGGTCGACGAATCGCAGCTGGCCAGCGGTGACCTCGTGTTCTTCGGCCGCGGGCACGTGACCCATGTCGGCGTCTATGTCGGCAAAGGCCGGTTCGTGCACGCGCCCAACTCCGGCGGTACCGTACGTCTCGACGACCTCGATGGTGCGTACTGGAAGCAGAACTTCGTCTATGGCCGCCGCGTCCTAAACTGAACCGTTGGCAACGAGCAGTGTCATCCCTTGCGATTTAGATTGTGTGCGATTTAATTGCGTGCTTAACTATCTCTCGTGGCCCGGCACCGCCGACGCCCTCCCCCATCACGAACGCCAAGGACATTGATCATGAGCAACCTCTCGAACCTCAAAGAAGTCCTCTACACCGCCCACGCCAAGGTCGCCGGTGGCCGCGAAGGCCACGTCGAAAGCGACGACGGCCTGATCAAGCTCGACCTGCGCCTGCCGAAGGAAATGGGCGGCAACGGCGGCGGCAGCAACCCGGAACAGCTCTTCGCTGCCGGTTACGCCGCCTGCTTCGAAGGTGCCGTCCGCTTCGTCGCCGGCCAGCAGAAGGTCAAGGTCGACGGTGCATCGGTCGCCAGCTCGGTCGGTATCGGTCCGCGCAACGACTCCGGCTTCGGCATCAAGGTGAAGCTCGAAGTCAGCCTGCCGGGTGTTGAAGACGCCACCGCGCTTGAGATCGTCAAGACCGCCCACGAGAAGGTCTGCCCGTACTCGCACGCTACCCGCGGTAACGTCGATGTCGACATTTCGGTGAACGGCAAGACGGTCGCCTAACCGGCGACGGCAACCAACCGGTTCGACGAAACGGCGCCCACGGGCGCCGTTTTCGTTGCCTGGCAGGACTTCCGGCACGCGGCAGTGCGGTCCGATGGGCGCACCTTCGCATGGCCGGACCACCATCGCGAGGGGATCGCCATGACAGCGCTCGACAGGCAGGCTCGCCTTGCCGGATTCCTGTACCTGCTGATCTGCCTGGTCGGCCCACTCCGCCTCATCTACATCCCCTCCACGCTTTTCGTCAGCGGTCATCCGGCCGAGACCGCCGCCAACATCGCGGCGCATGAAACCCTGTTTCGCTGGGGCATGGCCGGCGACCTGTTCATCGGGACCGTGCTGATTTTCGTCGTGCTCGCGCTCTACCGCTTGTTCAAGCCCACCGGGCCGACCCTGGCTGGCCTGGTGGTCATCCTCGGGGGCCTGCTTCCGTCGGCGATCCATTTCATCAACATCGCCAACGATGCCGCGGCGCTCATCCTGGTCAAGGGCGCGCCCTTCCTCGATGCCTTCACCCAACCCCAGCGCGAATCGCTCGCCATGCTCTTCCTGCGCGTGCATCGGGAAGTCATCACCGCGGCGGAAACCTTGTGGGGCCTATGGCTCATTCCCCTGGCCCTGCTTGTCTGGCGGTGCGGCTTCCTTCCACGCATGCTGGCCGTCTGGCTGGTCCTGAACGGGCTCGCGTACATCGCCCAGAGCGTCGCGGGCTTCGTCATGCCGCAACTCTCGGACAGCCTCGACGGGATCTGCTTCCCACTCCAGCTAGGCGAGATCGCCTTCATGCTCTGGCTGCTCGCTTTCGGCGCACGTCGCAACATTTTGATGAATCTGCCGAAAAGCATGTAAATTCGGCAATCGTTGCCAATTGACCCTCCGTGGCCTTCCCATCCGGGCGGCGGGACCACATGATGCGGCATGACGCCAGCCCGCTGGATGCGGCGCTGCGCACTATCATTGACGTGTGAGGAATCGCCGGGGAGCGAGCAGCATGCAAGGAGCGACCAGGGAGCGTGTGCCGTTGGGACAAGTCCTTGCAGTGGCTGCGGCTTACGCCGCCTGCTACGAGGTGGCCCGCTATTTTTCGTATTCCCACTGGATTCTCACAGCGGGACTTCGCCTGGCCTGCCTGCTCCTGGTGCCCTACCGATTCTGGCCCGCCCTCATCCTGGGCGAGTCGGTGCCGGTCATGCAGAACGCCCTGCTTCACGGCGAGGATTTCGGCTGGGCATGGGCGTCCGTCTCCGCCATTCCGTTTATCCCGCTGTGCATGCCCTTCGTCAAAGCCATCCGGGAGAGGATGCCGCTCTACGACGCCAACGGGCAGCTCAACGCCAATACGATCCTGTTCGCCACCCTGGTCTGCGCCCTGGTCACCGCGGTGCGCACCGACGCGGCCGTCTTCGCCGCGCTGATCGTGAACCCGGACGGCTGGGAGGCCTGGCGGGCCGAAGGCCTGATCGACTTGCTGGCCTACGTGCTCGGCGCCTACCTGGGCGCGCTCAGTCTGGCGCCCATCCTCCTGGCGGTCAGCGAATGGTTCCGTGAAAGCCTGTCCTGGAAGCGCCTCCTCGCCAGCAGGCTTACCCGCGACGTCGCCCTGGGTGCCTTGCCGCTTTTCATTCTCTTCGCGGCGACTGCATCGGTGTCGACCGGCCTCGCCCTCGACCTGCTTCGCCTGGCGATCGCCGCACCGGTGATCGCCCTTACCGCACGTCACGGCTGGACGGGCACGGCGATCGGCGGACTGCTCGCCAGCGTCGCCCTGGCCACGACCTCCGCAACCCTGCTCGATCCGGCGATGATCCGCGCCCAGGTCATCGTTGCCCTGGTCATCTCCGGCAGCCTGATCGTCGGCATCAGGAAGTCCTCCACCGCCGTGGATCGACACGTAGCGCACCCGACGATCCATTCCTGATCGCAAGAAAGTAGCGACGCGACCCGACGTCACGAAGGGTCGCGCCGCTCAGCGGAATTACGCACCGCCGACGCTGCACTCGCGCGGATTGGTGCACTTCACGGCAACCATCTGCAGCGCGCCGTCCGACGGCCGTGCTGCCTGTGCCGTGGCGCTGTGGTTCTGCATCGAGCGATGCATGACGGAAGGTGCGTCGGTCGAGAAGGCGGACGCGGCGGCGAACGACACGACGACGAGCGAAACGATGCGCAGGGAGATGTTCATGAGAGTGTCCTTGGTCTGATGGGATAGGCCTGCGTCGATACGCAGGCATCGCGATGATCGCACCCAGCAGAGTGAAGGACGGGCCGAGACGGCAAGGCCGGCAAGCCTTTGCCGAATATGTACATTTCCGGCGCGCGGGCAAAAAAAAAGGCACCCGAAGGTGCCTTTCTCGTTGCGCTGGGCAAGCCGATCAGTGAGCGGCGTCGCCGTTCGGATGCGCATGGCCGTGCTCGATTTCTTCGGGCGTCGCGTCGCGAACGTTCTGCACGTCGACGTTGAAGGTCAGGGTCTTGCCGGCCATCGGGTGATTGAGATCGACGTCCACCACGCTGGAACCGATCTTCTGTACGACGACGACGCGGTTACCGCCTTCCTTCAGCGACAGGACGGTCGAGGTGCCAACCTTCAGGCCCTTGCCCTGCTGCGGGAAGTACTTCTTGGGCACGCGCTGCGTGAGGCCATCCTGGCGCGGGCCATAACCCTGCTCCGGTTCGATCGTGACGTCGAAGGTGTCGCCGACGGACTTGCCTTCCAGACCGGCTTCCAGGCCCGGGATCAGCTGGCCGTGACCGAGCAGGATCCAGAGCGGCTCGCCACCCTCCACCGAGCTTTCGACCTGCTCACCATTGACGGTGAGGGTGTAGTGGAACGAGATGACCTTGTCCTTGCCAGCCTGCATGATCGTTTCTACCGGATGAAAACCGGGCATTTTACCGGCCGCCGGCCCCCGCGTCACGCCGCATCGCGCTTCTTGCCGAAACCGACGCCGCGGGCCTCGGGACCCAGCCAGGTGAGCAAGGCCAGCAGCACGGCGACCGCCGCGATCCAGGTCGACATGGCGAAGGCGAAATCGCCGCCGCGCTGGGCTGCGATCCAGGTCTGTGCGGTGGCCGTGATCGCCGCCAGCAGGTTGCCCATCTGGTAGGCGAACCCGGGCAAGGTGCCGCGCACCGCGTCCGGCGACAGCTCGTTCAGGTGCGTCGGCACGACGCCCCAGGCGCCCTGGACCATCACCTGGATGAGGAAGGCACCCAGGCCCAGGAAAAGCAGGGAGCCACCGTAAGCCCACAGGGGGATCACGGGGATCGCCAGCAAGGCGGCGATGATGATCGCCTTGCGCCGGCCGATCCGCTCCGACAGCGAGCCGAAGGTGAGACCACCAAAGAGTGCACCGAGGTTGAGCAGTGCGGTAAGCATGAACGCGGTGCCCGAACCCGCCGGGATCTTCAGCGTCTCCTGCACGAAGGTCGGGTACATGTCCTGCGAGCCGTGGCTGAACATGTTGAACGCCGCCATCAGCAGCATCATGTAGATGAACCGCTTCCAGTTGCCGCGCATCGACACGAACACGCTCTCGCGGGCCTCGGTGCGGCGCCCTTCCCAGACCGGCGATTCCGGCACCTTGCGGCGGATGTAGAGCACCAGCAGCGCAGGAGCGGCGCCGACGATGAACAGGCCGCGCCAGCCGATATGGTCGACCAGCAGCCAGTTGGCCAATGCGGCGAGGAAGAAGCCACAGGGATAACCGCTCTGCAGCAGCCCAGAGACGAAACCGCGCGATTTTGCGGGGATGGACTCCATCGCCAGCGACGCGCCGATACCCCACTCGCCGCCCATCGCGATGCCGAAAAGGAAGCGCAGGCCGAGGAGGATGCCGAGGCTCGGCGCGAACGCGCAGGCCACCTCCAGCACCGAGAACAGCACGATGTCGAACATCAACACGGGGCGGCGCCCGTAGCGATCCGCCAGCCGCCCGAAGATCAGCGCGCCGATCGGTCGCGCGGCCAGGGTCAGGAACAGACCATAGGTGACCTCCTGCTTGGAGACGTTGAATTCCTTCGCCACGGCGAGGATCACGAAGGTGAGCAGGAAGTAGTCGAACGCGTCGAGGGTCCAGCCAAGGAAGCTGGCGATGACGGTATGCCGCTGGGTCGAATCGAGTTCGCGCAGCGCGGCGGGAAGCGGCATCAGATATTCCTCAACGCAGATTCAGGCGGCGCCGACGGTAGCACAGCGCGCGGAAATCCAACGCCCGCTTGACGGCGGGCCCACAACCCGTGGATACACTGAGGGGGCGTCGTCCCATGACGGACGCTCATCCACGACAGACGGAGGACTCATGAAGTTTTCGTACTCGCTTGCTTCGTTCGCTTTGATTGCCGGCCTCGGCATCGGCACCGCCCTCGCGCAGGATGCCGCCGCGCCCAGCGACGCGCCCGCGTTCTCGGATCTCTCCAAAGACGGCAAGTACATCACCCGCAAGGACATCCCTGCGGATAACGAGCGCCTGAAACAGCTGCGTATGCATATCGGTGACAACGACGCCGATCACAACGGGAAGATCGACGAAAAGGAATACAACGCCTACCTGTCGAAGGACAATCCGCTCAACAAGAAGTAATTCCGAATCGGCCGGGCACGATGGACGTGCCCGGCTCTTTCCAGGATGGAAGCACCTCATGACCCCCGACACCCGCACCCGGCGACGCATCGCCTCGCGGTTCAGCCGCCGCCGCGACCGGATCTACATCCACGGCAAGCTGGCCACCGACCCCGTCTACGCCGCCACCGCGGCCGCCATTGCCGGGCGTCGCCTGCCCCTGCTGGATATCGGCTGCGGCCTGGGCATCCTCGGGCACTACCTGCACGCCTGCGATGCGCTGGATGGCTACCTCGGCCTCGACCACGACCCCGAGAAGATCGCCATGGGCCGGGCCGCCGCGGACCGCGCGGGGCTGGGCACGAGTATTGCCCTGAGCCAGGTCGACGCGACCACGCCCCAGGCGATGCGCGGCCACGTAGCCCTGCTGGACGTCCTCCACTACTTGCCCGAGGACCGCCAGGCGGAGCTGCTGGCGTACGCCGTGGACCATCTCGCCGACGACGGCGTGCTGATCCTGCGCAATGTGATCCGGGATGGCACCTGGCGCTACCGGGCCACGGTGTGGGAGGAAAAATTCATCGAGGCGGTGGGCTGGATCCCCGGCGGGGCGCAGTATTTTCCGACCGAGGACGATATTCGCAGGGTGTTGGAGCCGCGCGGGATCAGGGTGTCTTTCAGGCCCTTGTTCGGGCGGACCCCGTATAACAGCTACCTGATGGTGGCTTCGCGCGCGTGAGGGGGCGAAAGCATCGCCGCTGAAGCGGCTCCCACAGGGGCCCTGGCTTCCACAGGGGGCCTGGCTTCCCCAGGGGGCCTGCGCAGACGTGTGGGAGCCGCTTCAGCGGCGATTCCCTATTGTGCGCCGCAATAAGGTATACTCGGCGGGTCGTGCTTGCGCTCCGACTCCCTTGCGGACCCCCGGCGTGGAGATTCTCCCGCCCGTTCCCCCACCCTCGGAAGCGCGCTCGACACCGGCCAGCCTGCTGTCTTCGTCATGGTTAGCGGCCGCCAATCCATCGACTTGTAGCGCGGTTCCAGGGAACGCTCGAGTCACGCAGGAGCTTCACTCCATGTCATTCGATTCGCTGGGCCTTGCGCCCGCGTTGCTGCGCGCCCTTTCCGAAGCTGGCTATGAAAAGCCGACTCCGATCCAGTCCGCAGCCATTCCTCTTGTCCTCGCCGGCAACGACCTCATGGCCGCCGCCCAGACGGGTACCGGCAAGACGGCCGCGTTCGCGCTGCCGCTGTTGCAGCTGCTTTCCAAGGACGACCGTAGCGATACGCGTCGCCCGATCCGCGCGCTGATCCTCACCCCGACCCGCGAACTCGCCGCCCAGGTGCAGGAAAACCTGCGCGACTACGGTAAGTACGTGCGCCTTTCCAGCACCGTCATCTTCGGCGGCGTCGGCATGGGCAACCAGCTGCAGGCGCTGCGCCGCGGCGTCGACGTCGTCGTCGCCACGCCGGGTCGCCTGATCGACCACATGCAGCAGCGCTCGGTCGACCTCTCCAAGGTCGACGTGCTCGTCCTCGACGAAGCCGACCGCATGCTCGACATGGGCTTCCTCCCGGCGCTCAAGCGCATTCTCGCCGCCGTGCCGCGCCAGCGTCAGACGCTGCTGTTCTCGGCCACGTTCGCGCCGGAAATCAAGGCGCTTGCGCAGCAGTTCATGCGTGATCCGAAGGAAGTCTCGACCACGCCGGCCAACACCGTCGCCAACACGGTCACGCACCGCGTTCACCCGGTCGATGCAGCGAGCAAGCGTGACCTGCTGCTGCACATCCTTTCCCAGGACAGCCGTCGTCAGACGCTCGTCTTCGGTCGCACCAAGCACGGCGCCGACAAACTCGTCCGCCATCTGGAGCAGGCCGGCATCAAGGCTGCGGCGATCCACGGCAACAAGAGCCAGAACGCACGTACGCGCGCCCTGTCGGACTTCAAGACCGGCCGTGTCACCGTGCTCGTCGCCACCGACATCGCCGCGCGCGGTATCGACATCGACCAGCTGCCGGTGGTGATCAACTTCGACCTGCCGATGGTGGCCGAGGATTACGTGCATCGCATCGGCCGGACCGGCCGTGCAGGCGCCGAAGGCCAGGCTATCTCGCTGGTCAGCCATGACGAGTCGGGCCTGCTGCGCGACATCGGTCGCCTGCTCAAGACCGATCTCGAAGTCATCAACGTCCCGGGCTACGAGCCGAGCACGCCGCTGCGCATGGATGCCGGTGCGCCGCGTCCGAAGCAGCAGCCGCGTCAGCCGCAGGCCTCGCGCAACCAGGTGGGCCAGGGCCGCTCCGGCGGTGGTCAGGGTCGTTCGGGCGGCGGCCAGGGTCGCTCGGCCAGTAACGGCCAGGGCCGCTCCGCTGGCGGCGAAGCTCGCCAGGGCGGCGGCGGTTCCAGCGCGGGTCGTCCGTCCTCGCACCGTCCGCACAGCCATTCGGCTGCGGGCACCGGCGAGAACACCGGCAACCACAAGCGTCGTCGTACGCGCACCGGTCCGGCCACCAACAAGGCCTGATCGATCGCTCAGCCCTGCGCCCTGATTTTCGCCGTGAGCACGTGGTCTTCCCACAGCCCGTCGATCTTCAGGTAGCGCTTGGCATAGCCTTCCTTCTCGAAGCCCAAACGCTCGAGAAGGCGGCCACTCCGGTCATTGCGCGGCATGTAATTCGCCATCACGCGATGGAAGTCCAGAGGGCCGAACGCATAACGGACCGCGGCGTCCAGGGCCTCGTACATCAGGCCCTGCCCTTCGTGTTTCCGCGCAATGCCGTAGCCAAGATGGCAGGCCTGGAAGACGCCACGGACGACGTTGGCCAGGGTGAACGTCGCGATGATTTCGCTACCGTCGGGCGTGAGCACGACGAACGGGAATCCGCGATCCGCCCTTGCCGCCTCGAGGCCCGCCTCGATGGCAAGCCGGCAGCCTTCCGCGGTGTAGTGCGACTCGGTGCGCAAGGGCTCCCACAGCCTGAGATGCTCCCGGTTCTCTACCCGGTAACGGCGAAGCAAGTCAGCCTCGTCCACGTCCAGCAGGCGAATCACCGTTCGCGGTGTGCGCATGCGGATCGGTTCGCTCATACCGCGAGTGCCTTCGCGTGATGACGCAGGTGATCCTCGACGAAGCTCTGGATGAAGTAATAGCTGTGGTCGTAACCCGGCTGCATGCGCAACTGGAGCGGCTGACCCGCTTCTTCACACGCGGCCTCGAAACGCTGGGGCTGCAACTGGTTCGTCAGGAAGCCATCGGCTTCACCCTGGTCGATAAGGATACGACCGTCGAAGCGCGCACCGTCGCGAACGAGCTGGGTGGCGTCGTGCAGGGCCCAAGCCTTGCGGTCGTCGCCGAGATATCGCGGGAACGCCTTCTCGCCCCAGGGAACGTTGGCAGGCGCGACAATCGGTGCGAATGCCGACACCGAACGATAACGGCCGGGGTTACGCAGTGCGATGGTCAACGCACCGTGTCCGCCCATGGAATGGCCGAAAATGCCTTGCCGGCTCATGTCCAGGGCGAACCGTTCCGAGACCACCCGGGGCAGTTCGTCGACGACGTAGCTGTACATGCGAAAACGTGAAGCCCACGGGGCTTCGGTGGCGTCCAGGTAGAAGCCTGCGCCCTCACCGAATTCCCAGTCGCCGGTGGCACCGTCGATGCCGGTATCGCGTGGGCTCGTGTCGGGCATCACCAACGCTATACCCAGCTCGGCGGCGGCGCGTTGCGCGCCTGCCTTGATGGTGAAGGTTTCAGCGGTACACGTCAGACCGGCGAGGTACCACAGGACAGGAACAGGCCCGTTTTCGGCCGCCGGAGGCATGAAAACCGCAAAACGCATCGTACCGCCGCACGCTTCGGAGGCATGGGAATAAAACCCCTGAAGGCCGCCGAAGCAGCGTTGTTCCGAAATCGTCTCGATCGTCGTCATGCCCTTCTCCCTACGAAAGCTGACCGGGAAGTGTAACGCCGACGCAACAAGTGGCCATGGCCCGCCTCACCGGGCGCCCATCGCTGCTACAATACCGCTACTGCCCGGCGCCGCTTCCGCCGCCGCGCCCCCTCTTCGAGGTCGCCATGTCATCCCCCGATACAGATAACGCTCCGGCTCAGCCCGGTTTTAGCGCGCTCGCGCTCGACGAAAAAGTCATGCGCGTCCTGGCCGAAGTCGGCTACGAAGTGCCGTCGCCGATCCAGGCCGCCACCATTCCGCCGCTGCTCGAAGGCCGCGACGTCATCGGCCAGGCGCAGACCGGCACCGGCAAGACCGCTGCCTTCGCGCTGCCGGTGCTCTCGCGCATCGACCTGAAGCCCGGCAAGCCGCAGGCGCTGGTTCTCGCGCCCACCCGCGAGCTCGCCATTCAGGTCGCCGAGGCCTTCCAGAAGTACGCCACCTACATGCCCGGCTTCCAGGTCCTGCCGATCTACGGCGGCCAGAGCTACGGCCCGCAGCTGCAGGGCCTCAAGCGCGGTGCGCAGGTCATCGTCGGCACACCGGGTCGCGTCATCGACCATCTCGACAAGGGCACGCTGGATCTGTCCGGCCTGCGCTTCCTGGTGCTCGACGAAGCCGACGAAATGCTTCGCATGGGCTTCATCGACGACGTCGAGAAGCTGCTGCAGGCCACGCCGAAGACGCGTCAGGTCGCCCTGTTCTCCGCGACCATGCCGGCGCCGATCCGTCGCATCGCGCAGACCTACCTGAAAGAGCCGATCGAGATCACGATCAAGAACAAGACCACGACCGCGGCGAACATTCGCCAGCGTTACTGGTTTGTCAGCGGCGTGCACAAGCTCGACGCACTGACCCGCATCCTCGAAGCCGAAAGCTTCGACGCGATGATCGTGTTCACGCGCACCAAGCAGGCTACCGAAGAACTGGCAAGCAAGCTGCAGGCAAGGGGTTTTGCCGCGGCTGCCATCAACGGCGACATCGCCCAGGCGCAGCGTGAGCGCGTGATCGACCAGCTGAAGACCGGCAAGCTCGACATTCTCATCGCGACCGACGTGGCTGCCCGCGGCCTCGACGTCGAGCGCATCAGCCACGTGCTGAACTACGACATCCCGCACGACACCGAGTCGTACGTGCATCGCATCGGTCGTACCGGCCGCGCCGGTCGCAGTGGTGAGGCGATCCTGTTCGTCACGCCGCGCGAGAAGAACCTGCTCCGCCAGATCGAGCGCGCCACGCGCCAGCCGATCGAACAGATGCAGTTGCCGACGATCGAAGCGGTCAACGACACGCGCATCAACAAGTTCAACCAGAAGATCACCGACACGCTGGCGACGGGCGACCTCGGCCTGTTCCAGCAGATGGTCGAGAAGTTCGAGCAGGAGCACAACATTCCTGCGATCGAGATCGCCGCCGCGCTGGCCAAGATCGCCCAGGGCGACCAGCCGCTGTTGCTCGAGCCGCCGGCCAAGCGCGAATACACCGAGCGTCCGCCGCGCGAGTTCGATCGCGAGCGTCCGCAGCGTGACTTCGACCGTGACCGTGGTCCGCGCGACAGCGGTGGCGACTTCAACGACCGTCGTCCGGTTCGTGAAGGCATGCGCCAGCCGCGTCCGCACACCACGGAAGCCGGCAAGCGCACGTACCGCATCGAAGTGGGTCACGAGCACGGCGTCAAGCCGGGCAACATCGTCGGTGCCATCGCCAACGAAGGCGGCGTCGAGGCCAAGTTCATCGGTCGCGTGAGCATCCGTGACGACTACAGCCTGATCGACCTGCCGGACGGCATGCCGCCGGAGGTCTTCACCCACCTGAAGAAGGTGTGGGTTGCCCAGCAGCAGCTGAAGATCGCCGAGTGGGATGGCGTGGAAGCCCCGCAGAGCGGCAACGCCTCGCGTCCGCCGCAGCGCAGCTTCCGTCCCCAGGGCGCCCGCCCCGGTGGCCACGGTGGCGCTGGCGGTCCTCCCGGTGGCGGCAAGCCGCCGCGCAAGAAGCGCGATTACTGAGTAACGCCGCTCTCTGGTCGAAAGAAGAAACCCCGGAAGTCGGATGCATGCCGACTCCGGGGTTTTTCGTTATCTGACCCGGCAAATCAGCTCTGCTGGCAAATAATCCAGAATGGATAATCGAAGGCACCTCCACTGATAGAGGAGCCTCCGGAAATACCCACTGCGACTCCCGTAGCCGTCAACTCAAACATCCCAGCACTCGATGACGGGCTGGCACCCGCCGCCTTGTCAGTGTCGTAAGTGCACTTCGGTGGACTTGGGAAAGTCACGGAGAACGTAATCTCATAGAGCCCCGTGCGCGAATGTCGGGCCGGAGACGAAACGAGATTACTCGGACCCTTCAATGATCCGTCGGCGTTGAAATAGGCAGTGTATTTGGTGCCAGGATTGCTGGGATTCAGATCCTGCGCCCGTGCAGCGAAGGAAGTGAATCCGAGCAACAAGCACGTACCGGCAAGCGTGGCGATATGGACTTTCATGCGATCCCTCCATGGGTCAGCGATGTAAGAACCAGCCGGCAAACTTCGCTAATGGCAGGCGAGCGGCCGGAGGTCAGGCGGCTTTCTGGCCGCATAAGGCGGAAAGGTGTGCCGCGCGCGAAATATTCCCCTCAGCCTATGAAGAGAGTGTGAAATCCGCCGGGGTGAGCGGCGGCATGCCGTGCTTCACCCGCGCCTTGTCACATTGCGGACTCGGCTCGCCGTTCTCCCACGCGGGCTGGAGGTCATGGCAGGGCGAGGGCCTCACTTCGTAAATGCCGCAATGCGCGGCAACGCCGACCTCGCCCACGAGCGACTTGCAGCGCGGCTGGTAGGCGTTCGTGCCGTGCATGTTCACCCGGTGCGGATCCAGGTGTTCGGTCAGCGCCGACGGCACGATGCCGCCGGCGAGATCGGTTTCCATCCAGTGGAAGGCCACGCGAAACGTTGCGCAGCAAGCGCCACAGAGAAGACAGGGATGGGTCATACGTCGCTTAGGTCAGATCGAACCGGAGAAAGTGTTGCACTTGCCGATGTCACCGGATTCGAGACCGGTCTTGAACCACTTCACGCGCTGCGCCGAGGTGCCGTGCGTGAACGAGTCGGGGACCACCCTGCCCTGGGCCTGCTCCTGCAAGGCGTCGTCGCCGATCGCCGTCGCTGCGTTGAGCGCCGACTCGACGTCGCCGGGTTGCAGCCATTGCTGGCGTTGCTGGGAACGGTTGGCCCATACGCCGGCGAAGCAGTCTGCTTGCAGTTCCTGCCGCACGGAAAGTCCCGTAGCACCTTCCAGGCGCGCACCACGACGACGCGCGTCGCTCACCTTGTCGAAGACGCCGACGAGGTTCTGCACGTGATGGCCCACCTCATGGGCGATGACATACGCGCGAGCGAAATCGCCGGCCGAGTGGAAGCGCTGCTGCATGGTCTGGAAGAAGTCGAGGTCCAGGTACACCTTGTGGTCGCCGGGGCAGTAGAACGGTCCCACCGCCGATGAGGCCGAGCCACAGGCCGTGCGGACGCCACCATGGAACAGCACCAGCTTCGGCCGCTCGTACGTCTGGCCATTCGCCGCAAAGATCTCGCCCCAGGTGTCTTCGGTCTCGCCCAGGATGGCGCGGACGAAATCCACCTGCGGATCGTTGGACGCCGCCTGATGTGGTGCCGACCGGGTCTGCTGCTGGGGTGCGGCGCCCGGTTCGCCCTGGCCGAGCAGGGCCGTGGGGTCCTTGTAGAACACCATCCCGAGGATGGCCAGGATGATGATGCCGCCGATACCCAGGCCGCGTCCTCCGAAGGAGGGACCGCCGCCACCGCCACCTTCGCCCGCGTCTTCCACGTTGTCGCTTCTACGGCCTTTTTGCCAGAGCATGGCGCCCTCCTCCCATGGATGCGTCCCCGGAGCGAGACACGGTCGGCATGATCGCATGGACCAGAACCGCTAAACTCGGCGGCTGAATACGCTCCCCGGATAGGTTTCATGACCAGTCAGCTCCCCGCCGTCGTCACCTTGCTCACCCTGCTCCTGATGTTTGCCACCGTCTGGATGGTGGGCCGGGCACGCCATCGCTACGGGATCAAGGCGCCGTCGATCTCCGGCGACCCGGCGTTCGAGCGCGCCTGGCGTGTGCAGATGAATACGCTGGAGAACGCGGTGATGTTCATCCCCGCCCTGTGGCTGGCCGCCCAGTACGCCGACCCACTGTGGGCCGGGATCGCCGGGCTGATCTGGCTCCTCGGCCGCGCCTGGTATGCCTGGGCCTATGCCCGCGAAGCCTCTCGTCGTGGCCCGGGCTACCTGGTCTCGATGATCGCCTGGGCAGCGCTGATGATCATGGCAGCCGGCGGCATCGGCATGGCGATCATGGAAAACAACGCCGCCCCGGCCGAAGAAGCCGCCTGACGTCTAAGGTAGGAGCCGATTTATCGGCGATCGGGTGCTTGCGACAGACTGGCCCGCTGCCGCGGGTTCGCCGATAAATCGGCTCCTACCAACAGTTAGTCGTCGTCTTTCGCTACGGCCAGGACGCGAACGCGCTGGATGCGGGCGCCTTCCATCGCGGTGACCTCGAATTCGAGGCCGTCGGTCTCGAAACGGTCCCCGGCGCTGGGCAAGCGCCCCAGCTGCTGAAGCACGAATCCGGCAAGCGTGGAGAAGTTGCCATCGCTCGCGCCGGGCAGGCGATGACCGAGCAGGTGCTCCACGCGACGCACGTCCAGGCTGGCATCGAGCAACCAGGCACCATCGGGCTCGCTGACCGCGGAGGGATCGCCCTCACTGGTCTCGTCGGGGAATTCACCCGCGATCACCTCAAGCACATCGGCCGGCGTAACCAGGCCGAGGATGCTGCCGTATTCGTCGACCACCAGGGCCACCTGTAGCGGCGCACGGCGAAATTCGTCGATGAGGCGCAGCACGCTGAGCGATTCGAGCACCGTGATCGGCTTGCGCACGACGCGCTCGGTTTCCAGGCGACCGTGATCGGCAAGGCTGGCAAGCAGGTCGCGCGACGACACCACGCCGATCAAGGCGTCGAGATCGCCATGGGCGACCAGCATCCAGTGATGGGGCGACTCGCGCGCCTCGGTCAGCAGGGTCGGCAGGTCCTCGCCCGGATCGACCCAGACGATTTCCGTGCGCGGGGTCATGATCGAGCGGACCGGACGCTGGGAAAGGTCGAGTACACCCTGGACCATTTCCAGCTCGTCCTTGCCGAACACCCCCGTGTCGGTGGCCTCGGTGGCGGGCGTGTTCTTGCCGTTGTCGCCCTCGTCGTCCGGTGCGCCGCCCAGCAGGCGCAACACGGCCTTCGCGGTGCGGTCGCGCATGATGCGGCCGCCGACCAGCAGCGAGCGACGGCGGTTCCGCCGCATGGTCTGGTTGAACGCCTCGATCATGATCGAGAAGCCGATCGCGGCGTACAGGTAACCCTTGGGAATATGGAAACCAAAGCCCTCGGCGATCAGGCTGAAGCCGATCATCAGCAGGAAGGACAGGCAGAGGATGACGATCGTCGGGCGGGCGTTGACGAACACGGTCAACGGCTTGCTCGCGGTGATCATCAGGCCCATGGCGATGACCACGCCGATCATCATGATCGAGAGATGGTCGACCATGCCGACGGCGGTGATCACCGAATCCAGCGAGAACACGGCATCGAGAATGACGATCTGCGCCACGACCAGCCAGAAACTGGCGCGGCGCGCGGCCTTGCCGTCGGCGCCATCGTCGGCTTCGAGCCGCTCGTGCAGCTCCAGGGTCGCCTTGAACAGCAGGAAGCCGCCACCGATCACGAGGATCAGGTCGCGCCAGGACAGGCCGAAGCCATTCCAGTTGAACAGGGGTTGGGTGAGCGTGACCAGCCAGGACATGGCGGCCAGCAGGCACAGGCGCATGACCAACGCCAGGCCGAGGCCCAGGAGCCGCGCCTGATCGCGCTGGCGGGCGTGAAGCTTGTCGGCGAGGATCGCGACAAAGACGAGGTTGTCGATACCGAGCACGATCTCCAGCACGATTAACGTGAGAAGACCCGCCCAGGCCGAAGGGTCGGCAAGCCAGTCGAAAGCGAACATGGGTCGGCGCGGGGGGCGCCCGGTTTCCTCCGGAAGGGACGCAACACTATACAGGGGGCACATGACGGTCTGTGCCAGAAGCGCCGTTGCGGAGCCCCACCCCGTCGGCTACGGTGGTTCATGCCTCACGAACTCTCGCCGACCTCCCCACCCCTGGACACCGTCTCCGCTCCACCTGCCCTGCCGGCACGAACGCCCGGCCTGCTCGAGACTGTCCTGACCATCCTCGCCTACTTCGCGCTGCAGGCGGGCTTTGGCGGCGCCTTTGGCGCCACCTCGCAGTTCATCGCTCGGATGTTCCCCGACGCGGTGCCGGACCAGCCCGACCGCCTGATCCTGGTCGTGATCCTCACCCTGATCTGCGCGGCGGCGGTGGTTGTCACATGGATCGTGCGACGCTGGTCGGCAAAAACGCTCGACGGCGGCGCCGGCGGGCTCGGCTTCACCCCGCCCCCGGGGCGCTACATCGCGCTGGGCACGGCGCTGGGCATCCTCGCGCCCGTGCTCGGCGGCCTGCTCACCCAGTTCCTGGCGGGTGGCCACGATGTGAGCCAGACGGTGACCGACATCGCCGATCGCGCACACGTCGGCATGCGGGTGGCCTTGCTCCCGGCCGTGGTCCTGATCGGCCCCCTGGTCGAAGAGGTGTTGTTCCGCGGCGCCCTGCTGTCGGTGCTGCGAACCCGCCTCGGTGACGGCTGGGCCATCGCGGTCTCGGCCATCGTCTTCGGCGCGGTGCACCTGCCCGACCTGGACTGGCTCTGGTACGCCGTGCCCAACCTGATCCTCGTGGGGGTGTTCTGCGCCTGGCTGCGCGTGCGCAGCGGGTCGATCTGGCCGGGCTTTGTCGCACACGCCGCCAATAACGCGCTGGCGACGGCCAGCTGGTTCATGGCGACCTAGCCCACCGCCGAGGACTAGAAGGTTTCCAGCGAGGCCACGTGGCGGGACAGGCGGGGTCCGGCGTAACACTGCGACCCCACCGGAAGCAGGCCCACCTCGTTGAACGCGGCGCGGTACCAGCGTGCCGGTCGCGAAAGGAAGCCTTCACGATCGCCGCCCGGATCGTCCTCACGCGTATACAGCTCGAGAAAGGCCAGGCCTTCGAGCATCTCGCCGATGCCGGTCAGCCCGGCGCGGATCTCGGCAGGCTTCAGGTAGTGCAGCACGTCGGTGCAGACAATCAGGTCGAACCGCGTATCGAAGCGCAGCTCGGCCAGCTGGCCAAAACGGGCATAGCCGATGTTTCGCGAGCGACCGTAGCGCGCCACCGCGTATTCGCTGGCCTCGAGCCCGCGATAGTCGATACCCGGCCGCATCTTCCGCAACACCGCCCGCCAGGGCGCTTCACCGCAGCCGATGTCGAGGACGTTACGTACCGGGTGGCCGAGGTAGAACTCCGCCTGGGCGAGCACCATGGCCACCTTGCGGTTGAGTTCGGCAGGCGACCCCACGGCATGGTCCGTACTGCGGTACCACTTGTCGAAATAGGCCTGGTCGTAGGTCTTGGGCATGGTACGCAGCCGCCGAAAACACCTATGTTAGCCGGGCCTACACTTCGGGCATACATGCCCGGCCGCAGCATCGAACGTCACGGCTTCAGGAGAACCCCATGCCCCGCATCCAGCTCCGCATTACCGGCGACCGCGACATCTTCGACGACGTCATCAACGCCATCCACGGTATCGACCGCGTCGAACGCGTGGAAGAAATCGACGACTTCGGCATGGGTGTCCGCGACGATTCCAGCTCGAGCGAATTGTCGGACGATGTCGGCTCGCGGACCTTCACGGTCGAAGTCGAAGTACCCAACAACAAGGTCGGCGAGCGCGTACGCGAGGTGGCCGAAGAAACCGCCGGCAACCGCGAAGCCGCCATCGAATTCATCGGCGACGACGAAATCGAGATGTAAGCGCGCTCTGTGCAGGAGCCGATTCATCGACGATCCCGCGGCAGCGGGCAAGGTCAGGGCAAGCACCCGATCGCCGATGAATCGGCTCCTACCTGAGCAGGCCACATGTTCTTGCGGTTACCTGACGGTAAACCTTCGGCGCGTCCTCCCGTTTAAGGTGAGCACCTCACCGAAACCGGAGGTTTCATGCGAGCGTTGGCCACCGCCGTACTGCTTGCCCTTGTCGCCCTGCCCGCTGCGGCAAGCGACGAGGCGCTCTCGAAGGACGACGTCGCCTGGCTGGACCGGGTGACCTTCGGCATCGATTCGGCGACGCTCGCCAGCTACCGCGACCTGGGCCGACGCCGTTTCCTCGACCGCCAGTTGCATCCGAAAGCGGACGGGCTTCCCGCCGACGTTCGCGCACAGATCGACGGTTTCGACGTTGCGAAAACGCCCATGGCGACGCTGGTCGCGCAAGTCCGCGATCAATATCGCGACATTAATGCCATGCCCGACGGCGATGGCAAACAGGCGGCGAAACAGGCCCTGCAGAAACAGGGCAACCAGTATGCGCAGGAAGCCCAGGCGACCGAACTGCTCTACGCCATCTACGACGAGAACCAGCTGCGTGAGCAGATGGTCTGGTTCTGGCTGAATCATTTCAGCGTGTTCCAGCAGAAGGGCCGCGTGCGCTGGGTCGTCGCCGACTACGCGCAGAACACCATCCGGCCGCATGCCCTGGGCAAGTTCCGCGACCTCGTGCTGGCTACGCTGAAAAGCCCGGCCATGCTCGAATACCTCGACAACGTGCAGAACGCGCGCGACAAGATCAACGAGAACTACGCGCGCGAGTTGATGGAACTGCACACGCTCGGCGTGGGTAGCGGCTACAGCCAGGACGACGTGCAGAACCTGGCGCGCATCCTCACCGGTGTCGGGGTGAACTTCGACGGCCAGCCGCGAAAGATGAAACCCGACGTGCAGGCGTACTACCTGCAGGAAGGCGTCTTCGAATTCAATCCGAACCGACACGACTTCGGCGACAAGGTCCTGCTCGGCAAGACGATCAAGGGCAGCGGATTCGACGAGGTTGAAAAGGCCGTCGACCTCATCGTCAGCCAGCCTGCCTGCGCGACCTTCGTCTCCACGAGGCTGGCGCAGTACTTCGTCGCCAACGATCCACCACCGGAACTGGTCAAAGCCATGGCGAAGACCTTCCACCACACCGATGGCGATATCGCCGCGGTGATGGACACGATGCTGACCTCGAAGGCATTCACCGCGTCGCTCGGCAAGCGCTACAAGGACCCGACCCAGTTCCTGGTCTCGACCATGCGTCTCGCCTACGACGGCAAGCCGGTGTCGAACCCGCGTCCGCTGGTCAACTGGATCAACCAGCTCGGACAGGCGCCGTTCGGCAGGATCACGCCGGACGGCTGGCCGACTACGGATTCCGAATGGTCCAGTTCAGGCCAGATCGCCAAGCGTTTCGAAATCGCCCGGGCCATCGGCAGTGGCGCCAACCACCTGTTCGATCTGGACGAGGCGGGCACGCATACCCGCGGCGGCTTCCCGCAACTGACCACGCCGACCTATTACGCCACCCTTGATCCCTACCTGTCGCCGAAGACGCGCGACGCGCTCACCCAGGCCACGTCGCAGCAGGAATGGAACACCTTCCTGCTCGCCTCCCCCGACTTCAACTACCGCTGAGGCTGCCCATGGATCGCCGCCAGTTCCTGCTCGCCACTGCCGCGACCGTTCCCGCGCTCATGTTGGGTGGCAAGGTGTTTGCCGCACCCGCGTCGTCGCCGCGCTTCCTGCTGGTTTTCCTGCGCGGCGGTTACGACGCCAACAACATGCTCGTGCCGTACTCGAGCGACTTCTATTACGAATCGCGGCCGAGCATTGCGCTGGCCAAACCGGATGCAGGCAATCCGAAAGCGGTCCGGGCACTCGATGCGAACTGGGGCCTCACGCCAGCACTGGCCGCTTCGATGGGCCCGCTGTGGGACAAGCGTCAGCTGGCTTTCATTCCGTTTTCCGGCACCGACGATCTCTCCCGAAGCCACTTCGAAACCCAGGACAACATCGAGGCTGGCGAGGCAGGAGACGCGCGCAACTACGGTTCGGGTTTCATGGGGCGTCTCTCCGGTGTGCTGCGCGGTTCGCCTCCCATCGCCTTCACCGATGCGCTGCCGCTGTCCTTCCGCGGTGCCGGCGACATCCCGAACATCTCGCTCAAGGGCGGCAGCAAGGCCGTCTTCGATGACCGCCAGTCGAAGATCCTCGCCAGCATGTACGAAGGCACGTCGCTGCAGGCGGCGGCTACCGACGGACTGCAGTTGCGCCAGCAGGTAGCCCAGGATCTGCAGACTGAAATGGTCGCCGCGAGCCGCGGTGCGGTGAACGCGCGGGGTTTTGCACAGCAGGGCCAGCGCATGGCCACCCTCATGCGCGATCGGTTCCGCCTGGGTTTCGTCGACGTCGGCGGGTGGGACACTCATGTGAACCAGGGCGGTGCCGAGGGCCAGCTGGCCAACAACCTGGACAACCTCGGGCAGGGTCTTGCCAGCTTCGCCGATGGCCTGGGCGAGACCGAGTGGAACAACACCGTGGTTGTCGTCGTGTCCGAGTTTGGCCGCACCTTCCGCGAGAACGGCAACAAGGGTACCGACCATGGTCACGGCACGACGTACTGGGTGCTTGGCGGCAAGGTCAACGGCGGTCGCGTCGCCGGGCAGCAAGTTGCGGTGAACGCCGGCAGCCTGCTGCAGAACCGCGACCACCCCGTGCTGAACAACTATCGCGACGTGCTCGGAGGCCTCCTCCGTCGTACCTACGGACTGTCCGATAAGGACCTGGCTACGGTGTTCCCCAACGCAAAGGCTCGCGATCTGCAGCTCGTCTAGCGTCTAGGGCTGCCAGAGCTGCCCTCCAGGATTCGAAAGCTGACGATCGAGGTAGTAGGCCGCGCTGATGAAAGCGAGATGGGTAAGCGCCTGCGGGAAGTTGCCGAGAGGCTCGGCACGCAGGCTCAGCTCTTCGGAGAACAGCCCGAGGTGGTTCGAGTACAACACCCCGCGCGCCATAATCTCGCGGGCTTCGTGCAGGCGTCCCGCGCGGGCCAGGCATTCCACGTACCAGAACGTGCAGGTAGTGAACGCACCATCCCCGCCTTCCAGGCCATCGGCATTGCGATAGCGGAACACCAGGCCATCGTCGGTGAGCTGGTCGCGGATGGCATCCAGCGTGCTCAGCCAGACCGGATCGGTCGCCGAGACGAAGCGGACCAGAGGCATCATCAGCAAAGCGGCATCGACATCCGTGCCGCCCTTGCTCTGCACGAAGTGGCCGTGTTCCGGATGACGGAAATGCGTCCAGATATCCTCGGCGATGCGGTCGCGATCGCGCGTCCACTCCACCACGGGGGCTGGCAGGGAGCGCTTATGGGCGAGACGAACGGCACGATCCAGCGCCACCCAGCACATCAGGCGCGAGTGGAGGAAATGGCGAGGCTCGTCGCGAATCTCCCAGATGCCTTCATCGGGATCTCGCCAGTGGTGGCGCACATGGTCGACCAACCGACGCACATGCTCCCAGCCGGCGTGACTCATCGCCGTGCCGTACTTGTTCGCCAGGTACAGGCTATCCATCAGTTCGCCGAAGATATCGAGCTGGGTCTGCGTGCGTGCCGCATTGCCGATGCGTACGGGCTGCGAACCGGCGTAGCCGGCGAGGTGGTCGAGCGTGGATTCCTCTGCCGCTTCGCTGCCATCCAGCGCATACATGATCTTGAGGGCAGCGTCCTTGCCTAGCTCCATGATCCGCTTCTCGGACCACTTGCGAAAATGCTCCGCCTCCTCGACGTAGCCCAGGCGCATGAACGCGTACACCGTGAACGACGCGTCGCGGATCCACGTCGCGCGGTAATCCCAGTTGCGCTCCGCCCCCGTGGCCTCGGGCAAGCCGAATGTCGCCGCGGCGGCGATCGACCCATGGCGATGTGACGTGAGCAGCTTCAGCACCAGGGCCGAGCGCTCCACACGCTCGCGCCAGCGACCGCGGTAGTTCGATTTCCGCGCCCAGATCCGCCATGCAGCGGCGGTGTGCTCGAGCGCGGCGACGCACTCATCCACGTCGAGCGGGTCGTGCTCCTCGCCGCACAGGACGAACCAGACCGTATCACCCTGGCCGAGTACGAACTCTGCCGTCGCCTCGCCTTCGCCGCAGTGCAACGGAACGCTCGCGCCCAAGCGCAGCGAAGTGGGACCGTCGTGGAAGACAACACTCTCACCGTAATGTTCGGTCGTCGGAATCTTGCGCGCGTAATCCAGTCGCGGCCGGCAGCGCACACGAATCGTCACTTCGCCACGAGGCACGCGAAGACAGCGAACAAGGCTCGCGGGCAACCGGGTGTCGGTCTGGGGATGCGGCATGAAATCGGTCAGCTCCACGCTGCCTTGCTCCGACATCCATCGGGTCATCAGGATATTGGTCTCGGGAATGTAGAGCTGGATCGTACGCGCCTGGTCGAGCTCGGGCTCGATGGTGAACTCGCCGCCCTTGTCCGGATCAAGCAGGCCTGCGAAGACGGTCGGACTATCCATATGTGGCCAGCACATGAAGTCGATGGTGCCGTCGCTTGCCACCAGGGCAGTCGTGTCGAGATTGCCGACGATACCGTGCTCGCCGATGGTCCGGCCCGGAACGGGATTTTCGCGCTGGGTCACACCGTTCTCCGACAACGGGAGGTGGCGGAGGTTGCCACAGCACGCGTGAAGAAGGTCAGAACTCGAGTCGATAAGCCACCTTGACCAGGCCTTCCTGGATGTCCTTCAGGCCGAAGCCACGACGGAACTGCGAGCCGACCTCATCCTCGGTGTCCTGCTCGTAGCCACCCCGGTTGTAGACGATGTACAGGTTGGACAGCGGCGCGATCTCGTAACGGTAGCGGATCTGGAAACCGAGATTGGCCACGCCCAGGCCATCGATATGCTCGTTGGAGGGCACGGCACGGCCTTCCGGATCGATCTCGTAGGCCTGGCGCAACTTCGCACCGACGGCCAGCGTCTGCAGCTTCACGCGCAGCTCCTGCTTGTTGCCGAAATTCCAGTTCACGCCGCTGTCGATACCGACCGTCCTGCCATCGAACGCGCCGACCAGGTTTGAGACCTGCGTGCCGCGGTCCTGCCAGATCAGCCAGTTCGGATCCCATTCGTAACTGGCGCCAGCGAAGATGCTGAAGGCGTCGGTGATGAAATACGTCGGGGTGAACTTGAAGTAGTACGCGAGGCGGTGGTAACCGGTGAGCTGATTGCCGCCGATGAAGCCTTCGTCCTTCCAGCTCCAGTGGCCGATGCGCGGGCTTTCGCGCTCGTACGTCAACTTGGCCGTCGGCGGTGTATGCAGGGGATTGCCGCCCCGCGTGAGCAGGTCGTCGTAGGCGGCCGTGAACATGTCGAGGCGCCACTCTTCATCACCACCATCGCGACGCCGGCTATCACGCTGGATGCGGAAGCGACGGGAGATGCGACGGCCTTCGGTGTTGTCTTGCGCGGAGATGCGATAGCGCCAGAGATGCGAGGCGTACGCGGAATCCGCTGGCAGGTCGGTCACGCGTTGACGCACTTCCCAGTGCAGGTACTCCATGTCGTTGCGCGGCAGGTAACCGAAGTCGTCGATGTCGAGCCGATGGCCGAAGTACATGCCCAGCCACTGCTGGCTCCATACCGGCGTCATTTCCCAGAACGCGATGCTGGTCGCGCCGAGTCCCGACGAGTTCGCCTGCGGCTGGTCGATCTTGCTGCCGACGATGTTGCTGGTCAACGTAAACGTCTCGCTCGGCTGCCAGCGGTGATCGAAACCGAGCACGTTGGCATCGCGATCCAGGAAGGGGTGATTCACCCGCGTGGCGAGCATGCCGAAGGTCTGCGTGCCTTCGGTCTGGGTGAGCCGGAGGGCACCGAAGGTGCGGCCGTCGTCGCCTTTCTCCTGCGCGGTGAGGATGCCGTAGCTGGTGTCGCCGACACTGCCGTTCACCTTCACCGCCGCCGAGATATCCGCCGGGCCGTGGCCGTCGTCCGACTCGCCGCCAACGCGTCGCGTGTAGACGAGCTGGGAGTAGTCGTCGAGCAGGCTGAAATCGAAAATGCCCTGGTTCTCGGTAAAGAACGGACGTTTGTCGGTGAAGAAGGTTTCTTCCGGCGAGAAGTTCACGACGAGGTCGTCGCTCTCCACCTGGCCGAAATCGGGATTGATCGTGGCGGTCAGCTGGGTCTGCCCGTTCGGCTTCCACACGATGTCCGCACCTTCCTGGAACGAGGTGCCACCGTGGGCGCGATCGACCCGGCCGACGAGGTAGGGCGTGACCGCGAACAGCGACTGCGAATAGGCAGGCAACGACACTTTGTTGAAACTGGACAGGAAGCGGCCCTGGTCGAAGCTGACCGCCGGCCATGCCATGCGCTCGCCGGTGGCGGCGATGACGCGGTCGATGTACAGGCCGATGTGGCGGTTCTCTCCATCGGCCCGGCGCATCGGCGCGATGTACCAGGGAATCAGGATCTCGACGGAATAGCCTTCCGCATCCTGGGTCACGGCATGGTCCCAGCGGCCATCCCAGTCGTAGCTGAAGTCGGACTCGTTGGTGATCACCTCGTCGGCGACGCCACCGAGCGAGCGCACTTCGAAGTCGTAGCCGACGCGGCCATCGCCGTCGAAATCCACCATCACGTTGATGCGATCGACGAGTGCATCCTCGTCGCGACGGGTCTGCTGCGTCGAGCGTGGCACGTCGGCGGACTGGGTCACGCGGATCGCGACGGCCAGGCCCTTCGGGGTCGACAGCACCCAGGCCTCCGTCGGCTGGCTCCCCGGTTTACCGGTTTTTGGCTGGGTGTCACGAAAATCGGTGATGTGCTGCGCACCCGCCCATTCCGTCGGGTCGATGTGGCCGTCGATCGTCACCTCGGCGTGGGCCGAGAAAGCAGCGAGGCAGAGCGTGGCGAACAAGGCGAAGCGGCGATGCATGAGTCATCCGGGACGTGGAATCTTGCGGATAGGATGCCGCCCGTTTCGCAAAGGTTTGCCATGACCCTTGGCCCATGCGCTCAGCCGGTCTCCCTGATGAGGTCGATCAGCGCGCGCAGCGCGGCCGGCACATGGCGTCGACCGGGGTAGTACAGGCAAAGCCGGTCGAAGGGCGGGGTCCAGTCGTCCAGCACCCGCTCCAGCGTGCCGGCCGCAAGGTCCTCCGCGATGTTGAATTCGGTCAGGTAGGTGAGCCCCAGCCCCGCGCGAGCCGCTTCCCGCATGAGATCGGGCTGGCCGAGGGTCAGTTGCCCCTCGACGTCGATGCTGATGGCTTCGCCGTGGCGTTCGAACTCCCAGTGGTAGATATGCCCTGCCGGCATGCGCGCACGAATGCAGCGATGACCGGCCAGGTCGGCCGGGGTTTTTGGACGGCCATGCGCCCTGAAGTAAGCCGGTGAGCCGACGACCGCGAAGCGGATAGGCGGCCCCAGGGGCACGGCGATCATGTCCCCCGGCACCGTGTCGACCGTCCGGAAGCCGGCATCGAAGCCCTCACGGACGATGTCGATCATCCGTTCCTCCGTCACCAGGTCGAGATGGACGTTCGGATAACGCTCCAGATACGGGATGAGCAAGGGCAGCATCAGCCAGCGCGCGGCGCCGGTGGACGAGTTGAGCCGGAGGGTCCCGCTCGGCGTGGTCGCCTCCTCGCCTGCGCGGTCGACGGCGTCGCGAATGCCCGCGACCGCCGGGGCGAGTTCGGCCACGAACCGTTCCCCCGCCTCGGTCAGGCGAACGCTGCGCGTGGTCCGGTGGAACAGCCGCGTGCCCAGGCGGGCCTCCAGTGACGCGACCGACTGGCTCAGGGCCGAGGTCGACATCTCCATCTCGGCGGCCGCCGCCCGAAAGCTGCCCAGTCGGGCCACGGCGAGTACCGCTTCGAATTCCGTCAGTCCCGATCGCATTGTCCGTTCCAGCTTCATGCCCCATCCGGCTTTGTCCGACTTATCAGGCTAATCCTTTGCGCCCATTCTTGCCATCGAACCTTCCCGTCCCCTCTCGCGAGAATCCCCATGCACACGATCGACCAGATCTACATCGACGGCGCGTTCGTTACCCCGCACGGCGAAGAGCGCTTCGACCTGTTCAACCCGGCTACCGAAGAGGTCATCGGCACCGTGCGTCTCGCCGATCAGGAAGACGCCCGCCGCGCCATCGCCGCGGCGAAGCGCGCGTTCCCGGCCTTCTCCCGTACGACCGTCACCGAGCGCATCGCCCTGCTCCGCCGCATGCACGCCGCCGTCGAGGCCCGTGGCGACGACCTCTTCGCCGCCGTGCTCGAGGAGTACGGTGCGCCGGTCAATCGCGGCCGCTGGATGGTGGGGCATGCGTCGAGCGTATTCCTCGACGCCATCGAGACGCTCGAGCACTTCGAGTTCGAGCGCCGCAAGGGCAGCGCGACCGTCGTCATGCAGGCCGTCGGCGTGGTCGGCCTCATCACGCCCTGGAACAGCGACGCCGGCTTCATCTGCGGCAAGCTGGCCACCGCCATCGCAGCAGGCTGCACGGCGGTGATCAAGCCGAGCGAAATGAGTGCGCTGCAGACGCGCGTCGTCACCGAGGCCCTGCACGCCGCGGGCGCACCAGCCGGCGTGTTCAACATCGTCACGGGCCGCGGCGAAGTGGTCGGCGCCGCCATCGTCGATAGCCCGGATATCGCCAAGATCTCCTTCACCGGCTCGACCACCGTCGGCAAGGGCATCGTCCGTGCCGCCGCCGACACGCTCAAGCGCGTCACGCTGGAACTCGGCGGAAAATCCCCCGTCGTCATCCTCGACGATGCGGACTTCGACGCCGCCGTACCGCTGGCCGTCATGGCCGGCTTCGCCAACAGCGGCCAGGCCTGCATCGCCGGAACGCGTCTGCTCGTGCCGCGCGCGCGCCTTGCCGAGTTCGAAACGCGCATGGTCGCCGCCGTGAATGCCGTCGTCTCGGGTGATCCGTCCGACCACGCCACGGAGGTCGGTCCCATGGTCAGCCAGAAGCAGTGGGAGCGCGTACAAGGCTATATCGGCAAGGGTATCGCCGAAGGCGCGCGCCTGATTGCTGGTGGTATCGGCCGGCCGGAAGGCTACTCGCGTGGCTGGCTGGTCCGTCCCACCGTCTTCAGCGACGTTCGCAACGACATGGTCATCGCCCGCGAGGAGATTTTCGGACCGGTGCTGTCGATCATCGCGTACGACGACGACGAGGATGCCATCGCAATCGCCAACGACACGCCATACGGCTTGCAGGCGTACGTGTTGTCCGCCGATACGGCGCGCGCACGCCGCGTCGCCTCGCGCATCGATGCCGGTCGTGTGTTGATCAATACGCTCACGCATGAGCCGAAGGCACCGTTCGGCGGGTTCAAGCAGTCCGGTCTCGGTCGCGAGTACGGCAGCTTCGGTCTCGAGGCTTACCTCGAGCCGAAAGCCTTGCTTGGGGTCGATGCCTGACCGGGAAGGTGAGTCGCCAGGCCGCCATCGATCAATGCGACTTGGCGATATCCACGGCGGTGAGCGTCAGTGTCGCCCGATGGACGAAGCCAAGCTTTTCGTAGAGGCGTGTCGCGCCTTCGTTACCCGCGGAGACGTGCAGGAACGAAACCAGTCCGTGTTCGCGATGCCGGTTCACTAATGCGACCAGGAGTGCCCGGGCGAGACCTCGCCCGGCGAATTCCGGATGCGTGCAGACGGCGCTGATCTCGCGGGCACCGGGAACGGCCATGCGTTCCCCGGCCATGGCGATGAGCCGGCTCTCCTGAAGTATGCCCACATAGGTACCCAGGGCGGCCGTATGCTCGCGGAAGAACTCGGGGTAGACCAGTGAGGTGAGCGCCCGCATGCGCTCGCGGTGTTCGTTGCCAAGCACGCTGACCGTCTCCTCGGTATCCAGATCGGGCGCATCCAGGGCGCGGACCAGCTGGAGCGTGTCAGGCACCGCATGACCGGCGTCGACTGGCGCGCGTATCCAGCGCTCAGGCAGGACCTCGGGCGCGACGCCGAGGAAATAACGCCGGCCCACCAGGCGCGGATCGTCGACCACGTGGGCAGCCGGGCTCGCCACCGCCACAAAGGGTGCATAGGCATCGCCATACCAGAGCGCATCGCCCGATCGACGGGCCAGCGCTGCGTGCTCACCGGTCAGCGAGTGCCACAGCGGATTATCGAGTACGGAGGTATCCATGCCTGCCTTCCGATGACGAATGTCACATCATGGGGGTCAACCCAAGCGCATCACAACAGGCTCTGCTACTTTTCTTCGGGTACGCACTCAATCCGGGGATCCCATGCTCGCTCGCACCTGCCTTGTTCTCGCCCTCGCCCTCGCCCTGCCCGCCGTCGCCGAGGAGGCGAAAAAGGCGCACACGCCCACGGCCAAGGAACTGCTGGCCAAGTCGACCGCCGCCGAATGGCGCACCCCGGACCCGCAGAACCTCGTCTACATGGACCTGCCGCAGGGCCAGGTCGTCATCGAGCTCGCCCAGGACTGGTCGCCGGAACATGCCGCCAATATCCGTACCCTGATCCGCGAGCACTACTTCGACGGCAGCCAGGTCATCCGCGTCCAGGACAACTTCGTTACCCAGTGGGGCGATCCCGACGGCGACGACAAGAAGAAGGCCAAGAGCCTGGGTAGCGCCAAGGAGACCCTGACACCGGAATTCACGCGCAAGCTGGGCGGCAAGGCGATTCCGTTCACCAAGCTTCCGGACGGCGACGTCTACGCGCCGGAAGTCGGATTCTCCGAAGGCTTCCCCGTGGCGCGCGACGCCAAGGCCGGCGAAGCGTGGATCGCGCATTGCTACGGTACCGTGGGCGTCGCACGCGACGTCGGCGCCGAGACCGGCAACGGCAGCTCGCTCTACGCCATCATCGGCCAGGCCCCGCGCAACCTCGACCGCAACCTCGCCGTCGCCGGCAAGGTCATCAAGGGCATGGAATTCCTCGCCGCGTATCCGCGCGGTGGCGAACCGATGGGCTTCTACGACAAGCCCGAGCAGCGCGTAACGATCAAGAGCGTGCGCCTCGCGGCCGATGTTCCCGAAGCGCAGCGCACGCCCATCCAGGTGCTGCGCACGGACAGCAAGACGTTTGCGGCGGTGATCGAAGCCAAGCGCAATCGCAAGGACGATTTCTATACGCGTCCGGCGGGGAAGATCGATCTGTGCAACATCAGCGTGCCGGTGCGCGATCCGTCGAAGCCTGTCGCACCCTGATCGGAGAGCATCGCCGATGAATCGGCTCCTACAGGGGATCTCGACGCTCTTGTAGGAGCCGATTCATCGGCGATCCCGCGCCAGCGAGCAAGCTCACCACACCATCTCGCAACGGCGAATCACTCGCCGGTCGGCATCGCCGCCTTATCCGCCACGATCTCTTCTCGCAACGCGCGCAACTTCGCCTTCAGCTTCGCCTCATTCTCCGGCCCGATGCGAATCATGAACTTCTGCCCGACCGATAACTGCTCGAGTGTCTGGTTCGCATAAACGTAACCGACCTTCTCCGGCAGCAACTGCTGGTTACCCTTCGGCTCCGGCGCAGCAAGCAAGTGATCGATCACCTCGATCAGCCTGTCGTTGAAGTAGCCATTCGTGCCCAGGTCGCGATAGGCCTGCTGGAACAGCGGATAGTTGCGTTTGTACCAGGCAGCGGCTGCCTTGGCATTCATCCTGTCAGCGACATACATGTAGGTCGCGTAGCGCTCGACATTCTTCTTCGACGCGACGAAGTTGCCATCGTCCGAAACCACCTGGAAACGGCCCGTCGGCGTGCGCAACGGCACCACGTTCATGCCGACGCTCTGCTTCGGCAATGCATCGATGGTCGAGACCATGCGCGAGACGATCGCCTCGGGGCGTAGAAGCGTTTTCAATGCACCGTCACTGGTCAGGGCCATGAGGCCCGCCAGCACATCGTCATCACTCTGGTCCAGGGCTGGCAGGGCCGCCGTCGATCCACTGACCGGATCGATCGGATGTTGCACGAGCGGCGCATCGTGCACCGTGGTCGACGACGCGGACGCCGCCGGTGCAGTCGAGAAGGCCGGCGCCGTGACGGCATCACGTGCCTGCTTCTCCCGGAAGATGAAGATGCCGACGACGACAAGTATCGCGACGATCAGCAAACCCGCAACCCACTTCGAACCCGACGACTGACTGCCCAACGCAGCTTCTCCTGCCAAAAACCTAGCCCCATGGGACTACGAACGGCGGGTTTGGTTCAAGGTTGACTCAAGCCCCACATCATGCACCTACCGCGCCGCTTGCGGAAAGGGCCAGTCGGCACCTAGTCTGAGTTTGCCGGACATCCCCCCATGGTCCGGCACCAGGGCACCACCCCATCGATAACGTCTGTAGGAGGAACTATGGCTTTCTCTGCACGGCAAGACGCTACCCCGATCTCGGGCATCAATGTCACTCCACTCGTCGACGTTCTCCTGGTCCTGCTGATCATTTTCATGATCTCGGCACCAGTCGTCGCTCATAAGGCGCGCGTGGACCTGCCTTCGCCAGGCTCGCAACCGCCTGCGGCGATGATGGAACCCATCGACATCACGATCGAACCCAATGGCATGACGTTCTGGAATCACGTATTGGTGACCGACGCCGCACTCGCGACGCAGATGGCGTTACTCGGCTCGCGGGAAGGTGACAAGCCTTCCATTCACATCAGTGCATCGGACGACGCGGCGTACGAAGATGTAGCGAAGGTTCTTGCGGAGGCGAAGTTCAACGGGCTCTCGAAGATCGACTTCGTGAACCGGGACTAATCTTCCCCGTAAAGTTGCCCGGCAATCAGCCGCTCGCTGACAAGCAGCGAGCGGTCCACCGACCGACCGGCAACTCGCATGGTCTGGGCCATGGCGTCACGCCAGGTCTCTTGGTCGCCCGCGCGATAGGCGAACCACGCCGCGCATCGCGGCGATAACACCGAGTTCCCCCAATCGGAGCGATGAAGTGCGGCCGCGTCCGGCAGCAACGCCGGATCATCATGCAAAACGGCGGCGGCGAAGGCTATCTCCGACCGGATGAGGTCGATCGTCTCCGCATATGCCGACCGGGCAAACCGGTGCTCAGGGACGAGTCCTTCAAGCCTGGGGCCGAATTCGACGACCTGCCCCCACTCGCCACATTGCTGATGCCGTTTCACGGCGTACCACACGCCGGTGATTGAATCGCCCATCAGCGCTTCGGCGTCATGCGTCTCCAGCTTCGAGATCGGTATGCCTCCGAGCAGCTTCGCCTTGGCGAACACCGGCGCCATCAGCGCCTCGCCCGGCGGGTGCCTCCACCAGCGCCACGCGATCGGTCCATCCGTCTCGTAACCGTCCCGGCCCGGAAACAGGTTGCAGACGGGCAGGAAAAGAACGGCAACACACCCCGTCAGCAATGCTCTCTCCGTCTCCGTGGGCATGAACGGAACCGCCAATGCGACAAGCGTGGCGAAGACGAGCGTAGCTGTCACACCGCCGAGCGCGAAGACGATCATAGGTACCCGGTAGGGCCGCGAGGGATCCGGGAGAGCGTAGACATAACCAGCGGGAAGCGGATGGATATAACGCTTCCAGCGAACTTTCCAGCCTCGTCCCCATGGGGCGATATCCACCGCCCCGATCCGCATGAGCAGCACCGTCATGCCATGCCGCCGTGCCGCGATGTAGTGTCCGAGCTCGTGCGCCGCGACCGCCACCGGGAAGACGACGACCATCATCAAGCTAAAAAGCAGGACGCCGGCCGATGACGCGGCGAACAAACACATGACGAACGCTGCGAGGATAAGCATCCAGCGCAGCGTCAAACCTATCGAAACGCCAAGACGCGTCCATCCCGGAGACGGCAACCATGATTCCACGGTTTCATCGCGAGCTTGTCCATCCATGTGCCGACACCCCCATGTCACGTCCCAGAAGCATCGTATGCGGATGCACGCCACGTCAACGATCCGCAGCGTAGCGCCCGCCGGACTCACTTTCCCGGCAACGCGATCTGCACGAATTTCGGCAGGAAGGCGCGACGCAATGCCGGCGTCTCCAGGGCTTTATAGATCGTATCGTGCTGCAGGTCCGGCCGCCTCACGTAGATCCAGTCGAGGCCCTTGGGAGCGTCAGCCGTCAACACGTTGGCGAGTTTCTCGACATTCGGCGCGATGTTGTCTTCGTCGGCGGAAGCGAGATAAAGGCGACGCGAGCCTTTCGGCTGATTCCTGAGCAGGGTCGCCGCCTGATCAAGCAAGGCGCCGTTATTCCACCAGAGACTGGGACTGATCGCGATCACCGTGTCAAACAGTTCCGGTTCGAGCAGGAAACACTCGACCGCGAAAAGCCCGGCCAGCGACTCGCCGATAATGCCCCTGTGCCCATCGACCCGGTAGCGCCTGCCGATCTCCGGGATGAGCTGCTTCGCAATGAAGGTCCGGAAGGCCGCCGAACCGCCGACGTGGGGCGCAATCGCCATGTCGGATGCGACACTCGTCGGCCCGGTCATATCGCGACGGCGTTCGGTGTTCTCGATACCGACGAGGATCAGCGGCTGGACCTCACCGGCGCGAATGCCAGCATCCACAGCCTCCGCCACGTGGGGGAAGTCCTCCTGCATGCCACCGTCCGGCATGTAGAGAACCGGGTAACGGGCCTGGGACGCCTCGTAGCCTGGCGGCTTGTAGACGTTGATGACGCGGGTTTCGGCGGGGGATGCCGTGGGGAGGGTGAAGGTGTCGTGGGGTGGGGTTTGGGCACTTGCCGGGAAGGTGAGGATGCCGGCGGCCAGGGCGAAAATCATGACGGTAGCGCGAGCACCCTTCGCCGCTGAAGCGGCTCCCACAGAAAAAGCTCCTACAGAAGAGGCTCCTACGAAAGACCTGCGCAGGATTGGCATCGATCGCTCCCTCGATAAGTATCGAGGGAGCTTAGGCGATTACATGTTGCGGCGGTACTCACCACCGACGTCGTAGAGGGCGTGGCTGATCTGGCCGAGGGAGTTGTTCTTCACCGCGTCCATCAGCTGCTCGAACACGTTGCGACGCTCGCGGGCGGTCTTCTGCAGGGTGCGCAGGCTTTCCGGGGCCAGGCTGTTGCGTGCGCGGCCGTAGAGCAGCACGTTGTCGATCTGCTGGCCCTTCTCTTCTTCCGTGGAACGGATCAGTTCGATTTCGGTCGAGATCTCGCCACCGTGGTCCTTGGGCAGGAAGGTGTTGACGCCGATGAGCGGAAGCGAGCCATCGTGCTTCTTGTGCTCGTAGTACATCGATTCTTCCTGGATCTTGCCGCGCTGGTACATCGTGTCCATCGCGCCGAGCACGCCACCGCGCTCGCTTATCGCCTCGAATTCCTTGTACACAGCTTCCTCGACAAGATCGGTCAGCTCGTCGACCACGTAGCTGCCCTGCCAAGGGTTCTCGTTGAAGTTGAGGCCGAGCTCGCGATTGATGATCAGCTGGATCGCCACCGCGCGGCGCACGCTTTCTTCGGTCGGCGTGGTGATCGCTTCGTCATACGCATTGGTGTGCAGGCTGTTGCAGTTGTCGAACAGTGCGTAGAGCGCCTGCAGCGTGGTGCGGATGTCGTTGAACTGGATCTCCTGCGCGTGCAGCGAACGGCCGGAGGTCTGGATGTGGTACTTCAGCATCTGGCTGCGTGCGCTGGCACCGTAGCGCTCGCGCATGGCGCGAGCCCAGATGCGGCGGGCGACGCGACCGATCACGGTATATTCCGGATCCATGCCGTTGGAGAAGAAGAACGACAGGTTCGCCGCGAAGTCGTCCACCTTCATGCCACGGGCGAGGTAATACTCAACGATGGTGAAGCCGTTCGACAGCGTGAAGGCCAGCTGGCTGATCGGGTTCGCACCCGCTTCGGCAATGTGATACCCGGAGATCGACACCGAGTAGAAGTTGCGTACCTTATGGTCGACGAAGTACTGCTGGATGTCGCCCATCATGCGGAGCGCAAACTCCGTGCTGAAGATGCAGGTGTTCTGCGCCTGGTCTTCCTTGAGGATGTCCGCCTGCACGGTGCCGCGCACGTTGGCCAGCGTGAAGGTCTTGATCCGCGCATAGGTTTCGGCATCGACCACTTCCTCGCCCGAGATGCCGAGCAGGCCGAGACCGAGGCCGTTGTTGCCTTCGGGCAACCCGCCGGTATACGTCGGGCGATTGCCGTCGGCGTAAAGCTGCGCGATACGCGCCTTGGCGGCGTCCCAGCGCGAGGGCTCTTCGTTGAGGTACTTCTCGACGTTCTGGTCGATCGCCGTATTCATGAACATGGCGAGGATGATCGGCGCCGGGCCATTGATCGTCATCGAGACCGACGTGGACGGTGCCGTCAGGTCGAAGCCGGAGTACAGCTTCTTCATGTCGTCGAGCGTGGCGATGGAAACGCCGGAGTTACCGATCTTGCCGTAGATGTCCGGGCGCGGGGCCGGGTCCTCGCCGTACAGCGTGACCGAATCGAACGCCGTCGACAGGCGCGCCGCGGCGCCGCCCAGCGAGAGGTAATGGAAACGGCGATTGGTCCGTTCCGGGGTGCCTTCGCCCGCGAACATGCGGGTCGGATCCTCGCCGGCGCGGCGATAGGGAAACACGCCGCCGGTGTACGGGTAGTAGCCCGGCAGGTTCTCGCGCATGAGGAAGGAGAGCAGTTCGCCCCAGTCCTTCGTCTTCGGCGGCGATACCTTGGGGATCTTCTGGTGGCTGAGCGAGGTGCGGTAATTCTCGACGCGGATGACCTTGTCGCGCACCTGGTATTCGGTGAACTCGTCAGTGACCGAGGCGTAGCGCGACGGCCACTCGCGCAACAGGGCGATCGCTTCGCTGGTCAGCTCACGCACGGCCTCGTTGTAGCGCTGGCGAAGCGTCGACAACGAACGGTCACCCTCGACGCTCAACGCATCGTGATCGTAGAGATCGAATGCGCGCGGCAGCGCCACGTCACCGATATCCTTCAACGACTCGTAATAATGCTGGGCCTTGCTCGCCGCCTCCGCCTGCCTGGCAATGCCGCTGTTCACGCCGCGGCCTTGCTCGGCGATCTCAGCAAGGTAGCGCACGCGGTTTCCGGGAATCAGGACCGTGGCGCGCGGCTCGCGCAGTGTGGTGTCGATATCCGGCGTCCACGTCGCTTCCGGCAGGGAAAGCTTGCCGCGCATCAGGCGGCAGAGATTGGCGAACATCCAGGTGACACCCGGATCGTTGAACTGGCTGGCGATGGTCGGATAGACCGGCACGTTCTCGTCAGCCATCTGGAAGGCGGTGCGGTTGCGCTTCCACTGCTTGCGCACGTCGCGCAGCGCATCTTCGGCGCCACGCTTGTCGAACTTGTTGAGGACGACGAGCTCGGCGAAGTCGAGCATGTCGATCTTCTCGAGCTGGCTCGCCGCGCCGTACTCGCTGGTCATCACGTAGACGGGGAAGTCGACGAGGTCGACGATTTCCGAGTCGCTCTGGCCAATACCGGCGGTTTCCACGATCACCAGGTCATAGGCCTGCGACTTGAGGAAATCGATGCAGTCGTGCAGCACGATCGACGTGGCGGCGTGCTGGCGACGCGTCGCCATGGAACGCATGTAAACGCGCGGGCTGCGCAGCGAGTTCATGCGGATGCGGTCACCCAGCAGGGCGCCACCGCTACGGCGACGCGTCGGATCCACCGCGAGCACGGCGATGCGAATCGACGGGAACGCGTGAAGAAAGCGCAGCAGCAGTTCGTCGACGACGCTGGACTTGCCCGCGCCGCCGGTGCCGGTCAGGCCGAGGACGGGTGTCTTGTTGCCGGCGAGCTGCCATTCCTTGCGCAGGCGTGCGAGCTCGGCTTCGGGAAGCAGATCTTCCTCGATCGCCGACAGCATGGCGCCGATCGAGATTTCGTCTTCGACCGAGGCCGTCACCGGCGCCGCTTCCACGCGCTGGCTCGCCGCGGCGCGCGTGCGCGACATCACGTCCTCGATCATCTCGGTGAGGCCGAGCTTCATGCCATCGTTCGGGTGGTAGATGCGCTCTACGCCGTACGCCTGCAGCTCACGAATCTCCTCGGGCGTGATCGTGCCACCACCGCCGCCGAACACGCGGATATGGCCGGCGCCACGCTCGCGCAGCATGTCGACCATGTACTTGAAATATTCCACATGGCCGCCCTGATAGGACGACAGCGCGATGGCATCGGCATCTTCCTGCAGCGCCGCGCGGACCACGTCTTCCACCGAGCGGTTATGCCCCAGGTGGATCACCTCGGCGCCCTGGCTCTGGATGATGCGACGCATGATGTTGATCGCCGCGTCGTGCCCGTCGAACAGGCTCGCCGCCGTGACGAAGCGCAACGGCGTCGCCTCCGCGTCGGTGTGGCTGGCGGGGATGTGCTTGGGCTGCGAGCTCATGGAAACTCCGGGGGAAGATCGACTGCGGATGGGGAACCCCGCAATTCTAACGCCGGAGGCCCAGCGGGCTCTGGTGCAGTGCAGCGAGGGGCCTCCCAAGGGCCCGCCCGATCGGGTCTAATGCCCGCTGGGCTAGGGGATGGGGTGGCACGCATGGCCGAGATACCGCACGTCTACCGGTACCGTGGCGTTTCGACCGTCGCCGCGCGTGATCGACCGCACCTCGCCCTGGTGACGGGCAGCCCGGCCGACGCCCCGCCGCCTTACTTCTTCGAAGGGCGGGTACGCCAACCGCGACGGGTGGCCGACGCCCTTACCGCCGTGCACCTGATCGTCGGCGCACGGTTCTTCACCCCAGCCAACACGGTGGCCATGCGCATCGCGCAGTCCGACCCGGTGGTCACCTCCGGCGGCGGCATGCTCCGGTTCGAAGGCTTCTCCGCCTGCTGCAGCACCTATATCCGGGTCGACCTGGGCCCGGAAGGCTACGAGGGCGAGGTGATCGGCAAAGGCAGCACGAACGTCGATTTCAACGCGCCCATGCGTGCGGCCCTGGCCGGGGTGCGCGACGATCATGGATTGGGGCTTTCGGTGGGCGCCGACGAATTCAGCGTCACGACCCGGGGCGCAGCGATCACCGAGCGCAAGGTCGCCCTGCCCGAGCGCTGGATCCGGGGCATGCTGGAGGTGCAGGCCTTTCAGTCGGCCATGGTGCCTCGCTTGCGTGCGCCGGCAGTCGAAGCCCTGCGCTTCCTGCGATCGTTGCCGAGAGCGTCGACCAGCCGCACACCCATGTGGGTGGCACGTGGACCGTCAGGCCTGTTCACCACGACACGTGAACTCGACGATGGCGTGCGCCTGACGGACAGCACGCGCCTGCGCGCTCTTGAAGCCCTGATACCTTTTTCCGAGGGCCTGACCGTGTACGCGGATCCCGCCAACCAGGCCAGCGCCTGGGTTCTGGATTTTCGCGGCCTGCGAGTCACCCTGGCACTCAGTGCTGAAACCTGGCGTGGCTTTTCTGGCGAAGGCCAGTCGCTGCATGCCCTGATGCGGCTGACCAACGACGGCAACGGAGCCGTACTGAACCAGGTACGTGCGCAGCTGAACTGGCAACGTTTGCTACGTGCCGACGAGTTATCGGCGACCACCGGCTTGGCCAGCGATCGCATCGTCGACGCCTTGCGCGTACTCGGCGCCACGGGACTCGTGGGCTATGACGTCGCCGAGCAAGGTCACTTCCACCGTGTCCTGCCATTCGACCTTTCCGCGATCGACGACAGGCACCCCCGACTGGCGGCGGCGAAAGATCTTCTCGCCCACCAGGCGGTGCGCATCGAAAGCGGCGCACCGCTCGTCGCCGCCGTGAAAAGCGATGGCGTGGAGCACCGCGTGCGCGATGTCGACGGGCGAGTGCGTTGCACCTGCCCGTGGTTCGCAAAACACGGTGGCGATCGTGGCCCATGCAAGCACGTGCTGGCGGCGGTCGCGCTGCAGGAAGCACACGCATGAGCGCCACGATGGACCGTGCGCTGGACGAAGCGCTCGAGCGCGGCGATATGGCAGGAGTCGTCAGCGCCTTGCATGGGATACCTCGTGAGGACCGTGCGGCCCTGGTGCCCAAGCTCCGCGAACGGGCCGGGGAACTCAAGGAACAGTACAATCCGCAGCTCTCGTGGCAAGAAAACAAACCCCACCTCGACCGCCGGTTCGCGGTGGGAGCAGGCCTGTTTGTCTGCGGCACCGCCATCGACGCCGCAGGCGCGTTTCTGCGAGCCGAGGATGCCGTCGCATTGGCACGCGCGTTCGATCCGCCGTCACTTCAGGGGCTGGGCGAAGCGATCTTGAGCCAGCCGAGGATCGGCATCGCTCATGTAAATCCCTACATCGAGGCAGGGCTGATGACCAGGCCCGACAGCGATGCGCACACGCTGATGATGATGGATCTACCCACCTATGCGGGCTGGCAAAAGAAGCAGTCGATGGAAGCGTACGTCCGCAGCGACCCCACGCTTCACCAGGTGATCCTTCGAGTGATGGAAATCGAAGGGACGTCTGACGCCAGCCTTGCCGCCGTCGACAAGTATCGCCGGGACGCGTGGTCGATCTTTTTCGCCTCATCGTGGGCGCAGACTCACTTCGGTCGCGACGTATTGCTCGACAAGGCGCTGGACGCCCTCGAACGCGATTGGCCACTCTTTCGGTCAGGCTGGTTCTCGCGGTTCCACGAGAGGCTGGCGCCAAACGCCGACGAACTCATGCCTCGCCTGCCGCGTTACCTGGCGCTTTGCCGCAGCCGCATTTCGCCCACGGTTGGCGTGGCACTGAAGGCACTGGAGAAAATCGACGCGATTTCGCCGATCGACACGCAGGATCTGCTCGACGCGCTCGGTCCGGTCATGCACGCCGCCGCCAAGGGCCACGTCGAGACGGCGATGAAACTGATGGATACACGGCTGGGCGGCGATCCCACGATGGCCGCGTCCGTGGCGCGTCTCCTGGTCGATGCACTCGCGCATGCCGATGCCGGTGTGCAGGCCAAGGCGATCAAACGGCTGGCCAGGGTGGGCGTGAACGCCGACGTCCGCACGATGCTCTCGGCGTTCGTGCCCCTCGTCGCTGCGTCGAATCGTGCGAACCTGGCCATGCTCACGGGTGACTCCGCGGATCGGGACGAGACGCCCGAAAGTCCCTCTCCACAGGAGGTACGGCATGTCGCCGGCCCCTTGGACGCCTCGCGCAAGCTGGCACGCATCGACGACCCGGACACCCTCGTCGAACGAATCGCCTACGTCTTTGAAAACGACACGGACATCGACGCCTTCGAGGAAGTGGTTGCCGCGCTGACAAGGATGGCTCCGCTGGACGCGATCGCACGCGCACGGCTGGCACCGATCGCAAAACGCCTTCCACGCTTGCGCAAACCCGTGGCAGAGGCGCTTGGGCAGTTAGTCGCTTCCCTGCTGGATCTTCCCGTGATGGCGTACCGCCGCCAGGTCGATCACTACGGCGAGCATGCCAGCGTCGACATCCACATCCTCGATCGCATGGTCGACACCGTCGCGACCGCGAAGCACGGTGCCGCACTGGAGCCACTCGACGCGGCGACGCATCGAGGCGGCGTCATCGACCCGGCCAGGCTCGTTCAACGCATGGTGGCGCACGCCGCGGCCAACGTCCCTTGCGATCGCCGACAGGCGGTGCGCGCGTTGCTGCGCCTGGTGCCGATCCCGACGTCCGAGGTACGGATGGAAGCCGCCGCACTGCCAGATTCATCGCTTCGTCGGGCCTTTCGTTACGCGCTGGGCGGTAATCTGGACGAGGGCGATCACGACGTGGCCCTGCTGGCTGCGGCTGCGCGTATCCGTCACCCGGGTACGGACGATCCGCTGCTGCTCGACAGGCTGGGCGATCTGGGCCCCGACACCACACGAGCACCGCGGGTGTCGTGGCAGGTGTCGACCCGACAGCACGAGTACGACGGAAGGACCTATACCTTCCACGACCTCAACGTTGACGCCGATCGACGACCGGCGGAGACGGACCCCCTGTTGATTGCCGCGTTCCGCCACAGGCCGCTCTCGTTCGAGCCCCGCTACGCGTCGCAACGCTGGGCCTATAGCGGCATCGACGAAGGGCTGATCCGTTACTCCGCCATGCAGATGCCATCCTGCCTCGACACCTTCTTCGTCGAAGGCGTACGTGAGCTGGGCAACAACCTGGACTGGTCCGAGGCCCGTTGGCAGAACCGGGCCTACCTCGCGCCGCTGCTCGACCCGACGGTGCACGCCGGACCCATGGGCAGCCTGCTACTCGCCCTCGCACTGGCCGGCAAGGAACCCGGGCAGACGGCTCTGGCCGTCGACGCGCTCGTGCAGATGGCTCTGGACCGGCGTCTCGATGTAGAGCGACTGGCCCTGGACATGCGCGAGCTCCTTGCCACCGGACACGTACGGGCCTCGCGTTATGCGAAGAGCCTCGCGTTGGCCACGCGCGCCGCGCCCGGTGTATCGACGGTGGTCATTCGCCTGCTGGAAGTAGCGATAGGTGCCAGCCCCGGCCAGCCGCCGCGGGACGTCGCCCAGTTACTGGCTCTGCTGCGCGAAACGCTGCTGGCATCAGGTGCACGGATGGGCGACGACACCCGCGCGTTATTGCCCACATTGACGTTGTCGGGCCGGGCGGCGTCGATCCGCAAGGCGCTGATTCACCCCAACCCCGCAGAGTAGGTACTCGCGCGGTGCGTCGTGATGCCCGCGCGCTGCTCGTGCCCCAGCGGCAGTTGCGAATCCACGATGAACACCTGCGGCCGCGTGGTCGGCCCGGTGAGTTGCATGAGCACCCGCTCGCCGAGACTGCCTTCGTGGCTGCGTATTTCATTGGCCAGCGTGGCGGACATGGGGGGCTCGGCAGCCTGCTCGGGATCGTCCCAGAGGTCGCCGACGCGATGAAATTGTTCTTCGCTGACCTCGACCCAGACGCCGATGTGGTAATCGTCCTTGCGACCTTGCACAGGCAGCGGCAGGGTGGCGCGCAGGAAAAAGCGTTCGTCGTCGATCACACAGGCATCGTCGCTTTCGTAGACGTCGAGCGAACGCTCGTCGTTGCCCATCTCGAAAATGGCATCGGGCCGGCCGTAGCTGAGTTCCAGCTCGTCTTCCTCGTGCGTCGCTCCACAGATCGCGCAGGTAGCTGTCATGGGACCGCTCCGTGAGGTAGAGGCCGATGGTAGCTCAGCTGACGTCGGCCCCACCGAGAAAGGCGATCGCCGTCGTCATGACACCTTCATCGTCGACGATGCGGCGATGACCAAGCCGGCGCGTCTTCCACAGCACGGCGCCCGGCCAGAGCCGCGCATACAGCTCACCCTCCTCGACCGGCACGTCGCGATCGGACACGTCATGGATGATCAGGGCGGGCTGGGTGCGTTGCGGCGCATGCCGCTCCACGTGCAGGGCTTCGATCGTCACCCCGGTGCGGGCGGCCAGCACCCGATGCAGGGGCTCGCGCAGGTGGTCGGCGAGCCGGACGAAGCGGGCAAAACGCCGCGTTGCCGCCATCGGGTCGGCCGCCGGCGCGATCAGCACCACGCGCTTCGCGTTCCAGCCGTCCCCGAGTGCCAGCGTGACGGCGGCGCCGCCCAGCGAGTGCGCGATCACCCCTTCCGCATCGCCGTAGTGACGGCCGACGGCCGCCACGGTGCGGGCGAAGTCCGGCAACGTGCACAGCGTGCCTCCACTCTGCCCGTGTCCAGGCTGATCGAAGGAAACCGCGGCCCAGCCCTGCGCAAGGAGCTGCGGCGCCCAGCTTTCCCAGCGCAGGCCCATGCTGGACCAACCGTGGGCCAGCAACACGTAGGGTTGCGTGGAGGGATCGCCCCAGACATAGGTGACGATGGATTCGCCAGCGACGTTCACCTGGTCCTTGCGCGCCGACATGGTGGTCTGCGCGTGCGCGGCCCGCTGGCGGCTGCTCGGCAGCGGGGTCTGGAAGACCCGGGCGGCGTGGGCCACCGTGCGGGTCGGCGCCAGACGGCTGCCGAACCGGTAAGCGAAGCGGATGCCCAACAGGGTCGCGACGGTACGCACGCCAAAACGGCGGGGTGGCTTCATGGGGAGGGGACCGGTGAGCTAAGGGGGATGGGCAAGCTTTCGCGAAGCTGAATACTACCCCGGAGGACCGGTCAACCCCTCGTAAGGAACCCGCGTTCTGGCGCACGAATCCGCATTCGCGGACGTCCCGAGGAGAGAGCTCATATGACGACCCTGACCCACAAACTCGTTGCCCTGGCCGCCCTCGGCCTGGTCGCGGGCGCCGCAACCTACACCCCGCCCGCTGCCGCGCGGGAAGTTGTCGAAGTGGTCACCGTCGGCACCCGCCCCCCGCCGCCCCGCTTCGAGCGCGTTCCGCCGCCCCGCTCCGGCTACGTCTGGGCACCCGGCTATTGGAACTGGTACGGCGGCCGCTATGTCTGGGTCGGGGGCCGCTGGAACAACTATCGTCCGGGCTATGTCTACCGCCCGCCGGTCTGGCGCCCCTACGGCCGCGGCTATCGCATCGAGCGTGAGACCTGGGTCCGCGACCCGCGCTGGCACCGATAAGACTCTTCGTTGCTGCGCCGCACCTACACGGACGCCCACAACGGTTTAAACTAGGCAGCTGACACGACATCTCGCCCCCGCCACCCGGCCGGGGCGATTTTTTTGGATGGTCATTACCGACCCGTGATCCCCATCACGGGCCTTCACCTCGAAGCGCGGTGCTGCTGCCGCTTGTAACTGGAGTTTGCGTTCGATGATTTTCGAAACCATCGCCAACACGGGCCACGAAGAAGTCGTCTTCTGCCATAACAAAGACGCCGGCCTGAAGGCCATCATCGCTATCCACAACACGGTCCTCGGCCCGTCGCTGGGCGGCCTGCGCATGTGGCCGTACAAGACCGAGCAGGACGCGGTCAACGACGTGCTCCGCCTGTCGCGCGGCATGACGTACAAGAACGCCGTGGCCGGCCTGAACCTGGGCGGCGGCAAGGCCGTCATCATCGGCGATCCCTCCAAGGACAAGTCCGAAGCGCTGTTCCGTGCCTTCGGCCGCTTCGTCAACTCGCTCAACGGCCGCTACATCACGGCCGAAGACGTCGGTATCGACGTCAACGACATGGAATACGTCTACCGTGAAACCGAGTACGTCACCGGCGTGCACCAGGTACACGGCGGTTCGGGCGATCCCTCGCCGTTCACCGCGTTCGGCACACTGCAGGGCCTGATGGCCGCACTGCAGGCCAAGCATGGTAACGAAGACGTCGGCAAGTACAGCTATGCCGTGCAGGGCTGCGGCCACGTCGGCAGCGAGTTCATCAAGTTGCTCCGCGAGCAGGGCGCCAAGGTGTTCGTCACCGACATCAACAAGGATGCCGTGCAGCGCTGCGTCGACGAACTCGGCTGCGAAGCCGTCGGCCTCGACGAAATCTATGACGTCGACGCCGACGTCTACAGCCCCTGCGCCCTGGGTGGCACGATCAACGAGCAGACGATCGATCGCATCAAGGCGAAGATCATCTGCGGTGCGGCCAACAACCAGCTGGCCACCGACGCGATCGGCGACGAGCTCGCCCGCCGCGGCGTGGTCTACGCACCGGACTATGCGGTCAACGCCGGCGGCGTGATGAACGTCTCGCTGGAAATCGACGGCTACAACCGCGAGCGCGCCATGCGCATGATGCGCACGATCTACTACAACGTCGGTCGCATCTTCGAAATCTCCGCCCGCGACAACATCCCGACCTACAAGGCCGCGGACCGCATGGCGGAAGAACGCATCAGCGCGATCGGCAAGATCCGCCTGCCCCACATGGGCAACGGCGCGCCGCGTTTCCAGGGTCGTATGCGCGGGCAGTAATCGCTACGCGTAATGGGCAACGAAAAAGCCGCCGGCGTAGTCCGGCGGCTTTTTCGTGGGGACTACAACGTTTGTCTAATCGAGGTGTGAGGCGATTCCCGACAGTATGCCTTTTGCCGCCCATTTGGACGGCTGCATGAAAAGGAAGATCATGAAAAGCACACAGGACGACATCTCAAGCTTCGAGCGCGCGAAACTCGACCCCGCATTTGGCGACAACGGCATTCTCTGGCTCCACGCACCCGACGCTACACAGACCTTCGCCAAGGGTCTTTCCACCACAGCGGACGGATCCATCTTCATTTCCTTGGCGTGCAGATTTGGCCAGCACGCCCCTGATGGCGTCGGCATCGCAAAAATCGGCCCCGATGGCGAAGTGGACCCCGACTTTGGGACACAGGGATACGCCATCTATCCGGAAAAAGCCGCCCGAATGACTCCGTTCGCTCCCCTGATCCTACCGAATGGAGACATGCTGATTCGCTGCCTCGGGGGAGACGCTTACAAACCAATGCTCATGCGAATCCTTGCCGACGGGTCAGTGGATGAGTCCTTCGCCGACGGAGGAGTGCAAACCTTCGATCTGAAAGATTATCGACTGATCGCCGCGGACGTCGTTCCCATGGACGACGGGCGAATCCTGGTGTTCGGACGCGCGACGCATAAGGTCATCGGATCCACCGACGGCATCGTCATACGCCTGCTGGAAAATGGGCAGCTCGATCTTTCATTTCATCAGACCGGCATGCTGTCCCTATCATTCCGCGGCGATGCGACGACCAATGCAAGCCTAGGCCTACTGGTCGACGACAAATACCTGCTTGCAGGCGGCACCGAAACAGAAGCACTGATACGCCGATATCATCTGGATGGTCAGATCGACACGAGTTTCGGGGTGGCCGGCGAATATGCCCTTCCGTCGAGCGATATCAACACCAGCTGGGCAGCGTTCAATGACCTTCTCGTGACGCCGGAGGGCAAGCTCATCGGTGTCGGGGACCAGTATCTCGATCGGTACTCCGGTTTCCTCGTAGGTCTCGACGCCAACGGCCACGCCGATCCCGATTTCGCCGAAGGGAAGGTCCTTTTTACACCTCCCCGTCTTGGCACATCGACGATGTCAAAACTTGCACTGGATACCTCGGGAAGGGTCGTCGTGTACGTTGACCTCAGCAGCGAGGGATTCGTTCTTGGACGCTACTCCGCATCCGGCGCCCTGGACGAAACATTTGGAGATAGAGGTTATCTGTACATCGGTTTCGGTGAAGCCCGCGAGCTTTCCCTCGGATTCGCCATCCAGGGCACACGGGGCATCCTGGTTTCGGGGCAGATCGTCAACACCGCCCCTCCAATGATGAATAGGGCGATCATCATGCGTGTACCGCACGCGTGAACGGGGGCCGCGCACGACTGTATCGCGGGCAGTAATCGCTACGCGTAATGGGCAACGAAAAAGCCGCTGGCGTGATCCGGCGGCTTTTTTTGTCTCCAGCCTGCAGCGTTTGTTCGACCGCGGAGCGGTCACCCGATGAATGGGCGTCGTACGATGGTGTCGACGATACGTCCGGCTGCTCGCACGCCATGGATGCGCGATCGTCGCGAGGATCACAAAAGGAATGTGTCATGTCCGATCGCATTGCCGGAACGGTCAAATGGTTCAACGATGCCAAGGGATTCGGCTTCATCGCGCCAGAAGACGGCTCGAATGACGTCTTCGTTCACTTCAAGTCCATCCAGACCAACGGTTTCAAGTCCCTCAGTGAAGGCGACAAGGTCACGTTCGTCGTCAGCCAAGGCCCGAAGGGACCGCAGGCCGAGGAGGTTCAAAAGGCCTGATCGCGCAGACGCGGAGCCCATAAGGAGCATGGCGGCTGGCGTGCTCCTGTCTCATCCATCACAGGATCGTTGGAGGATGCAGATCATGAAAGACCACAAGGACCGCAGAATGACTCTCGCAGAGGCGAGCAGCGTACGTGTCTGGCCACGCGCCCGCTTCAGGGCCGAGGCCCTGGCGGAACGCCTGGAGCAGCATCACCTCCCCTTCCCACGGTCGACGCTCAAGGTCGGCGACCGGGTCACGTTCGATCTCGGTGAGGGCGTCGACGGACCGCTCTATGCCACCAACGTGCGCCTGATCGATCGAGGCTGAGTCCGTAGCGCGCCATGGCCAACCCGACAGCCGCCAGAGTGTTCTGGTGGCTACACCACAAGGACGACGACCATGAAACGCCCCCTGGAAGGCCTGCCTCTCGCCGAACGTGCCAAGCTCGATCCCACCTTTGGCGACAATGGCATTCTCACTCTCCAAGCCACTGGATACGCCAGAATTTTTGCTTCGACCTCGTGACAGCTCCTGACGATTCGATCCTCGTTGCGCTGAGTTGCCGACAAACCCTGGGTACGGTGGATCCGACTTCTCAGTTGGGTATCGTCAGACTCCATCCGGACGGTGACATCGACCGCGACTTTGGATCCGAAGGTTTCGCGATCCACCCGCGGGACGAGGGCTTTCGCGGCATCGAGCCCTACCTCCTCCCCAACGGGAGCATTCTCGTTCGTGGTGACCTGGCTAACGTACCGGTGATTGCACGGTTCAACGCCGATGGTTCCGTCGACACGGCATTTGCTGGCGAAGGTATCAGGACACTCGACCTCGACGAGTACAGCCTACTCGACGTGAACGTCGTTCCCCTGGACGACGGACGAATCCTGGTTCTGGGAGGTGCCGTCCACAAGAAGCTCGGATCCACCGACGGGATCGTCATTCGCTTGCTCGCGAATGGGGCGTTCGATCCTTCGTTCCATGGCACCGGCCTGCTGTCCGTGCCCTTTCGAGGTGGACCGGATGGAAACGCGCGATCCGGCCTTCCTCAGGGAGACAGGTTCGTGCTCGCCGGGAACACAGAGTCGGAAGCTCTTCTTCGCCGTTATCTTTCGGATGGCAAGCTCGACGCGGCGTTCGGCAAAAACGGCGAATACGCCGTTCCGGTGGACGACATCAACGTTTCGGTCATGTCGTTTGTCAGGCTCCTGGCGACGAAGGAGGGAAAGTTCGTCGCCATGGGAAACGACGGACGCCCGCACAGGCGCGGCTTCCTCGTCGGTATCGATGCTGATGGACACTCCGATGCAGGCTTCGCCGGAGGACAGTTGGCGCAGACGCCAACCCATATCGGTACCTGCTTGTTGCTGGACGTCATGTTCGATCTTTCAGGAAAGATCGTCGTATCCGGCATCGGTGGCGATTTTTTTGCGCACGGTTTCTTCGTCGGAAGGTACACGGCGTCGGGCGTACTGGACGAATCGTTCGGGGATCGCGGCTTTGTGTACGTGGGCTTCGGTGACGCCAACGAGCTTTCGCGAGGATTCACCGTACAGGGCAATCGCGGCATCCTGCTTTCGGGACAGGTCGTCGGCGCGGACGAACTCAATCACGCGATTGTCATGCGCGTCCCGCATACGGTCGGGGACCAGAACCCGGCGGAATGATCCAGGCTGAATCCGTTCAGCGGGCAGAAGCCACCAGCGCCGGCGAAGCCACATGATTCGCCGGCGAAACGACGAAGGCACCGAGCATCAGCAGGCAGGTCAGGGCACCGGCGACGAAGAAGGTCTTCAGCAGGGCGGTTTCGAATGTCATGGTCGTTCTCCTTGGACGATGAATGAAGCGGGGTCGTGATATCGGTTGCATCGGGCGTGCCAACCGACGAAATCCCCTGCAGGGCGCATTCCTGTGGGGTTTTCGGCGAACCGCCATGGCGGGCGCCGGTGTCCGCGGACGTTGGCCCAGGCGTCCGGACGCTGTCCGCCCGCCGGCCAGGCCCCTGTCGCAAGAAACCTCCCCTCTGCGGCAATCTGCTACACTTCGGGCACCCCGGGCTGTCTTGTAAGGCTTTGCCTACACGGAGCTTTTGGGTCAAGGGGGACGCCGTTCGCGGCGGCAACAAACCAGACTTTCCGATCCCGACTTTCGTCGCCTCGATGACGGCGTGGCCGCCCTTTTGCCCGGGGTGACCGCGCCCGCCGGGGATGAAATGGACTTAGCCAGCTTATGAGCGCGATGCCAGCCGAAACCTTCACCTTCGACGACGTACTCGAGCGTCTGCGGTCCGTGCTGCACGAGACCTTCGAAATCGACCCGGCGAAGGTCACTCCCGAGGCCAACCTGTTCACCGACCTGGAGCTGGACAGTATCGACGCCATCGATCTGGCGATCCAGGTGCAGGACATGACCGGCACCCGGATCAAGCCCGAAGACTTCAAGAGCGTGCGCACCGTGGGCGACGTGGTCGCCACCGTGCAGACCCTCGTCGCCCGCTGAGCGGACCGATGGCCGGCAGTCCCGGACCGCGCGACACCGCGGCGCGACCCTTCGCGCCCTGCGCGGTCGTTCCGATCTACAACCACGGGCGAACCATTGCCGCGACCGCCAACGCGCTCGCCGGTCATGGCTTGCCGGTCCTGATCGTGGACGATGGATCCAACGCCGAGACCCGCGCCATCCTCGACACCCTCGTCAATGGCCGCGACGACCTCCACCTGATCCGCCTTGTCGCCAACGGCGGCAAGGGTGCGGCCTTGAGCGCCGGCTTCATGGCCGCCTTCGACGCCGGTTACAGCCACGTGCTGCAGATCGACGCCGACGGACAGCACGACACCGCTGATGTACCTCGCTTCCTGGCCGAGGCGAAAGCCGCGCCGGATGCCATGGTCTGCGGACGCCCGATCTACGATGACTCCGTGCCTCGTGCCCGTCTTTACGGGCGCTATCTCACGCACGTTTGCGTCTGGGCCGAGACCCTGTCGTTCGCTATCCAGGATTCGATGTGTGGCTACCGGCTCTATCCGCTGGACGCCACGCGCGCCGAGATCGCACGCAAGCCCTTGCCGACCCGGATGGACTTCGACACCGAGATCGCCGTCCGCCTGTTCTGGCGGGGCGTGCCGGTGCGCAACCTGCCGACCCGGGTGATCTATCCGGAAGACGGCCTGTCGCACTTCCGCATGTGGCGCGATAACGCGCGGATCACCGTGATGCATACTCGCCTGCTACTCGGCATGTTGCCGCGTGCGCCGGGCCTTCTCTTTCGCAAGCTCCAGAACAGGGCACCTTGATGCGCCGTCTGATCGCCTTCTTCGCCCTGCTCTGCGCGTTCGCCGTCCATGCGCAATCGCCGACCCTCACCGACGACGTGCTCGGTCACCTGGCGAAGCATCCGCAGGTGCGCGCCGAATTCACCCAGAGTCGTGACAATCCCGCACTTGCCGCGCCGCAAATCAGCCATGGCGACCTGTTGTTCGTCATTGGCCACGGCATGGTCTGGCACACACGCGATCCGTTCGAGGACACGCTGGTCTTCACCTCGGGCGACACCTCGCGGCTGAACGCACAGGGCAAGCTGGAGCGCGTTCGTGACGGCAATCGTGGCGTCAGCCAGGTGTCCGGGATGCTGCAGTCCTTGCTCGCCGGCAAGTCCGACGATGCCGCGCGCCAGTTCACCATCAGCGCCGAAGGCACGCCCGGGCACTGGACGCTGCACTTCGTGCCGCGCCAGTCCCGCGTGGCAAAGGTGCTCGCAGGCATCACGCTCAAGGGCGACGATTTCCTGCAGTCGATCGAAGTGAATCTCGCCAGTGGAGAGCGGACGCTCATCGTCTTCGCCAACACGCGCGATGCCGGCTCACTCACCCTGGTCGAAGCCAAGGTGCTCGGCATTCCATGAAGTCGCTCTCGACCTCGCAGCGCGCCGGCCTGTTCGCATTCGCGTCGCTGGTCGCCTGCCTGTTGTGCGCGTGGCTGTTGTTCGGTCGTGGCACGTCGCCACTGCAAACCGATGTGCTCACCCTGCTGCCCGCGACGGAGCGCCATCCGCTTGCCGAGGACGCCGTCGAGCGACTGGCCAGGGCCAGCGGCGATCGCATGGTGCTGCTCGTCCACGACAAGGACGACGACACGGCCAAGGACGCCGCACGCGAACTCGGCGCCGCGCTCAGCCCGGACCCTGCGTTCGCCTCGGTGATCGCGGAGCTGCCGCCGTTCGATCTCGACCAGCTGGTCACGCCCTTCCTGCCGTTTCGCTTCCACCTGCTGACGCCGGAAGACCGCGCCGCGTTGACGACACCCGGCTTCGACCCCGTCGATGCGCTCAAACGCCGTCTCAACCAACCTTTCGGCGCCAATGTCGGCGCGAAGCTCACCGACGATCCCTTCGGCTGGATGCAGCACTGGCTCGATCGCCAGCCGTGGAACCGCTCGGCCCTCGTGCCAGAGGACGACCTGCTTACCGTACGCCGCGACGACGGCACCTACGTGCTCGTCATCGCCACGCTCAGGGGTTCGTCGTACGACGACGTCGTGCAGCGCCGTGCGCTGGCGGCACTGGAGCGGGCGGAAGGCGCGATGGCGGCAAAGCACCCGGGTACGGCGCTGCTGCGCACCGGGGCGATCTTCTACGCCGCCTCGGCTCGCGCCGGGGCCGAGCACGATACGCATGTGGTCGGCATCGCTTCCACCGTAGGTATCGCGCTGCTGTTGCTCCTGGTATTCCGCTCGCTGCGACCGTTACTGATCGCCTTCGTCTCCACGGCGCTCGGTGTGATCGGCGCGATCGCCGCCACCGTGCTGGTCTTCGGCCAACTGCACCTGTTGACCCTGGTGTTCGGCGCGGCGCTGCTCGGCGAAGCGGTGGATTATTCGATCCAGTACCTGTGCGCGCGCGCCAACGCCGGCCGCCAGTGGAACGCCGAGCGCGGCGTACGCCAGGTACGTCCGGCCCTGCTGCTTGCGCTGGCAACGTCCCTTCTGGGCTATTCACTGCTCGCGGTCGTACCTTTCCCGTTCCTGCGCCAGATGGCCGTGTTCGCCATCACCGGCATGGCCGTGGCCTGCGCCAGCGTGTTCTGGCTGCTGCCGGCACTGGCACAGAAGCCTGCGCGGACGCCGCTCGCCCCGGGCCTCGTCCGGCTCGCCCTCGGCTGGCAACGCATTGCCTCGGGGCGACGCGCACTGCTCGGCGTGGCCATGCTTTGCGTGGTCGCCATACCGGGCTGGCTGCGTCTGGGCCACGACGACGATATCCATCTGCTCATCTCGCCGCCGAAGGCGCTGGAAACGCAGACAGCGACCATTCGCGACGTCGCCGGCTTCGGCGGTGGCAGTCAGTTCTGGCTGGTCGAAGGCGCCAGCGCCGAGGAAGTCCTCCAGCGCGAGGAGGCGCTGACCGACCGGCTGCAGGCCTGGGTCGCCGATGGCAAGCTCGGCGGCTGGACCGGGCTCACCGCGATGCTGCCGTCGGCGCGTCGGCAGGCATCGAACATCGCCGCGCTCGCGCCACTGTTCACGCCGCGCGAGCGCATGACCGCATGGCTGGGCCAGGCCGGCTTCCGCGCGGACGGGAGCGCCGGCTTCGTCGCGGCCTGGCCCGGCCGGGCATTCACGCTCGACGACTGGCTGGCCATGCCCGCTTACACGCCGTTTCGCTATCTGTGGATGAGCGGCGGCGAGCATGGCGTCGGCAGCATCGTCGTGCCGCAGGGCCAGGACGACGCAAACCTGCTTCGCGCGGCGGCCGATGGCCTGCCGGGCGTTTCGCTGGTCGACAAGCCGGCCAGCATCACCGCCCTGTTCGGGCGTTATCGCGGCTATGCCGACGTCTGGCTCGGCGGCGCACTGGCGCTCGTCGGACTGGCCTTCCTGTGGCGCTACGGGGTGCGCGCCGCGTGGCGCGTCCTGTTGCCGCCCGCCCTCGGCATCGTGCTCAGCGTGGCTGCACTGGGCTATCTCGGTGAACCCCTCACCCTGTTCCACGTCATGGCCTTGATGCTCGTCCTCGGCGTCGGCGCCAACTACGCGGTCTTCCTGCGTGAGGGCGAACCACATGTCGCCCACCTGCCGGGCGCGGCGTACGCCGGCGTCCTGCTCTCGGCGGTCACCGCCCTGCTTTCCTTCGGCCTGCTCGCGCTCAGCACGATGCCGGCCCTGAGACACTTTGGCCTCACCCTGCTCCTCGGGATCGGCTTCACCGCGCTGCTTGCGCCGGTAAGCGCCCCCGCACCGAAGAATCGAACCGCATGAACAACGCAGCACACGACACCGGAGGTCGCGCGATGAAACGCGTCGTCGTTACAGGCATCGGCGGCATCACCCCGCTCGGCCACGACTGGACCACCATCCAGGCGCGCCTGCGACAGTTCCGCAACGCCGTGCGCCGTATGCACGAATGGGATTACTTCGACGCGCTGAACGGACGACTCGGCTGCCCCGTCGACGATTTCAGCTTGCCGTCGAACTGGTCCAGGAAACACGTGCGCTCGATGGGCCGCGTGGCCCAGCTTGCTGTCGCCGCCAGCGAGCGTGCGCTCGACGATGCCGGTCTGCTTGGCAACCCCGACATCACCGATGGCCGCATGGGTGTGGCCTATGGCTCGTCCGGCGGCAGCATCGAGCCGGCGAAGACCATTGGGCGCATGCTCGAGACCGGCTCCATGCAAGGCGTCACCGCGACCAGCTACATCCAGATGATGGCCCACACCACGGCCGTGAACGTCGGCGTGTTCTTCGGCCTGAAGGGTCGCATCATCACCACGTCGAGCGCCTGCACGTCCGGCAGCCAGGCCATCGGCTATGGCTACGAAGCGATCCAGAACGGCAAGCAGACGATGATGCTCTGCGGCGGTGCCGAAGAGCTGTCCGGCCCCGGAGCCGCCGTGTTCGACACGTTATTCGCGACGAGCACGCGTAACGATACGCCACAGGTGACGCCGCGCCCGTTCGATGCGAAGCGCGACGGACTCGTCGTCGGCGAAGGTGCCACCACGCTGGTCCTCGAAGAATACGAACACGCCGTCGCACGCGGCGCACGCATCTACGCGGAGATCGCCGGCTTCGGCACCAACTCCGACGGTCAGCACATTACGCAACCCACACGGGAGACGATGGCTGCGGCCATGCGCATGGCGCTCGCCGATGCCGACCTGCCGCCCGCGGCGATCGGCTACGTGAGTGCGCACGGCACCGCGACCGATCGCGGTGATGTGGCGGAAAGCCATGCCACGGCGGACGTGCTCGGCACCGGCGTGCCGATCAGCTCGATGAAAAGCTACGTCGGCCACACCCTCGGCGCCTGCGGCGCGATGGAAGCCTGGTGGGCGATCGAGATGATGCGTGGCGGCTGGTTTGCGCCGACAATCAACCTGGATGCGCCTGACCCCGAATGTGCCCCGCTGGATTATCTCACCGGCGAGGGCCGCGAGATCCGCACCGGTTACGTGATGAACAACAACTTCGCCTTCGGCGGCATCAATACGTCGCTGATCTTCAAGGCCTGCGGCTGATGAAGCGGGTCGTCGTCACCGGCATGGGTGCCGTGTCCTGTCTGGGCCCGGACCGTCATGCCTTGTTCGATGGCCTGCGCGAGCGCCGCGCGGGCTTTCGCGACATGCCCGATTTCGCCGCCCTGGGTATGCGCTGCCGCGTCGGCGCGCCTGCCGATACCGGCGACCTCGAGCCGCCCCATCGCAAGCTGCGTCGGTATCTGCCGCAGGCCGCGGAATACGCCTGGCACGCCACTCGCGAAGCGCTCGACGAAGCGGGGCTGGACGACGCCCGGATTCGCGAGCGCGACGTCGGCATCGTGATGGGCGCGTCGGCCGCCCTTTCCGAATACGAAGCGGGCCTGGACATGTTCCATGCGCGCGGCATCTCGCGCCTTTCGCCTTTCATCGTGCCGCGAAGCATGGGTAGCGCAGTGGCCGCCACGCTCACCCACGCCTTCGGCTTCGGCGGACGCGGCTTCACGGTCAGCTCGGCGTGCACGAGCGCGACGCATGCGATCGGCCAGGCGATGGAACTCATCCAGCTCGGGCGGCAGGAGATCGTCGTCTGCGGTGGCGCCGAAGAACTGCACGACAAGGCCGCGATGTGCTTCGACGTGATGAACGCGCTGTCGACGACGAGCGTGGCCGGCGAGCGGGTGGCCTGCCCTTACGACGCCGATCGCGATGGCATCGTCCTCGGCGGTGGTGCTGGCGTGCTGGTGCTGGAATCACTCGACCATGCACGTGCGCGCGGCGCGCGCATCCTGGCCGAACTCGTGGGCTACGGTGCGGCCTCGGACCCGGACGGGATGGTCAGCCCCGAGGCTGCCGGCATGGCCGACGCGATGCGCGAGGCCATCGACCTCGCCGGCGTGCTGCCCGACTACGTCAACACGCACGCCTGCGCCACCGTGCACGGCGATCTCGCCGAGTGGCAGGCGCTGAGCCAGGTCTTCGGCGAACGCGGCCACGCCGTGCCACCGATGTCCTCGATCAAGGGCCTGACCGGTCACGCTCCAGCCGCCGCCGGCGCCCTCGACGCCATCGCGTCGATCGCCATGATGGAGCACGGCGTACTGCTCGGCGGCGCGACACCGCTCACGCGCGATGCCGCCTTCGCCGATGCGCCCTTGATCGACGGTGAACTGGCCTTGCCCGTCGACAGCGTGATGTCGAACACCTTCGGCTTCGGCGGCAGCTGCGCCGCCCTGGTTTTCCGCCGTTACGCCGGGGCAGATGCATGATCGAGCTGACTATCGAGCGCTGGCGAGCGTGGGCGCCCGGCGTCGACGATCCCTCCGACTGGGCTGCGTGGTCGGCGTCGCCTCGCCCTCTGGACGACGACGGTGAGCAGCCCTCCTGCGACTTCGTCGCGCCGATGCAGCGCCGTCGCCTCAGTCGCCTCGCACGTATCGTGATGCATACGGCGTGGCCGATGTGCGCGGACGACGAGCAACTTCCTTTCGTCTTCGCCTCGCGACACGGCGAGACCACGCGCACCTTCGCCATGCTCGACGAGATCGGCCGCGAGGCGCCACTGTCGCCCACGCAGTTCGGACTGTCCGTGCACAACGCGATCGCCGGGCAGTGGTCGATCCTGCGCGGCCAGCGAGGCGAGTCCGTGGCGATCGCCGGTGAGGCCGATACCTTCGAGCATGCCATCGTCGAGGCCGCGGCCCTGCTGGGCGATGGCGCCCCGGCCGTGGTCGTCGTGATCGCCGAGGAACGCCCCGCATCAGCCTATGACGGCTGGATCGACGACGTACCGTTTTCCTACGCTGTCGCCCTGCGCGTCTCACACGCCGACGGATCGGCTGAGGGTCCGCGCTGGCGGCTGTCGCTTCGTGGTAATACGGAAGGTGAACCGTCGGCAGAGGGCCCGCATGCCCTGCGTTTCGTTCGCGCACTGCACGACGGCGCGCCCCTCGACCACCCGTGGAAGACACGACGATGGACATGGCAGCCGGTACCGTGACCCGCCGAGGCGATTTCTGGGCCTGGCGCTTCCTCTGCACCGCCCTGAGTTTCGCCCTGTTCGGCCTCGGTGGCATCGTGCTCCGCGTGGCCGTGCTGCCCTTCGTCCTCGCCTGGCCCGGACCGGAGGCCGTGCGCCGGCGGCGCGCGCGGCGAACGGTAGGCCGCGCGTTCTGGCTGCACTCGCAGTTCATGTACCGGACGGGCACGGTCGCCTTTCGCTTCGATGGCGTGGAACGCCTTGGCCTGCCCGGCCAGATGATCGTCGCCAATCACCCTTCCCTGATCGATGTGGTCTACCTGCTCGGCCACGTGCCGGAAGCCAATTGCGTGGTCAAGCACAGCCTGTGGAAGAACCCGTGCATGCGTGGTCCTGTCAGCGCGGCCGGTTACATCAGCAACGACGGTAGCGCCGAGATGCTCGACCGCGCCGCCGATGTGCTCCGCGACGGCCAGACGCTGATCATCTTTCCCGAAGGCACGCGCACCACGCCCGGCAAGGATCCCGTTTTTCACCGCGGTGCCGCTGCCATCGCGGTGCGCGGTGCCCGCATCGTGACTCCGGTGTTCATCTCGGTGGTACCGACCACGCTGACCAAGGCCGAGCCCTGGTACAGGGTGCCGCGCCGCCGCGTGCATGTGCATATCCGCGTCGGCGACGATATTCCGGTGGCGGCCTTCAGCGAACACGCTCCCGGGCCGATAGCCTCGCGTCGCCTCAACGAACATCTCCATCACCTCTACGCCAGGGAACTCAAGGCATGAACGACCTCGAACGGGATATCGCCGGACTCATCATCGAAACCCTCGCCCTCGACCACCTGAAAGTGGACGACATCACCGTGGACCAACCCTTGTTCGGCCAGGGGCTCGGTCTGGACTCGGTCGATGCGCTGGAACTCGCCCTCGCGCTGCAACAGCGTTACGGCCTGAAAATCGCCTCGGATTCGCGTGACGCGCGGCGTCATTTCGAAACGGTGTCGAGCCTCGCCCACTACGTCGAAGCGAACCGGGCCCCATGCGCAAGCTGAGCAGCCTCGTCCTCCTGCTGGTCGGGGTGCTCTATCCCTTCATCGTCTATTTCGGCATGGATCATGTGTCCACGCCGATCTTCGGGCTGATTCTCGGCGGCTTGTGGCTGGTGCGCGCGCCTGCCCTGTGGCACCAGCCCGGCGGTCGCTGGATGCTCGGTGTCACCCTGGTCTACTGCGCGGTGCTGGCCTTCGGGGGTGAGGACGACCTGCTGCGCTGGTATCCCAGCCTGATCTGCGCGCTGTTGCTGGCCGCGTTCGGGCTCAGCCTGAAGTTCGGGCCGCCGATGATCGAGCGCATCGCCCGCGTCACCGAACCCGACCTGCCGCCGGTGGCCGTGCGCTACACGCGCAAGGTCACCTGGGTATGGGTGGCGTTCTTCTTCCTCAACGGCACCGCCTCCGGCCTTCTCGCCAAGTGGGGGCCGCTGTCGTGGTGGACCTTCTACAACGGCATCCTGGCGTATTCGGTGATGGGCGTCCTTTTCCTGGGCGAGTGGATGTTGCGGCAGCGCCTGCGTCGCCGGATCAACAAGGCACCGATGGACGGCGCGGCCCAACGCCTGCTCTCGCATCCCTGGGTCGCGGATGCAGCGGGTGGCTACGCCGGCAAGCTGGGGCCGGGCATGGTCGTGGAGCTGGCTCACGCGGGACGCACCGCCCTGCTACGCCACGGCCGTGCCGGCGTCATCAACGAACTGGGCCAGCAGGCCGCCGGCGACGATGCCTTGTCGACGCCGATGGTCTGGCGCTTCGTCGATGTCCTGCCGGACGTCGCCCGAGCGGATGCGCTACTGCAGGCCGCCTTGCCGACCCTGCCACGGGTGCTCGGTGAACGCCTGGACGGCGACACGCATGTCATCGAGCTCGAGCTGCCGCTGGACCTGGCCTGCTTCGCCGAGCACTTTCCGGATGCGCCGGTACTCCCGGGCGTGGTCCAGATCGGCTGGGCGCTCGCCTTCGCGGCGCCGCGACTCGGTACTCCGACGACGTGCCGTGGCATCGACGCGCTGAAATTCCAGCGCCTGCTCCGTCCGGGGGATCGTATCGAGCTGACGTTGCGTTACGACGCCGTTCGCGAACGCCTGCATTTCGCCTACCGCACCGGCGACGCACACTACTCTTCCGCGCACCTGCGCCTGGAAGGCGCCCATGCCTGATGCCGCCGCCACACACTGGGCCGCCAAAAGGGAGCGCGGGAGCTTTCTCGGCATGAAGCTCACCTCGATCGCCGTGCGCCTGCTCGGGCGTCGACCGGTCGCGCCGGTGATCTATCTCATCGTGCTGTACTTCTTCGTGACCGGTCGCGGCACGCGGCGCATCGTCGCCGACTACCAGCAGCGACTGGCGGCCTGGAGCGGACGCGCCGACCTCTTTCCGCGCACGGGTCCCGTGCTTGCCCAGTACCTCGCCTTCGGCGAATGCATGCTCGATCGTTTCGACGTCTGGCGGGGCAAGCTGTGCCTGTCCTCGGTCGACATGGACGATCCCGACGGGGTGCGCGATGCCCTCCGTTCGGGCGGCCGCGGGCAGCTGCTGGTCTGCACCCACCTGGGCAACCTGGACGTGTGCCGGGCCATGGCCGAGATCGGCGAAGGCGTCGCGCTGAACGTGCTCATGCACCTGCCGAACGCGGCGCACTTCAACCGCCTGCTCGGCGAATCGGGCGACCGTCGCCTGCGCCTGATGCATGTCGGCGACCTCGATACCGCCGCGATGATGGACTTGTCGCAACGCCTGGAGCGCGGGGAATGGGTCGCCATCGCCGGCGACCGCGTCCCCGAACATGGCGGTCGCCGCGTGAACGCCGATTTCCTCGGCGCGCCGGCCGCCTTTCCGCAAGGCCCCTGGTTGATGGCCGCCATGCTGCGATGCCCGGTCAACCTGGTCTGTTGCCTCAAGCGCGCAGGCCGTTACACGATCCACCTGCGCCGATTCGACGACGCTTCCACGTGGGAGCGTTCGACACGCGATGCCGCCATTGCCGGCGCCGTCACCCGTTATGCCGCGTGGCTCGCCCAGCATTGCCTCGCTGCGCCGCTGCAATGGTTCAATTTCCACGCGTACTGGCACGGTACGAACGGAGCCCCCGATGCGCGCTAACGGTGTATTCGCCGTCGATACCGAGCTGACCGTTCCCTTCTTCGATGTCGATTCGATGGAGGTCGTCTGGCACGGCCACTATGTGAAGTATCTCGAGATCGCGCGTTGTGCCTTGCTCGATGCGCTCGGCCACGGCTATGTACGCATGAAGGACACGGGTTATGCGTGGCCGATCATCGACCTGCAGCTGCGCTACGCGCGAGCCGCGCGCTTCGGCCAGGCCCTGGTCGTGCGCGCCGAACTGGTCGAATGGCAGAACCGCCTGAAAATTCACTACACCCTCAGCGACGCCGCCAGCGGCGAGCGACTGACCCGGGCCAGCACCATCCAGGTCGCGGTCAAGCTCGCCGACGGCGAGATGCAGCTGGTCTCCCCTTCCGTTTTCATCGACGACATCGAGCGCCATCTGGCGCGTCATTCGTCACCCTGATCGCCATGGACGCCTCACCGATGAAGTACGCCAGCGCCACTTATGTCGAGGAAACCCGGATCGGTTTCGTCTTCCTGCGCACCCATACCTGGCAGCACCACGTACTGCGGGTGGCCATCAATGACCTCAAGCGCCTGGCCGGCGAACCCGTGCCGCAGGGTGGCACGCTGCTCGATGTCGGCTGTGGCCAGGGTCGCTCGTTCCGGTATCTGCGTGACGTGTTCGCCCCCACGCGCATGCTCGGTCTGGATGCGGATCCACACAGTATCGACCTGTCCCGTGAAGAGACCGCGCGTGAAGGCATCGACGTGGAGCTGTTCACGAGTGACTGCGCACGCATCGACCTTGCCGACGCCAGCGTCGACACGGTCTTCTGTCACCAGACCTTCCATCACCTGGTCGAGCAGGAACGCGCGCTCGACGAGTTCTGGCGCGTGCTCAAGCCGGGCGGGCTGCTGCTGTTCGCCGAGTCCACCAAGGCGTACATCGACAGCTGGGTGATCCGCTGGTTCTTCCGCCACCCGATGCACGTGCAGAAGACGGCCGACGAGTATGTCGCGATGCTGCGCGCCCGCGGGTTCGTCTTCACGGATGCTCAGGTGTCCTTGCCCTATCTCTGGTGGAGCCGGGCAAAAGATTTCGGCCTGCTGGAACGCTGGGGCATCAAGGCCGCGCCGCCCGTGGGCAAGCGCGAGGAGACCCTGGTAAACGTTGCCGCGCGCAAGCCGGGCTGATCGGATGACGACCTACCTGAACGCCCTTGGTGTCGTGTGCTCGCTCGGTGCGGGCAAGCAGCCGGTGGCAGAAGCGCTGTTCCACGCCGCCGATCACGGCATAGGCGATCTGGACGGCTGGGTGCCGGGACAGACGCTTCCCGTCGGCCGAGCCTCCGCCACGCTGCCCCAGCTTCCCGCAGAACTCTCGCACCGAGACACGCGCAACAACCGCCTGCTGCTGCTCGCCGCGCAAGAGATCGAGGCGGACCTCCGCAACGCGATCGCAGGCTTCGGCGCCGAGCGCGTCGGTATTGTCATCGGCACCAGCACCACCGGCATCGAGGAAGCGACGTGTAGCATCGCGACGCGTGGCCGGACGGGGGCGTGGCCGGAGGACTATCGGTATACCGACCAGGAGCTGGGTGCACCGGCGGCCTTTCTCGCCGAGTGGTTGGGCGTCGCCGGCCCGGCCTACGGCATATCCACTGCCTGCACGTCCGGTGCCCGCGCCCTGCTCAGCGCCCAACGCCTGCTCAAGGCCGGACTATGCGACGCCGTGATCTGCGGCGGTGCCGATACCCTGTGCCGCCTGGCGACGAACGGTTTCCACGCGCTGGAAGCCACGGCGGCAGCGCGCTGCCGACCGTTTTCACGCCTGCGAGACGGTATCAACATCGGTGAGGCCGCCGCCGTGTTCCTGATGACGCGCGAGAACGCGCCTGTGGCGTTTCTCGGCGGCGGCGCGAGTTCCGACGCCTACCACATGTCCTCCCCGGAACCGGAAGGTCGCGGTGCCACCGATGCCATGGCACGGGCCCTGTCGTCCGCGGGCCTGGATGCGGGCATGATCGACTACGTGAACCTGCACGGCACCGCCACCGAACACAACGACGCCATGGAAAGCCGCGCCATCGCTGCGACCTTCGGTCGTCCCGTACCGTGCTCCTCGACCAAGGCGCTCACCGGCCATACGCTCGGCGCCGCCGGCGCGCTCGAGGCGGCGTTCTGCTGGCTCGCCCTTACCGATCGTCAGCGGCGCCTGCCGCCACACGTGTGGGATGGTGAAGTCGACCCGTCGCTTCCGCCACTGGCCTTCACCGACCGCGACAGCCGCCTGTCGCCAGGTCGACGTCACCTGATGAGCAACTCCTTCGCGTTCGGCGGCAATAACGCGAGCCTGATCCTGGCGAACGCACCATGACCCTGTGGCCTGTCGAACAATTGCTCACACACGCGGGACGCATGATCCTGCTGGACCGGGTGGTGGAATGGGACGCCGAACGCATCGTCTGCGAGCGCGTCATCCGCAAAGGCGACGCATTCATCGAGGCCGACGGTTTGCCTGGCTGGGCCGGCATCGAGTTGATGGCGCAGACGATCGCCGCCTGGAACGGCTGCCAGGTGCTCGCCGCCGGTGGGACGATCCGCCCCGGCTTCCTGCTGGGCACGCGCAGCTATCGTGTGGACGCCGATGTCTTCGCGATCGGGGCGAGGCTCGTCATCGAAGCCGTGCGAACCTTCCATGACGACGATGGCATGGCCGCCTTCAGCTGTCGCGTCGATACCGCGGGCGTGCACGCCGAGGCGCGCCTGACGGTGTTCAGCCCGCCGGATCCGACCCCCTTTCTCGATCCACGCAACACTCTCGATTCCAAGGGAACCGCGCCATGAACGACACCGTCCTCATCACCGGCTCCAGCCGCGGTATCGGCCGCGCCATCGCGCTGAACCTCGCCGATGCCGGCTACGACATCGTCGTGCACTGCCGCTCGCGGCGCGAGGAAGCCGACGCCGTCGTCGCCGAGATCATCGCCAAGGGCCGTGCGGCGCGCGTCATGCAATTCGATATTGCCGACCGCGCAGCGTCGGCGGCGGCACTGGAAGCCGATGTCGGTGAGCACGGCGCCTACTACGGTGTGGTCTGCAACGCGGGTCTCACGCGTGACGGGGCCTTCCCCGGCCTGACGTCCGAGGATTGGGATCAGGTGCTGCGGACCAACCTCGACGGCTTCTACAACGTGCTGCACCCGCTGGTGATGCCGATGATTCGTCGCCGCAAGCCCGGCCGCATCGTCTGCATCACCTCGGTCTCCGGCATCATCGGCAACCGCGGGCAGGTCAATTACAGCGCGTCGAAGGCCGGTGTCATCGGTGCGGCGAAAGCACTTGCCGTGGAACTGGCCAAGCGCAAGATCACGGTGAACTGCGTGGCACCTGGCCTGATCGATACGGACATGCTCGACCCGGACGTACCGGTGGAGCAAATCCTCAAGGTCATCCCGATGGAGCGTACGGGCACGCCGGAAGAAGTCGCCGCGGCCGTGCGCTTCCTGATCAGTCCGGAGGCGGCGTACATCACGCGGCAGGTCCTGGCGGTCAACGGCGGGCTTTGCTGACAATGGATAGCGCGTATGCGAGCGCGCCCGGTGTCGACCCTCGCTATCAGCGGGCCCTTCGCCTCATGCAGCGCGAGGGCAACGAGGCTGCCGCCTACTCCTTGCTGAGAGCGGCTGCGGATGACGGTGACGGAATGTCGATATACGCGATCGCGACCTGGCTCCTGCACGGCACGTATGTGCGACGGAACCTGAAGGAGGGCAACAGGCTACTCCGCCTCGCCGCCGACGAAAACATCGCTTCCGCCTGTTCGGACCTTGCCGTGTCTTACTACCGGGGATGGGGAATCCGACAGAGTTACAACGAAGCGGCGAGGTATTACCTGCGCGCCTTTCTTCTCGGTGATGTGGCAGCTGCGGAGTGGATCGAGAAGTTGTTTTACTGGGAAGGTACAAAGATCGCGCCGCGCACGGTAGCGCGGGAATTCGGCCGTCTCCAGGCCGCGCGAGGGCTTTAGATCCGGGACGCCATACGCGCTGCACGGTAAAGTAAGGCCATGCCCTCCTTACGTCATCTCGCCGAATCCGACCGCTTCGCCGATGTCCTTCGCACTTTCCTCGCGTTAGCGGGCATCACGGCATGGTGCACGACCGTCGGCCCCGCCAGCGCCATCGTCCCCGCGCTCCTCGGCGCCATCGCCTGTGCGCTGGCCGAGACCGACGATGCCTGGCGCGGACGGTTGCGCGGGCTCGTCGTCACCCTCCTCTGCTTCGCCGCGGCCGCTGCCGGCGTGAAAGCCCTGATCGGCCAACCCATCTTCTTCGCCGTCGCGCTGCCGCTGGGAACCTTCATCCTCGTGATGCTCGGCGCGGCCAGCGGTCGCTATGCGACCATCGCCACCGCCACGCTGATCCTCTCGGTCTACACCATGATCGCCTCCGATGCGGCCGCGGCAGGCACCGATAACGAGGGCACGCTGGCCATCCTTGCCGGTGCGGCGTGGTACGGATTGCTTTCGTTGATCTGGAGCGCGCTCGCCCCGCAGCGTGCAGTACGTCATTCGCTGGCACGCCTGTTCGAATCGCTCGCTGTGCTCATCGAAGCCAAGGCTGCGCTCTTCGAACCCGTGCACGGCCTCGACCGTGACGCCCTCGACGTCGAATTTTCGAAGCGCAACCTGCGCACCGTCGAAGCCCTGACCGACGCACGCACCGCGCTGATCGACCGCATCGGCCGACGACAACCGCGAGGACGCAGCGCGGCAAGGCTGGCCATGTTCTTCGTCGCGCAGGACATCCATGAGCGCATCAGCTCCTCGCACTATCCCTACGACGAACTCGCCGACGCGCTGTACCACAGCGACCTCATGTTCCGTTTCGGGCGCCTGCTTCGCCTGCAGGCGATCGCGTGCCGGGAGCGTGCCGACGCCATACGGCGCATCGCACCGCTGAGCTCCATCGCCCTGCCACGAGGCGCCCTGGACGACCTGCGCGAGGCCATGGCATACCGCCGGCGCAGCGACCCACCCGATCAAGCCATCGGCGACGCCCTCTCCGCCTTGATGGACAATATGGAACACCTGCAGGCCGCGATCGAGGATGAAGGCAGTCTGCCGCAGGATATGGACACGTCGCTGCAAGGCAACGAGCCGTCGTCGCTGAAGGACGCCGCCGCCCGCGTGCGCATCCGGCTCAACCGGCGCTCCATGCATTTTCGTCATGCCGTGCGTCTGGCCGCCGGCATGCTCGGCGGCTACCTGCTCATGCTCGCGCTGCATCCCACGCACGGCTACTGGATCCTGCTGACCACGCTTTTCGTCTGCCAGCCGAGCTACGGCAGCACGCGCCGTCGCCTCGTCCAACGGGTGGTGGGTACCACCGCAGGCCTCGTGGCGGGCTGGGCCATGCTTCGCCTGATGCCCGGCGGCGACTGGCGCCTGCCGGTCCTGGTCGCCACCGGCGCCGGTTTCTTCGCCTTCCGCTTCCGTCGCTACGCCCTGGCGACCGCCGTCATCACGCTGTTCGTCCTGCTTTGCTTCGACCGCGTCGGTGCGGGCTACGACGCCATCGGCCCGCGACTGCTCGACACCTTGCTGGGCGCCCTCGTCGCCGCCGGGGGGATCCGCTTTGTCCTCCCGGACTGGCGTGTACGCCGTCTCGACGACGTGGTGGCCGACGCCCTGCTTGCCTACGGGCGCTACCTCGAGCGCATAGCGGCGCAATACCGGACCGGGAAGGCCGACGATCTGTCCTACCGCGTCGCCCGCCGCGACGCGCACGCCGCGCAGGCCGCCGTTGCCGGCAACGTGACCGAATTGCTTGCCGAACCAGGTCACCCAAGGGAACGTGGCGAGCGCGCACTGCGCCTGCTCACCGCCCTCCAGGCCGGTCTGGCGCACCTGTCCACCCTGGGTGCCCACCGCCAGGCCCTGGCCGCGGACGATGCCGCCGCCGTTGAGGCGCTCGCCCGGCGGATCACCCATGGCCTGGACGCCCTCGCCGAGCACGTACGGGCCGGTTCGCCCGCCCCGCTACTGAGCACCTCGGCCTTCCTCGTTGGCACCTCGCTGCGTGTCACGGCGGCCCCCGAGGCCGTGCGGCTGGTGGACCGCCAGTGCCTCCTCCTGGTTCGAGTCCACGACCGCATCGCAGCCATGCCGGAGGCCTGATTGCTGCGTCGCGCCGTGGATTGGCGTCCCCGGCGCGTTACGATGGGAAGCTTTTTCCCCGTATCCCCCCGGAGTTGCACGTATGCGCCCGTTTTCCCTCGGTGAAGACCTCGACCTCCTGCGCGAAAGCGTCCACGCCTTCGCCGAGAAGGAAATCGCCCCACGCGCCGATCGCATCGATCGCGAAAACGTCTTCCCGGAAGACCTCTGGCTGAAGTTCGGCGAGATGGGCCTGCTCGGCGTGACCGTGCCCGAGGAATTCGGCGGCTCCGGCCTCGGCTTCCTCGCCCACATGATCGCGATGGAGGAGATTTCCCGCGCCTCGGCCTCGGTCGGCCTCTCCTACGGTGCGCACTCCAACCTGTGCGTGCAGAACATCTACCACAACGGCAACGACGAGCAGCGCCGCAAGTACCTGCCCAAGCTCACCAGCGGTGAGTGGGTGGGCGCGCTGGCGATGAGCGAGCCCGGTGCCGGTTCCGACGTGGTCGGCTCGATGAGCTGCCGCGCCGAGCTCGTCGGCGACGTCTGGGTCGCCAACGGCACGAAGATGTGGATCACCAACGGTCCCGACGCCGACGTCCTGCTGGTCTACATGCGCACCGCGCCACGTCCCGCCGGCAGCCGCTGCATGACCGCCTTCATCATCGAAAAGGGCATGAAGGGCTTCTCCACCGCGCAGAAGCTCGACAAGCTCGGCATGCGCGGCTCGAACACCTGCGAGCTGGTCTTCGACAACTGTGAAATTCCCGCCGAGAACATCGTCGGCGAGGTGAACGAAGGCGTCCGCGTGCTCATGGGTGGTCTGGACACCGAGCGCCTGGTGCTCTCCGGCGGCCCGATCGGCATCATGCAGGCCGCCGTGGACCTCGTGCTGCCGTACGTGCGCGAGCGCAAGCAGTTCAACGCGCCGATCGGCACGTTCGGCATGATGCAGGCCAAGGTGGCCGACATGTACACCGCACTGCAATCTTCACGCGGCTTCGCGTATATGGTGGCTCAGCAATTCGACAACGGCGTGAAGTCGCGCATCGATCCGGCGGCCTGCCTGCTCAATGCCTCGACCAATGCGGTCAAGGTCGCTCTCGAGGCGATCCAGTCGCTCGGCGGTAACGGTTACATCAACGAGTTCCCCGCGGGGCGCCTGTTGCGCGATGCGAAGCTCTACGAAATCGGTGCAGGTACCAACGAAATTCGTCGCATGCTTATCGGACGCGAGCTGTTCCACGGCAAGTCATAACGAGCACAGCTTTCGTTTTGCGACATCGGCCGCTCCCACGCGAAGGTGGGGCGGCCTTTTTTTTGTCACCAGGCCAGGCGATAGCTCAGGCTTGCCGAGTGCGAGTGATCGCGATCGGCGAAGCGCTGATCCACGTCCATGGCGAACTGTGAGCGTTCGCTCAGGTCCATGGCCATCGTGAAGCCTGCGGTACCCGCGCGACGCGACAGGCCGATGCCGTCGACCGGTGCCCACTGCGCGATGCCGTTGTAGCGCGCCGAGAACACTTCGCCCTTCGTCGCAAAGGCGTTCTGCCAACCGAGCTTGGCGTCGACACGCAGCTTGCCGTACGAGGTCAGCCACGTGCTTCCGGCACGCAGACCAAAACCGGCCTGCCAGCGGGAAGTCGTCTGGCCATCCGCGGCCAGGCCGAAGCCATCGCCGCCGGCTTCCTGGAATCCCGCGCGACGGATGCTGGCGAACTCGGTGTTCACGTATGGCGTAAGCGTGAAGGCGCCGACGTTGGCGCGATAGCCGAACTCGCCATAGGCCACGTTGTAGCGACCGTTGTTGTCCGCACCCGCGAACGTACCCTGGTCACCCAGACGCAGCAGGCGCTGCGTATCGCCACGGAAGCTGCCGAAGCCGAAGCGGCCCACGCCGTACCAGTTGGCGCCGCGCGAACCGGCGTACAGCATGCCTTCCGTCGCACGATTGGTCTGCCGATCCAGGCTGCCGGACAGCTGCCCCGTACTGCGCATCTGGCTGACCGCCACACCGGCGAGACCGTTGCTGCCGAGCTTGACGTCGTTGCCGACCACGCCACCGTCGAGGTTGAAGTTCACGTTGCCGAAGCCCGCGCGGCTGAGGCCGCCCTGCGAACCGAGCGACTGTGTCCAGGCGCCCGTCGGGCCCTGCTGGTCGAGATGGTTGATCAGCGCTTCATTGCCCGCTTCGATACCCGCAAGCGTCACTGCCGTGCTCGCCGCATACAGCTGGCCGGAAAGCGATTCCAGCGACGCCTGTGCCACCTTCTGTGTCGAGGACTGCTGGATGCTTCCCGCCGCGATCAGCGTGCGCGGATCCACCGATGCCGCCGTGGGCGAACCGTTGGCCAGGCTGGCCGTGATCTGCGCGAAGGCACCGTCCAGGCGCTGCGCCGAATTCACCGCGGCCACCGACTGCGACATGCTCGTCGTCGCCACCTGGGTGATGCTGAGCGAGGTGGTGTTGAGCCAGACTTCCTGCGGTAGGTACTGCAGCGTCGAGCTGAGGAAGACACCGGGGCCCTGGGTCAGCGTGGCGAACGTGCCGGAGATCGCGTTCGCCGTGAGTACCTGCTGGTGCGATGTCACCGTATAGCCCGGCACGGCACCCGCGACGTAGAAGTCACCACCGAGATACGCCTTGCCGCTGACGATGAGCGGGGCGCCCAGCTTCTGCGACAGCCGGCCATTGGCCGCCTGGGAGAAATCGCCGCCCACGTGGGTCGACACATCCAGCGTGGCCAGTTGTCCGTTGTTGATGACGCCGCCGGCGATATTGCCATGCGCGATCAAGGTGCCCGAACCATTGGTGTAGGCACTGCCCGGAATCGCGTTCATCGCCTCCACCGTGGCGAAATCGTTCACCGTGGTACCGCCGGCGTACGTGTTGTTGCCCGACAGAGTCAGCTTGCCGTTGCCGGTGACGACGAGGCCGTTCGCGCCCTTGATGTCGTTGACGAAGGCCATGTCCTGGCCGGCGGACGTCGCCGCCTGGAAGTCGCCCCAGTCGAACGTCGCCGGGCCACGAATGGCGCGCCCGACATTCAAGGCGCCGTAGCCATAGACCGTATCGGGGCCTGCGACGCCGAGATCGTCCGCCGTACCGAGAATGATCTGCCGAACCGAGTTCACGCTCAGCGACGGGAAGGCCTGCATGACCACCGCGGCGGCGCCCGACACCTCGGGTGCGGCCAGCGAGGTTCCCGTCCAGACTTGATAGGACGTGTTCGCGGTGGTCGACGTGGCCGACGCGGTGATCACCTCGCCCGGTGCGGCCAGGCAGTAATTCATCGCGATGCCGCATTGATTGGAATACGAGGCGATCTGCGTGGGGTTGTTGCTGTCCAGTGCGACGACGACGAGCCAGCCTTGTTCGATACCCGCGGCTCTCGCAGGCAGGGCCGCGATATCGGACGGATTGGCACGGCTGTCGTTTCCGGCGGCAAAGACGAACAGATGGTTGGCCGTGAACGGCGCGTACGCACCCTGGAAGCTCTGGTTGGCAGCGCTATCGGTGGCGCTCCAGTACACCCCGCCCCAGGAATTGTTGATGACTTTCGCGCCGGCAGCGACCACATCGCTGTTGACCTTGCCGAGTGGGTCGGAATTCGTGGCCTGGTTGCCCTGGCCGGAGCCGTCGTCGGTCGGCGCCTTGTCGTTGATGATGCGGGCCGAAATGATGGTCGCGTCGGGGGCGACACCGCCGGCGAATTTGCCGAAAGCGCGTCCTGCTGCAATCTGCGCGACCGCCGTGCCGTGGCCGACGACATCGTCGACACCCGTGTTGTTCGTGCTGGGATCGACGTAGGTGAGATTGGCGGTGACGCGACCGGCGAGCGCCGGATGCGTCGAGGTGACACCACTGTCGATGATGCCGATGGCGACGCCCTTGCCGGTGAAGCCGGCGGCCTGGGCCACGTTGGCGCCGGTCAGCGAGAGCTGGGTGTCGAGCGGCGGATCGGGCTGGGTGGGCTGCGTCGGCGTGACCGGCGGCTTGACGGGCGCGATGGCGACGCCACCCCCACTGCTCTTGGTACCGCCGCCACCGCCGCCACAGGCGGCCAGCCCCAGGCTCAGGCACACGGCCATCGCCAACTCCCGCTGACGCGGAATCTTGCTTTCCATCACTTGTTCAACCCCTTCATTTCGACATCACTGTCTTGCGGCCGGTCTCCCCCGGCGGCGCCCTGGTGCGAATACTCGCATAGCACACCCGAGGAAGACGTGCAGCAGCGCACAGGGATGCGGCGGCGCAGATTGCCCCACCCCGCCCCCCACTGCGATACTCGACCGGTTTTCCGCCCCCACGGGCGGCCATGCGAGTCCCACGGAGTTCCCATGTCTGAGATCGTCATCGCGGGCGCCAAGCGCACCGCTATCGGTTCCTTCCTCGGCCAGTTCACCGGCGTCCCCACGCCGAAGCTCGGTGCCGTTGCCATCCGCGCCGCTCTCGAGCAGTCCGGCATTGCGCCGGCCGACGTCAGCGAAGTGATCATGGGCTGCGTGCTGCCCGCCAACCTCGGCCAGGCGCCGGCTCGCCAGGCGTCGCTCGAAGCCGGCCTGCCCGTCTCGGCCGGCTGCACCACCATCAACAAGGTCTGCGGCTCGGGCATGAAGGCGCTGATGCTCGCCCATGACCTGATCAAGGTCGGCTCGGCACGCGTCGTCGTCGCCGGCGGCATGGAATCGATGACCAATGCACCGCACATGGTCAACGCACGCACCGGTATTCGCTATGGCGACGGCCAGCTGGTCGACCACATGGCCTGGGACGGCCTGACCAATCCGTACGACGGTTTGTCGATGGGCGTGTTCGGCGAAAAGTGTGCGGACAAGTACACCTTTACGCGCGAAGAACAGGATGCTTACGCCATCGCGTCGGTGGAGCGTGCGCAGGCTGCGCAGAAAGCCAACGCGTTCGCCAACGAGATCGTTCCGGTGACCGTCCAGGGCCGCAAGGGTCCGCAGGACTTCGCCGAAGACGAACAGCCGGGCCGTTCCGACACCGCGAAGATCCCGACCCTGCGTGCGGCGTTCCGCAAGGAAAACGGCACGATTACGGCAGCCAGTTCGTCGAGCATCTCCGACGGTGCCGCCGCGCTCGTCCTGCTCGATGCCGACGATGCGAAGGCACGTGGTATTACCGCACTGGCGCGTATCGTTGCGCACGCCACGCATTCGCAGGAACCGGAGTGGTTCACTACCGCACCGGTCGGCGCCATTTCGAAAGTCCTCGAAAAAGCCGGCTGGAAAGCCGACGACGTGGATCTGTTTGAAATCAACGAGGCCTTTGCTGTCGTGCCGATGGCCGTCATGCGCGAGCTCGGCGTGCCGCACGACAAGATCAACGTCAACGGTGGCGCATGCGCCCTGGGCCATCCGATCGGCGCCAGCGGTGCACGTATCGTGGTGACTCTTCTCAATGCGTTGACAGCCCGTGGGGCAAAAAGGGGTGTCGCAGCGCTTTGTATTGGCGGCGGCGAGGCTACGGCGATCGCCATTGAACTGGTGTGAACCTGGCGTCGATAAACCGGGTGGGCGTTGTTTCCATAACGATCACGCGCTTTCCATGGGCTTTAACCCGCCCTGAAGCAGACCCTTTCGATCTGTAGCTAAGTAATAACAACTCGGCTATTAATACGCCCGCCTAACGGCATTCCACGGCTAAGGAGAAACACCATGAATTTGACGCGTACCCTTCTCGCCTCTGCGCTCGTCGCGCTTCTGGCAGCTTGCAGCAACGGCGCGACGGATTCCGCGCAGGACGCCCAGAAGTCGGCTGCAGATGCACAGCAGCAGGCTGACAAGGCACAGCAGGCCGCGGACCAGTCGCAGAACGCCGCGACCACGCAGGCTGCCGACCAGGCTCAGCAGTCCGCCGACCAGGCCAAGGACGCCGCAGGCCAGGCCCAGGCTGCTGCTTCCGCCTCGACCGCCGGCGGTACGCCGGAAGCCGCCAAGGACGCCGCTGCCAACGCTGCGGACCAGGCCGACAAGTCGGCTGATCAGGCCAAGGACGCTGCGTCCAACGCCAAGAGCGCAAAGGACGACAAGAAGAACTAAGCCTCGGCTTCGTTCTGTAGTCTGAAAACGGCCACCTTCGGGTGGCCGTTTTTTTGTTGCTCTGTGTGGGAGCCGATTCATCGGCGATCCCGCGGCAGCGGGCCAAGCTGCGGCGAGCACCCATTCGCCGATGAATCGGCTCCCACATAAATCGGCTCCCACACGTAGCAATTTGGCGCGCCGCAGCGTTTGCGCACCCGCCCGCCCCGCTATCATGGTCGTTTCGTCCCCGCGCGAACGCCCCCATGCCTATTCTCGACTCGCAGATCGACCCCCGCTCCGCCGACTTCCAGGCTGCCAGCCTGAAGCTGCGGGCGCTCACCGACGACCTGCGCGAAACACTCAGGCGCACGGCCGAAGGCGGCGGTGCCAAGGCACGCGAGAAGCACGTGGCCCGCGGCAAGCTCCTGCCGCGCGAACGCATCCGCGCCCTGCTCGATCCAGGCTCGCCCTTCCTTGAAATCGCGCCGCTCGCGGCGCATGGCATGTATGACGACGCCGCGCCCGCAGCCGGCGTGATCGCCGGCATCGGCCGGGTCATGGGCCAGGAAGTCGTGGTGCTGGCCAACGATGCAACGGTGAAGGGCGGCACGTACTTCCCCATGACGGTGAAAAAACACCTGCGGGCGCAGGAAGTCGCGATGGAAAATCGCCTGCCCTGCGTCTACCTGGTGGATTCCGGCGGCGCGTTCCTGCCGCTGCAGGACGAAGTCTTCCCCGATCGCGAGCACTTCGGCCGGATCTTCTACAACCAGGCACGCATGAGCGCGCAGGGCATCGCGCAGATCGCCGTGGTGATGGGTTCGTGCACCGCGGGCGGTGCCTACGTCCCGGCGATGAGCGACGAAACCATCATCGTGCGCGAACAGGGCACGATCTTCCTTGGCGGTCCGCCGCTGGTCAAAGCCGCCACCGGCGAAGTCGTCGACGCGGAAGCCCTCGGTGGTGCGGATGTGCACACCTCCATCTCGGGCGTGGCCGATCATTTCGCCGAGAACGATACCCACGCGCTGGCGATCGCCCGCGACATCGTCGGTTCGCTCAACCGCATCAAGAAAATGCCGCTTGCCGTGCGTCCTCCCCTGGAGCCGCGCTTTTCCGCCGAGGAACTCTACGGCGTGATCCCCGAGGACACGCGCCGTCCCTTCGATATCCGTGAAGTCATCGCGCGCGTCGTCGACGACTCCGAGTTCCACGAGTTCAAGGCGCGCTACGGCAAGACCCTGGTCACCGGCTTCGCGCACATCCACGGCTACCCCGTGGGTATCGTGGCCAACAATGGCATCCTGTTCGGCGAATCCGCGCAGAAGGGCGCGCATTTCATCGAGCTTTGCAACCAGCGCAACGTGCCGCTGGTGTTCCTGCAGAACATCACCGGTTTCATGGTCGGTCGCAAGTACGAAAACGCAGGCATCGCCAAGGATGGTGCGAAGATGGTCACCGCGGTGGCCTGTTCGCACGTACCCAAGTTCACCGTGGTCATTGGCGGAAGCTTCGGCGCCGGTAACTACGCCATGTGTGGCCGCGCCTATGGCGCACGCTTCCTGTGGATGTGGCCGAACGCGCGCATCAGCGTGATGGGCGGCGAACAGGCGGCGTCCGTGCTCGCCACCGTGCGACGCGACGGTATCGAAGCCGGCGGCGGCAGCTGGAGCGCCGAGGATGAAGAGGCTTTCAAGGCACCCGTGCGCGACCAGTACGAACGCCAGGGCCATCCGTACTACGCCAGTGCGCGCCTGTGGGACGACGGCATCATCGATCCCGCCGACACACGTCGCGTCCTGGGGTTGGCCATCTCGGCGTCGATGAACGCACCGATCGAGCAAGGCCGCTTTGGCGTCTTCCGTATGTAAGCGTTGGGCAGCGTGATAACCTCTCCGGTCCATGTCCGACTTCGACAACCGCCCGACTCCCGAGATCTTCACGCCGTCCGGTCTGAACCGACTGGTGCGCGATCTGCTGGAGGACGCCCTGCCGATGGGCGTGTGGATCGAAGGCGAGCTGTCCAACGTTTCGCGGCCGGCGTCGGGGCATATCTACTTCACCCTGAAGGATGCCAGCGCGCAGGTGCGTTGCGCGATGTTCCGCATGGCGGCGTCGCGGCTACGCTTTCGTCCCACCGACGGCATGCATGTGCTCATGCGCGCCAAAGTCGGCCTGTACGAAGCGCGCGGTGAGTTCCAGCTGGTCGCCGACCATATGGAACCTGCCGGTGAAGGTGCCCTGCAGCGCGAGTTCGAACAGCTCAAGGCGCGGCTGGGCGCGGAAGGATTGTTCGATCAGGATCGCAAGCGCGAGTTGCCGGCCTTTCCACGTCGTATCGGTGTCATCACCTCTCCCACCGGCGCGGCCATCCGCGACGTGCTGAGTGTGCTCGGTCGGCGGTTTGGCCTGGCCGAAGTGGACGTGCTGCCGGTGCCCGTACAGGGTCGCGAGGCGCCACCGGCGATTGCGTCCATGCTGCGTCGTGCATCGGCCAGTGGTCGCTATGACGTGATCCTCCTTACCCGCGGCGGCGGTTCGCTCGAAGATCTCTGGGCCTTCAACGACGAATCCGTCGCACGGGCGATCCACGCCAGCACCGTCCCGGTCGTCTCCGCCGTGGGCCATGAGGTGGATTTCACCATCGCCGACTTCGTCGCCGACTTGCGCGCGGCAACACCGTCCGCCGCCGCGGAACTGCTGGTGCCCGATGGCGCCGATCTCGCGCGCCGGCTCGACCGTCTCCGCCAGCGCATGGCCACCTTGATGGCCCGTCGCCTGCAGGCCGCCGCCCAGCGAGCCGATCACTGGCAGGCACGTCTCAACGCCCAGCGCCCCCAGGCGCGACTGGCGCGCGATGCGCAGCGCCTCGAGGGCCTGCGCCGGCGACTGCTCACATCTGCCAGCCAGGCGAATGCCTTGCGTCGTGCACGCCTCGACCGCTTACAGGCCCGTCTCGCCGCGCAACATCCCAAAGGCCGCCTGGTGCCTTCGACTCAGCGCATCGCCCAGCTGCGCCAGCGCATGGCGACGGCCATGTCGCGCCGCCTGGAACGCGATCGCCTTCGCCTTACCGAGCAAGCCCGCACGTTGCACGCCGTGAGCCCGCTGGCCACGTTGGAGCGCGGCTACGCCATCGTCTTCGATCAGCGGGATGCCGTGGTCAGGCATGCCGGCGATATCGCCGTCGGCGACCGCCTGCGAGTCATGCTTGGCGACGGCGAACTCAAGGTGCGTCGCGAGGACTGATTCAGGAAGCTGGCTTCAGATCGCCGACTACCGTCGGGATCAACTCCGACACTGTCGGGTGAATCGGGACGGCCCATTGCAAGGTGCCGATCGACGCGTCCGCATTCATCATGTCCAGGATGCCGTGGATCGCTTCATCGCCGCCGGTGCCGAGAATCGCCGCGCCGAGGATCTTCTTTGTTTCGGCATCCGCCACGATTTTCATGAAGCCCCAGGTTTCCGCCTTCTCCACCGCGCGCCCGACGCGAGTCATCAGGCGCTTAGAGATCAGTAGCGGTCGACCGGACTTGCGTGCCTGCGTCTCGGTCATGCCGACACGGCCCAGCGGCGGATCCACGTAAAGCGCGTAGCCGAGAATGCGATCGCTGACCTTACGGTCCTCGCCATCGAGCAAGTTGGCCGCGACGATTTCGTAGTCGTTCCACGCCGTATGCGTAAAAGCGCCCTTGCCGTTGCAATCGCCCATGGCCCAGACGCCGTCGGCCGTCGTCTTCAGGTGATCGTCGACCTTGATGTAGCCCTTGTCGTCGATCTCGATACCGGCAGCATCCAGACCCAGGTCGTCAGTATTGGGACGACGACCGACAGCAAGCAACACATGCGTGCCGACCACTTCCGGTGCGCCCTCGGTGCAGTCGACGCCGACCTTTACGCCGCTACCGTGCTTCGCCAGTGTGATGCAGCAGGCATCCGTCCGTACCGCGATGCCTTCCGCTTCGAGAAAGGCGCGGATCTCGGCCGAGACGTCTTCGTCTTCACGGCTGACCAGGCGGGTGTTCTTCTCCACGATGGTCACCTCGGCGCCGAAGCGCCGGTACATCTGCGCGAATTCGAGGCCGATGTAGCTGCCGCCTACGACCACGAGGTGTTCGGGCACGATCTGCAACGGAATGATCGTGCTGTTGGTGAGGTAGTCGACCTGGTCGACACCCGGGAAATCGGGGATGGAGGCCCGACCACCCACGTTAAGAAAGACCTGAGGTGCCTCGAGGGTCTCGCCGTCCACTTCGATGCGCCGCGGTCCTGTAAACCGTGCATGCCCGCGAATCAGTGTCAGCCCCGGCATCGACGCCAGCCAGTCCTCGTTGCCCTTGCGCGAATCGAGGATCACCTTCTGCGCCCGCGCGGCCACGACCGGCATGTCGATGGTGATCTGGCCCACGCCGACGCCGTAGTCGGCGCCACGCTGGGCGTACCGGGCGACGCTGGCACTGGCCACAAGGGTCTTGGTCGGCTTGCAACCGGTATTGACGCAGGTACCGCCCACCAGATGCCGCTCGATGATGGCGACCGTCTTGCCCAGCCCGGTCAAGCGTCCGGCCAGCGCCGGCCCAGCCTGCCCGGCCCCCACGATGATGGCGTCGAAGGTTCGGATCATGGGGGCTCCGCGGGTTGGATGACCGTTGGAGGGTAACCCGCATCGCGGCCGATTGCCTTGCAGGAAAGCCCTGGATGGTGACCCCGGCCCGATTCGAACGGGCGACCTTCCCCTTAGGAGGGGGACGCTCTATCCAGCTGAGCTACGGGGCCAAGGGCGTGAGGATACCGGAGGGGGCCATCACACAGAAACCCTTGCGTGTGGCGGCGAATCAGGTATCGATCGCTTCATACCGCAACACCCCGACCTGCGCGCCTGCCTTCGGTCCGCCGTCTGCCGGATGATTGGCACCGTTCATCACAGGCACGTCGGCGAAGTCGAACGGACTGATGCCGTCGAGACAGGCCACGTTCACGCCGAACTGCGCGTTATTCGACCGACGCTGGTGGAAGGTGTAAATGCCGCACGTCGAGCAAAAATAATGCTTGGCGGTTCCCGTATTGAACTGGTACTCGGTGAGCACGTCCCGGCCCTGCTCGATCGTGATTCCATCGAGCTCGGCCGAAACCGCGACCGCGCCGCGCATGCGGCAATACGAGCAGTTGCAGCGCCGCGCGGTGCGCAGACCGTCGGACAAGGTCACGATGAAGCGGACGGAGCCGCAATGACAGGCGCCGCGGATCTCGGTGATATCGGGGAGCATGGGAGGGCCGGCTTGGGGAAGGTCGGCCCATGGTAATTCGAGTGCGGGCGCGTTGACCTAACGGACGGCCCTGAGCTTCCGGCCCGGCATGGGTGGCACGCGCGCCGGCCGCTTCGCGTCGCTTCCGAAGGGACGCCAGATGCCATCGGCTCCCTCGATCCCGATGCTGGCATCCCCACCATCCGCGGAGGCCCGGTTCACCGCCGAGCGCAAGGCCTCGAAACGGCTGTCGAAGCGCGAAATCACCTGGCCGTTCAGGCTCACGGGCCAGGAGTGACTGTCATCGGGGTGATAGGGAATCTCATAGATCCGGGACATGGGCGCTACCAGCCTTGTGAAGAAACACAAATCCAGCATGGACTTGCGCCAGTGACTGCATGGTCTTCGTAACGTCCCCCGGCAAAGACATCGCAAAGACATCCGTCCCGCGTCGCACAACAGAGTGTGAAGGGTGCGTTTGCTAGAATCCCCGTTTTACCTGTCTCCCTGGAGAGCTTCATGTCCGCCAAGATCCTCGCAGCGCTCGGCCTGAATACGACCGAATCCGGCACCTACCTTGGCCGTGGCGAATGGGCGAGCGGCAGCGGCGCCGGGGCCCTGAGCCCGGTCAATCCGGCCACGGGCGAGGTCATCGCCACCGTGCAGGCCACCAGCGCCACCGACTACGAGACGATCGTCCAGCGCGCGCAGGAAGCCTTCGCCGTATGGCGCACCACCCCGGCTCCGCGCCGCGGCGAAGCCGTGCGCCTGTGCGGTGAGGCCCTGCGCAAGCACAAAGACGCCCTCGGCTCCCTGGTCGCCCTGGAAATGGGCAAGATCAAGCCGGAAGGCGACGGTGAAGTGCAGGAGATGATCGACATCGCCGATTTCGCCGTGGGCCAGAGCCGCATGCTCTACGGCTACACCATGCATTCGGAGCGCCCGGGCCACCGCATGTACGAGCAGTGGCACCCGGTTGGCCTGGTCGGCATCGTCAGCGCGTTCAACTTCCCGGTGGCCGTGTGGGCCTGGAATGCCTTCCTGGCAACCATCTGCGGTGATATCTGCCTGTGGAAGCCGTCGCCGAAGACCCCGCTCTCGGCCATCGCCACCATGAAGATCTGTAACGAAGCCCTGAAGGACGCCGGTTTCCCGGACCTGTTCTTCCTCTTCAACGATGCCGGCACCGAGCTGGCCCAGACCTTCGTGGACGACAAGCGCATTCCGCTGATCAGCTTCACCGGCTCGACCAAGGTCGGCCGCATGGTCGGCGAGCGCGTGTCGCGCCGCATGGGTCGCAGCCTGCTCGAGCTGGGCGGCAACAACGCCATCATCCTGGACAAATCGGCCGACCTGAAGCTGGCCATCCCGGCGATCGTGTTCGGCGCGGTCGGTACGGCCGGCCAGCGCTGCACGAGCACGCGCCGCGTGCTCGTGCACTCGTCCATCCATGACGCCGTGGTCGATACGCTGATCAAGGCGTACGGCCAGGTCGAGCAGAAGATCGGCGACCCGACCCTGTCGACCACGCTGATGGGCCCGCTGAACAGCCCCGAAGCCGTCACGGCGTTCCTTGCCGCCATCGAGCAGGCCAAGGCCGCCGGCGGCACCGTGCGCACGGGCGGCAAGGCGCTGACCGATCGCAAGGGCAACTTCGTCCTGCCGACGATCGTCACCGGCCTGAAGAACACCGACACCGTCGTGCAGACCGAGACCTTCGCCCCGATCCTCTACGTGATGCCGTTCGACACGCTCGACGAAGCCATCGAGCAGCAGAACGCGGTGCCGCAGGGCCTTTCGTCCGCGATCTTCACGCAGGACCTCAAGGCGGCCGAGCAGTATCTGTCGGCGGCCGGTTCGGATTGCGGCATCGCCAACGTCAACATCGGTACCTCCGGTGCGGAGATCGGTGGCGCGTTCGGCGGCGAGAAGGAAACCGGCGGCGGTCGCGAGTCCGGCTCGGACGCGTGGAAGGTCTACATGCGCCGCCAGACCAACACCATCAACTACTCGGACGCGTTGCCGCTGGCCCAGGGCATCAAGTTCGATTTCTGACGAACGGGTGAGGCCATGACCGATTTGCGCTCCACGGATCGTTTCTCCGACCGCGTAGAGGACTACGTCCGCTACCGGCCGGATTACCCGCAGGCGTTGGTCGGCTGGCTTCACGGCCTCGGCGTAACGCCGGCCTGGACCGTCGCCGACGTGGGCGCCGGTACCGGTATCTCCAGCAAACTGTTCCTCGACGGCGGTCACCGCGTGACCGCCGTCGAGCCGAACGCCGCGATGCGTGCGGCGGCCGTGCAGTGGCTGGGTGGCGAAGGTCGCTTCCAGGCGATCGACGGTTCGGCCGAAGCCACGGGACTGACCGATGGCAGCGTCGACCTGGTCACGGTCGCACAAGCCTTCCACTGGTTCGACCACGACGCCGTGAAGCGTGAATTCGCGCGTGTACTCAGCCCGCGCGGCCTCGCCGTGATCTTCTGGAATACACGACGATTGAAAGGCACGCCCTTCCTCGAAGGCTACGAGCGCCTGCTCCATGAATACGGCATCGACTATGTCAGTGTGGCCGAACGCTACGCGGACGACGAGACGATGGCCCGCTGGTACGGCCACGGCTATCGCGGCATGGCCTCGTTCCCTCACGGACAAAAGCTCGACTACGACGCGCTGCTCGGCCGGACGATGTCGTCGTCGTACATGCCCAAGCCAGGCCACCCCAATCACGAACCGCTGCTGTTCGCGCTGCGCTCGCTGTTCGACGCGACGCAAGACGATGGCACGATCGACTTCGATTACGACACCCGCGTGTTCGCGGGCCATCCCACGCCCTGACGATCACGCCATGTACGAGTTGCTCCGCCCCCTTCTGTTCGCCCTCGACGCCGAGACCGCTCACGGCCTGACGCTGTATGCCTCGGACGTGGCCCAACGGAGCGGCTTGTCCCGGTTCATCGCCACGCCGCCGGCGCCGTTGCCGGTGCGCGCGTTCGGCATCGATTTCCCGAATCCCGTCGGCCTTGCGGCCGGGCTCGACAAGAACGGCGAGCACCTCGATGGCCTCGCCGCGCTCGGTTTTGGCTTCGTCGAGATCGGGACGGTGACGCCGCGACCGCAGTTGGGTAACGACAAGCCACGCATGTTTCGCCTGCCGAACCACGAAGCGGTGATCAATCGTCTCGGCTTCAACAACGGTGGCATCGACGCACTGGTGCGCAACGTGGAGAAAGCCGCGTTCCGCGGCGTGCTCGGCATCAACATCGGCAAGAACAAGGACACGCCCAACGAGCGCGCGATCGACGACTACCTGTTCTGTCTCGAGCGCGCCTACCCGTTGGCCACGTATGTCACGGTGAACATTTCCTCGCCGAACACGCAGGGCCTGCGTGACCTGCAGGAAGAAGAGACGCTGCGCCGGTTCATCGGAACGCTGCGCGACGCACAGGAAAGGTTGGCCAGCCAGCACGGCCAGCGCAAACCGATGCTGTTGAAGATCGCGCCGGACCTCACCGAGACCGAGCTCGACGCCATCGCCGAGGTGCTCCTGGCCTCGGGTATCGACGGCGTGATCTGCACGAATACGACGATCGACCGCGACCTCGTCGCAGGCGATCCGAACGCACACGAAACCGGTGGACTCTCCGGGCGTCCCTTGTTCGGCAAATCCACCGCCGTGTTGCGTGGCATGGCCACGCGTCTCGGCGGCAAGCTGCCGATCATCGGTGTCGGCGGCATTCTCGACGGCGACACCGCAGCGGAAAAGATCGAGGCAGGCGCGTCGCTGGTCCAGGTGTATTCGGGACTGGTTTACCGCGGTCCCAAGCTCATCGCCGAGGCGGTGTCCGAGATCCGTCGTCGCGGGGTCGTCGCATGATCAACAACGCGCCGATCGACATGGGTGGGTTCACCCTCACCAGCGACGCGCCGCTCGGCAGCCGCAACACCTTGCGCGTGAATGCACGCGCAAAGCTGCTGGTCGAAGTGCGCGATCCGACGAAGCTACCGGAGATCCTCGCCTACCCCGCCATTCGCGGCGGCAAGGTGCTGGTGCTCGGCGAGGGCAGCAACATGCTCATCGGCGGGGATGTCGACGGCACCGTGCTGGCCATGGCCAATCGTGGCGTGGAGACCTTCCAGCGCGATGACCGCGTGCTGATCCGCGTGGCCGCCGGCGAACGCTGGGACGACTTCGTGCGCTGGTCGCTCGGCCAGGGCTACGCCGGACTCGAGAACCTGATCCTCATCCCGGGGACGGTGGGCGCCTCGCCTATCCAGAACATCGGTGCCTATGGCGTCGAGGTGGCCGAGTTCATCGACACCGTCGAGGCCTGGGACACGCACAAGGGCGAGTTCGTCGTGCTCGACAAGGCCGCCTGCGCATTCTCGTATCGCGATTCGACGTTCAAGCAACAACCCGGTCGCTGGATCGTCGTGGCCGTGACCTTCGCGCTCCCGCGCGAGCGCCCTCTCTCGCTCGATTACGCAGGCATCCGCGAGGAAGTGACGAAGATGGGCGTGGAACGGGCCACGCCGTACCACGTGGCCGAGGCCGTGGTCCGCCTCCGCTCGCGCAAGCTGCCCGATCCGGCTGTCATCGGCAATGCCGGCAGCTTCTTCAAGAACCCCATCATCGGCGCGATCAAAGCCGATGCGCTGGCCCTTGCTCATCCCGGGCTTCCCGTATGGCCGCATACCGGCGGCACCGCGAAGATTTCCGCCGGCTGGCTCATCGAGGCCGCGGGCTTCAAGGGCGAGCGAGATGGCGACGCAGGTATTTCGAACCGCCATGCGCTCGTGCTGGTCAATCACGGCAAGGCCACAGGCCCCCAGCTGTGGGCCTTCGCGCAGAAAGTGATTGCCGGCGTAGAAGCGAAGTTCGGCGTCACCCTCGAACCCGAACCCCTCGTCGTGTAGGAGCCGATTTATCGGCGATGGGTGCTCGCGAGCCGAATGCATCGGCGGTGGGTGCTCGCGACGCGCTGGCCCGCTGCCGCGGGATCGCCGATGAATCGGCTCCCACATTCGGCTCCCACATTCGGCTCCCACATGTAGAGCTGCGCCCGCCGGGTATGTCACGGCCGTGTCAAAACGCGGTCATATGCTCACCCGGCGGCGTACCATGAGCGTCGCAACCTGCGATGAGGACGACGCCCTGGATACGATGACGCCCCCCACCGAGTCGACCGCCCCGTCGAAGGCACCCGCCGCGAAGCCGCCCCAGGCACCGCCTCCGGAGTTGCCGGCGATCGACCTCAGCGACAGCAGCCTCTACATCCACCGGGAGCTGTCGCAGTTGCAGTTCAACATCCGGGTGCTCGACCAGGCCCTGGACGAATCGAAGCCGTTGATCGAACGGCTCAAGTTCCTGTTGATCTTCTCGTCCAACATGGATGAATTCTTCGAGATCCGCGTTGCCGGCCTCAAGCAGCAGATCGCGTTCGATCACGAAATGATCGGTGCCGATGGCATTCCGCCGCGCCGTGCGCTGGCCGAGATCGCCGAGATCGCCCACCGGCAGATCGAGCGGCAGTACGCCATCCTCAACGAGAAGATCCTGCCCGCCCTGGCCGATGAAGGCATCCGCATCGTCCGGCGCAACCAGTGGTCGCACAAGCAGAAGCTGTGGGTGCGCCGCTATTTCCGTCATGAAGTGGCACCGCTGATTACACCCATCGGCCTCGACCCCACGCATCCGTTTCCGCGACTGGTCAACAAGAGCCTGAACTTCATCGTCAAGCTCGAAGGCACCGACGCCTTCGGTCGCGATTCCGGCCTGGCCATCGTCCCCGCACCACGCATCCTGCCGCGCCTCATCCGCATGCCGGACGAGATCTGCGAAGGTGGCGACAACTACGTGCTGCTCTCGTCGATCATCCATGCACACGCGGACGACCTGTTCCCCGGCATGCGCGTGCTCGGCTCGTATCAGTTCCGCCTGACCCGCAACGCCGATCTGACGATCGATCCCGAGGACGTCGAGGACCTGGCGCGCACCCTGCGCGGCGAGCTGTTCTCGCGCCGCTACGGCGACGCCGTCCGACTGGAGGTGGCCGACAACTGCCCCAAGCCGCTCGTCGATTACCTGATGAAGCAGTACGCGCTGGAACCGGCGGCGCTTTACGAGGTAAACGGCCCGGTCAACCTGGCGCGGCTGTTCGAGATGACCCTGCAGCCGCAATACGCGCGCCTGCAGTTCCCCACCTTCGTGCCTGCCCTGCCCAAGGCACTGGCCGAAGCGGAAGACATGTTCTCCGTCATCGGCAAGCAGGACGTCCTGCTCTATCACCCGTTCGAATCGTTCTCGCCCGTGGTCGACTTCCTGCGCCAGGCGGCGAAGGATCCCCAGGTGCTGACGATCAAGCAGACGCTGTATCGCAGCGGTGCGAATTCGGAGATTGTCGACGCCCTGGTCGAGGCCGCGCGCTCGGGCAAGGAAGTCACCGCCGTGGTCGAGTTGCGCGCGCGATTCGACGAGGAGTCCAACCTCAGCCTGGCGTCTCGCCTGCAGCAGGCGGGCGCGGTCATCACCTACGGCGTGGTCGGCGTGAAGACCCACGCCAAGCTGATGCTCGTGCAGCGTCGCGAGAACGGCAAGCTGGTCAGCTACGCACACCTGGGGACAGGTAACTACCATTCGGGTAACGCGCGCCTCTACACCGACTACAGCCTGCTCACGTCGGACGAAGCGTTGTGCGACGACGTCCACCGCCTCTTCCGCCTGCTCACCGGCATGGGCAAGGCGCTGAAGATGAAGCGCATGCTCTATGCGCCGTTCACCCTTAAAAAGGGCTTGCTCGACCTCATTGCACGCGAAGCGGCGAACGCCGCCGCGGGCAAGAAGGCCGAGATCATCTGCAAGATCAACGCGATCACGGACGCCAAGGTCATCCGGGCGCTGTACCGCGCCAGCCAGGCCGGGGTGAAGATCGAACTCATCGTGCGTGGCATGTGCTGCCTGCGCTCGGGTATCCCGGGCGTTTCGCAGAACATCCGCGTGCGTTCGGTGGTGGGCCGGTTCCTCGAGCACAGCCGCGTGTACTGGTTCCACAACGACGGCGAACCCGACCTGTTCCTTGCCAGCGCCGACCTGATGGAGCGCAATCTTGAGCGCCGCGTCGAAACCTGCTTCCCCATCGAGGGCAAGAAGCTTCGCCTGCGCGTCCGCAAGGAACTGGACGCCTATCTCACCGACAACCACTCGGCCTGGTTGCAACAGCCCGACGGCACCTACGTGCTGACCCAGCCGGCCGCCGGCCAGCCGGTCCGGGATGCCCAGATGCAGCTGCTGGAGCGCTTCGGCGGGGTCGTGGCACCCACGCCGGCCTGATCCAGCCGGCGCCTTCACCCCGCACGAACGACCGAAGCGACATACTCCGTCTACCTGCGGCAGCGTGAGCGACCGCGGGAAAGGGGGAGACGGGGTTTCCATCGAAACGCATCCGGATCCATGCGGCATGTCCACGTGGACACGCAGCGCGTTTTGTCTTGGGACTCGGCATGGGTTTTTCGGACAAGGGAAAGTACGGAATCATTCCTCGCCTGGTGAAGGCGATGCTGTGCTGTTGCCTTTTCCTGGCCGCGACCGCGTCGGCCGATACGCTTTCCGGCAGCTCGCGCGACGTCCAACCGGGTATCACCCCCGGTGATGTACTACACGAGGCGGAGAGCCGCCCAGTCGCAAGCTTCGACCCGTCACGCATGCAGGTCTTCCCCAGCACCCCTTCCGGGACCTGGGTCGTCCTGCGCAGCCTGCCGCCCTGGACCAGCGGCAACCGCGTACTGAGCATCCGCACGCCGGGCCTGGGAAGTGTGACGCTGTACAACGAACAGGGTCCGATCGCCAGCACCTCCCTCGAGGACTTCGGTCCCGCACTGCATGGGCACGGACGGCTGATCTTCGAGATTCCGGCATCGGTACCGGCATCGCGCCCCCTGCTGCTCCGCTTCGATCCAACCACGATGCCGCCTGGCGCGGTGACCATGACAGTGGAGCCGTGGCGCGATTACCTGCGTGAGGACGGCGGCTGGGTGGTCTTCGCCACGGCCTGCTTCGCCGTCATGATGACGATGGCCCTGATGGCCCTCTGCTTCGCGCTGATCCTGCGCGACATGACCTTCGGCTGGTACGTGGCCTACCTGCTCTGCTACGCGCTGATCCAGGGCCTCAAGTCCGGCTATGTCTTTCATCCGCTGGAAATCCAGTCCCTCGCCGGACTCGCGGATGTCCTCGGTGCGACGGCCACGACGCTCTCCGTGTCGTTCGCCGCGCTCTTCATGCTTCGCTTCGCCAAGATCGACGACTACGTACCCCTGCTGCGGATACCCGTTCTTGCCCTCGCCATCGGCATGCCCTTGCTGACGGTGCTGCGCGCCACCGGCATCGGCGTGCTTGTCGACACCTCGCAGCTACTGCAACAACCCCTCCTGCTGCTGGGCGCCTTGCTGCTCCTGGTGACGGGCGCCGTCGCCGCCGTGCGCGGGTCACGTCATGCCTGGTTCTTCCTGGTCGGCTGGACGCCCCTGCTGGTTCTTACCGCGCTGTGCGGTGCCCAGCAGCAAGGCATGCTGGCCGGGGCGCCATGGCTTCCCGATGCCGCGATCGGCGTAGGCGCGTTCGAGGCGGTCGTCTTGTCTATTGGCTTGTCGGACCGGGCCCTGACGATTCGGCACGACCGCGACCGGGCTCGCCAGCTTGCCGATAGCGACCCCCTCACCGGCGTGCTCAACCGTCGCGCGTGGACGGAGGCCGCCTTGCAGGTGCTCGAGCAAGGCATGTCGCGTCCTATCGCCCTGCTCTTTCTCGATCTCGACCACTTCAAATCGCTCAACGATTGCTACGGCCATGCCACCGGCGATCGTGCCCTGGTCGCGGTAGCGGCGGCATTACGCGACGAGCTGCGCCCGACCGACCTGCTTGGACGCTTCGGCGGCGAAGAGTTCATCGCCTTGTTGCAAGGTGTCGATAAGGAAAACGCCGTGCAGGTCGCCACACGTCTTTGCCGCCGGGTGCATCGTCTGGACGTCCACACGGGTCAGGCGCAAGCCGACGACCTGCTCACGGTGTCGATCGGCGTCGCGATGCGCTCGGCGGCGGATACCGTGCAGTCCCTCACCGAGCGCGCGGATTCGGCGATGTACGCGGCAAAGCTGAGCGGACGCAACCAGGTCGTCTGCTCAGGCCCCGCCGGACCGGCGCTGGTCCGGCGGACCGAGACCAAGCTGCGATAACCCTATTTCTCTGTAGGAGCCGATTCATCGGCGATGGGGGCTGCGGCGTCACCGCCCTGTTGGCTTTTCGCCGATGAATCGGCTCCCACATTTCCTATTCGCCGATGAATCGGCTCCCACAGAATCGGCTCCTACACGAGCGCGGCGGCGGCTTCGACGATGTCGTCATCGCCCGGCAGTACCAGGAAAGCTGCGCCTGCCAACGGGGTAAAGGTATCGGCGCCGACGACACGCCGCAGCGGCAGATGCCCCAGCCCACCCTCGACGATCGCCGTGATCACGCCCTCGCCGACGCCCGCACTCTTCCGGCCCTCGTCGACGACCATGATGCGCCTGGCCCCGGCCGCCTGCGCCGCGATGAAGCCGTCGTTGAGCGGAACCAGCCAGCGCAGGTCGACGACGCGGACCTTCCAGCCCTGGGCGGCCTCGATGCGTCGCGCGGCGCGCAAGCTCATCGGCACGCCGTTACCGAAGGTGAAAATGACGAGGTCATCGGCCGCTTCGTTGTAGACCCGCCCCTCGCCCAGCGGCATGGCCTCGCCCTCGACGGGATACGCGAACTGCCATTGCCCATCGCCCGGCTCGTACAGATCCTTGGTCATGTACAGCGCGATCGGCTCGAAGAACGCCGTGACACGTCCATCCACCTTCGCCAGTGCCGACAGCGTACGCAGCATGGTGGCCGCGTCATCGCCACGGCTAGGGCAGCCGACGACAAGACCGGGAATGTCGCGCAGCGCGGCAATGGAATTGTCGTTGTGGAAGTGACCACCGAACCCGCGCTGGTAGCCAAGCGAGGCGACGCGCATGAGCATGGGGTTGCGGTACTGATCGTTGGAGAAGAACTGCAGCGACGCCGCCTCGCCGCGAATCTGGTCGCAAGCGTTGTGGAAGTACGCCAGGTACTGGATCTCGGGCAGCGGCAACATGCCCATGTTGGCGTAACCCTGGGCGAGACCGAGGATCATCGTTTCGTCGAGCAGGGTATTGAACACGCGCGCATTGCGGAATGCCTTGTGCAGGCCCTTCGTCACCGTGTACACGCCGCCCTTCTGCGCAACGTCCTCACCGAACAGCAGGCTCTCCGGATACTTCGCCATCAGGTCGTGCAGCGCCTGGCCGATCTGGATGGCCAGATGACGCGGCGGCTGCTTTTCCGGAAGCTTGTCGGCGCCACCAAAGACGCGCTCGCGCTCGACAGCATTCGCCGGACGTTCGGCCTCGGCACGAACGGCGGCCGGCGTATAGGGAGCCAGCGGTGCCATGACATCGGCAAGCGTGGTGATGCGGGGACGCCGGTCGGCTTCCTCGGCGGCCTCGAAACAGCGCTTGCGCGTGTCGTTGTAGAGATTGAGCAGGCTGTCGCGATCGTACAGACCGGAGGCCAGTGCGATGGCCGCGCTGCGCAGCAGAGGATCGGTGGCTTCCAGAGCCACGAGTTCCTCGATCGAACGCCATTCGATCTCGAAGTCGGTACCGGCGTGACCCATGACGCGTGTCGTGCCCAGGTGCAGGAAGGTCGGCCGGCGCGTGCGGCGGCAATGCTCCACCGCTTTCTGCACATCGGCGTAGCCACCGGCGAGATCGAGACCGTCCGCGTAGAAGTAATCGAGATCCGGGCGATGGCGGAAGTTGTTCGCCACCCAGCCGCCGGGGGTCTTCACCGAGATGCCGATGCCATTGTCTTCGCAGACGAAGAGCACGGGCGCGGGCAGTTTCTGATACGCCGTCCAGGCCGCCGCGTTGAACGCCGTCTGCGCGGTGGCGTGGTTGGACGACGCGTCACCGAAGGAGCAGATCGCGATCGAGTCGTCGGGAATCGGCAAGGTGTGCGCGATGCGACGCGCCTGCTCGATGGCCACGGCCGTGCCGAGCGCCTTGGGCAGGTGCGAGGCAATCGTCGACGTCTGCGGTAGCACCCACAACGGCTTACTGCCCCACACCTTGTGGCGGCCACCGGAGGCCGGATCGTCCTTACTGGCGGCGAACGAGAGCGCGGAGTCCATCACCGGATCCATGCCCGGCAGCTTGCGGAAGCGCTCGGCCATGAAGCCGCCGCTACGGTAGTGCAGGAAGGCGGGATCGGTGTGACGCGTCAGGCGCGCCACCATCGCATTGCCTTCGTGACCCGACGAACCGATCGTGTAGAAGACCTTGTTCTGCACGCGCAGCACGCGCGCCATCAGATCGAGATGACGGCTGATCAACTGCGATTCGAGCAACTCGCGGAAGCCACGTGCGTCCAATGCGCTGCCCGGCAGCACCGCCTCGTCGTCGCCCGGCGCGCGGCTGACATCACCCTGCCAGAACTGCACGAACTCGACGAAGTTCTGGTCGACGATCTCGGCGCGATTGAAGCCCTTGTGACGGGCGGGAATGGGATGCGGGACGGACATGGCGAAGAACTCGAAAAGGGGGGATCAGGCGACCATCGCGGAAAAGCGCGGCTGTGCACGCACGCGAGCCAGCCACGCGACAATGCAGGGCCAGCGGGTCATGTCGAAGCCGCCGTCGGCAGCGCAATCGGTATAGGCGAACAAGGCGATATCGGCCACGCCAAAACGCCCGCCGCTGAAGAACGCCTCGCGGCCGAGATGATCTTCCATCACGTCGAGGGCTTTCGCGCCCCGCTCCAACAGGCCAGGAAGTTCAGTGCGGCGAGCGTGATCCGCCGGCAACCACCGGCAGACAAAACGCGCGACGGCGACATACGGCTCATGGCTGTACTGTTCGAAGAACATCCACTGCAGCGTGCGTGCACGCTCCCAGGGATCGGTCGGCAGATACGGCGTGCCTTCGGCGAGAAAGCACAGGATGGCATTCGATTCGGCAAGGCGACGCCCATCCTCGAGCACCAGCAACGGCACCTTGCCGTTCGGGTTCAGGGCGAGGAATTCGGGCGTGCGCGTCGCGCCGTTGGCGCTGTCCGTATCCACCCAGCGGTACGGCGTGCCCGTCAGTTCCAGCAGCAGTTGCAGCTTGTAACAGTTGCCCGACGAGCGCAGGCCGTACACGGTGAGCATGGGAGGTTCCGTCTCAGAACGCGTTGATGCCGGTGAGTTCGCGGCCGACGACCAACTGATGCACGGTCTCCGTGCCTTCGTAGGTAATGACCGATTCGAGGTTCAGTGCGTGGCGAATCGCCGAGTGTTCGGTGGTGATGCCGGCGCCGCCGAGGATGTCGCGGCAGTCGCGTGCGATGTCCAGCGCCATGCGCACGTTGTTCCACTTGGCCAGCGACACCTGGGTCGGCTGCAGGCGACCGGCGTCCTTCAGGCGACCGAGCTGCAACGAGAGCAGCTGCGCCGTGGTGATACGACGGGCCATGTCGGCCAGGCGGATCTGCACGGCCTGGTTGGCCGCCAGCGGACGGCCGAACAGGATGCGCTGCTCCGAGTAATCGAGCACTTCTTTCAGGCAGGCCTGCGCGGCGCCGATCGGACCCCAGGTGATGCCGTAGCGCGCCTGGTTGAGGCAGCCGAGCGGGCCCTTGAGACCCTTTACGTTCGGCAGACGGGCGCTATCGGGCACGCGAACCTCGTCGAAGAACAGCCCCGAGGTGACCGACGCGCGCAGGCTCATCTTCTTGTGCACGACCTGTGCCGCGAAGCCCTTGGTATCGGTGGGCACGACGAAGCCCTGGATACCGTCATCGGTCTGCGCCCAGACGATGGCGATGTGCGCGAGGTTGCCGTTGGTGATCCACATCTTGGCGCCATTGATCACCCAGTCGCCGCCATCCTTGCGCGCCACGGTTTTCATGTTCGCGGGATCGGAACCACCGTGCGGTTCGGTCAGGCCGAAGCAACCGATCACCTCGCCGGCGGCCATGCGCGGCAGGTACTCACGCTTCTGCTCTTCCGAGCCATAGGCGAAGATCGGGTACATGCACAGCGAGCTCTGCACGGAAGCGAAGCTGCGCAGGCCGGAATCGCCGCGCTCCAGTTCCTGGCAGATCAGGCCATAGCTGACGGCATTCATGCCGGCGCAGCCGTATTCCTCGGGCAGCGTGGCGCCAAGCAGACCCAGCGCGGCGATCTCGGGAACCAACTCGGCCGGGAAACGTGCCTGGTCGAAGGCATCGCCGATCATCGGCAGCACCTTCTCGTCGACGAAGCGGCCGACGGTGTCCTGGACCATCCGCTCCTCGTCGGTGAGCAGGGAACGGACGTCGTAGAGATCGAGGGGATCGAGGCGCTGAGCCATGCGGATACTCGTAAGTCGGCTACTGGAAAGCCCACGATTGTAGCTCCGGGCCCGGTCGCGGTCATGGCGTCCCGCAACATCAGGCGGCTCGGCAGGCCGTGCGAGGCGCGCCGGATGACTCTGGAACCGAAACCCCGGCCCAACGCCGTGACCGGGACCCGGGCACTCGGATGCAAACGTTTGCATAATGGGGCGCCCCCGCCTTCCGGATCTCCGTCATGTTCAAAGGCGTCCTTCTCGGCTTTGCCTGCTACGCGGCCTACGCGTGGAGCGATGCCTTCGTGAAGTCCCTCGAGGGCTCCCTGCCGCCGTACGAGGCAGTGTTCTTCGGAGCGGTGCTGGCCATGGCGGCCTTCCCGTTCCTGAAGAAGCCCGGCGACCGCTGGAGCGAGATCGTGATGTCGAAAATGCCGGGCCTGTGGCTGTTGCGCGCCATGGCCGGGGCCATCGGCAATATCACCGCCGTGATGGCCTTTACCGCCCTGCCGATGGCAGAGGCGTTCTCGCTGATCTTCCTGCTGCCGATCTTCGTCACCATCCTGTCGGTCATCTTCCTGCGCGAACACGTGGGCTGGCGGCGCTGGTCGGCGGTGGTCGTGGGCTTCCTCGGCGTGCTGGTGGTGCTGCGTCCCGGATTCCGCCATCTCGGCACCGGGCACGTGGCCGCGATCATCTGCGGGATCACCGGGGCCTTGTCGATCATCGCGCTGCGCATGGCCGGCGCCACGGAAAAGCGCATCACCTTGTACGGTGCAGGCGTGGTCGGCCCGATGCTGGCCGGCTTCATCATGATGCTGCCGCACTTTGTCTGGCCGAACGCCCACCAGTGGTTCCTGGTGCTCGGCTACGGCCTGCTCGCCGCCGCCGGCGCGGTGTTGCTGATGCTGGCCACCCAGAACGCTCCCGCGGCGCGCGTGGCGCCGACGCAGTACAGCCAGATGCTCTGGGCCATCCTGTTCGGCTACCTCATCTTCCACGACCATCTGGACTGGCCGATGCTGGTCGGCATCGTGTTGATCCTGGGGGCTGGCTTGTTCACCTTCGTGCGCGAAGAGAAGAAGACCGACTGGTGGCGGTGGACGAATATCGTCTAGGGCCCAGCAGCGGGCCTACAACCGGTCGCTTTTCTCATGATTCTTCCTCAGTCAGCTGAAACCATCTGAGATTGTCATGCTGATTTGCAGGAAGCTCGCTTGGGTGTCCACTGGAATGCCGGTCTCATGCGATGGAAGCCGCATAAAGACAAAGTCGGCCAAACATACCCGCTCCACCACCTTCATCCGTTTCGATACGGGCTGACACTACCGGCTCAGGGGCTCCGACCTGTGACGAACATCGCCATCCACGTGGGCTTCGGGATGCATTGCTTCACCCGACGCACGGGAGAGGACTGCTGCCCGTACGACCGGTATGAAGACGATCGAGAGGCGCGCTCGTTCGATCGACGGCGGTATGCGCTTTCACACTGTCTGCCCGACATTGCGAGAACGCTCGAACACCGTCGTTGTGCGTTCGCTCGCAACGAGAATTTCGTCACTCTGGACATACAGCCGGCCGAAGGCATACCCGTGCGCTACGGCGTGTTCTTCAATGTGAAACGATGGAACCGCCAAGGTGGTCACGCCATCCTGGTCGTTATCCAAAGTGCATACGAACTAGACGTGGGCAAGTCCTCGCCAGCTCGTGGAAGCATCGGGTTCAAAGCGCTGATCGGCCACATACTGAGGGGGACGAAGCCGAAACCGCCTCCGTAAAAAAACGAAAGCCCCGCAAGCGGGGCTTCGTAGTCCGGGACCTGTTGCCTCCGCGCCGGGCGGAACCACTGAGTGGCAGGCGACGCTGGCCAAAGACCACCGGCTGTAGCGTCAACGAGAGGATATCACAACGACGCTAGCTGTTGGAAACCCCGTGCGGTACATGTCCCGTCGCTACATGCTTCCTCGCCGACTCCACATTGGCCGGGGAATCATCGAAGAAAATGTCGGCGCCGAAGGCGTCCAGGAACGGCCCTTTGTCCCGGCCACCGAGGAACAGTGCCTCGTCGATTCGGACGCCCCAGCGGCGAAGCGTGAGGATGACCCGCTTATGGGCGGGCGCCGAGCGCGCAGTCACCAGGGCCGTACGGATGGGAGACGTCTCCGCCGGGAAGGCCGCCTGCAGGCGGTGCAAGGCCGACAGGAACCCTCGGAACGGACCGCCCGAGAGAGGCTCCGCCCAGAGTTCGGACTCGCTGCGATGGAACGCGTCGAGGCCTTGCTCTTTCGACACACGCTCGCCTTCGTCGCCAAAAATGACGGCATCCCCGTCGAAGGCGATGCGCAACTGTTCGCTGGACCGTTGTGGCGCGGTCGAAGGCAGGATCGTTGCCGCGGCGACGCCGGCGCGAAGTGCGCGACCCACATCCTCGGCATTCGCGGAAAGGAACAGGTCCGCCCGGAATGGCGCGATGTAATCCGACGTGGGCGCACCGCTGGTGAAGGCCGCGCGTGAGATGTTCAGTTTGTAATGCTGGATCGCGTTGAAGATACGCAGCCCCGTGTCGCCCGAGTTGCGTGACAGCAGGATGACTTCAACGGGCGGAACGTCACCGGACAGCGCGTTGAGGCCAAGCAGTTTCTGCACCAGCGGGAAGGCCACGCCCGGCGTCAGCAGTTCGTTTTCGCGCTCGATCTGGTACGCGCGGTAGGCATCGAGGCCGTCGCGTTCAAAAAGCTCGTGACCGTCTTCCATGTTGAATAGCGCGCGCGACGAGATCGCGACGACCAGGCGGTTGTCGTTTACCGAGGCGTCGGCGTGGGCGGTGGGGGTGGCGGACGTATTGTCGGGGGCGTTCATAGGGCGAACTGCTCGTCCAGGATGCGTTGCTGGAGGTTGTGCTCGGGATCGAAGAGCAGGCGAACCGCGTTGCGGCGGGATTGCTTCACCTCGACCTTGCGTACGTCGCGGACCTCGTGGAAGTCGGCCGTGGCGCTGATCGGCCGCTTGTTCGGGTCCTTGGTCTCGAAGCCCACCCGCGTGGCGTGCGGGAGGATGGCGCCGCGCCAGCGGCGCGGGCGGAACGGACTGATCGGCGTCAGCGCCAGCACGTTCGCATCGAGCGGGAGGATGGGGCCATGGGCCGAGAGGTTGTAGGCCGTGGACCCGGCCGGCGTGCTGACCAGGATGCCGTCGCAGACCAGCTCGTCGAGCTTGACCTCGCCATTGAGGCTGACGCGCATGTGCGCGGCCTGGTTGCTCTGGCGCAGCATGGCCACTTCGTTGAATGCCAGGGCGCGGTGCTCGGCACCGTCGCAGCAGGTGCTATGCATCTCCAGCGGATGCAGGACGGCCGGGTGGGCGCGTTCGATGCGCTCGGCCAGCGCGTCGAGCTCGTGCTGATTCATGAGAAAACCGAGGCGGCCGAGCTTCATGCCGTAAAACGGCACGCCGAGCGTTCGATAGGTATGCAGCGTGCGCAGCATGAAGCCGTCGCCGCCGAGTGACACGATGATCTCGGCGTCTCCGGGTTCCACACTGCCGTAACGCTTCACCAGGGCGGTGCGCGCACGTTGGGCGACGTCGGTTTCGCTGGCGACAAAGGCTAGGCGCATGGATGTCGGCTTGAAGGACCAGCGGGGAGCTTAGTCCTTCGGGATGGACGGCGGCTAGGGTGCAACGGGTGCGCTAGCACCCATCGCCGCTGAAGCGGCTCCCACACTGAGCGTGGGAGCCGCTTCGGTGCCAGGCGGATCAGACCGGGATCTGCGCCAGCTGGGCCAGGCGACGGACGGCGACCGAGGCGATCGGGTAGTCCGCGTTCTGGGTGAGGATTTCCGCAAGCATGGCGCGGGTGTACTTGAGCGTGGCGTCGTCGCGCTGCAGCCAGGCCTGGACCGGGCTGACATCGGTACGATCGCCGGCGACCGAGATCACCTGCAGGGCCAGGGCACGATGCTGGGCGTTGAGCTCGTCCAGCAGCGAACCGCGGGCCTGCGCGTGCCATGCACCTTCCACGTTGAGCGCTTCGATCTGGTCACGCAGCCACTCGAGGTCGAGGGCTTCGGCCAGCTCGTAGAACACCTTCGCGACCGTAGCGATGTCCTTGCCGCTCTGCTTCGACACTTCGACCATGTCGAGCGCCGCGCGCAATACCGAGACCCGTGCGAGGCGGACAGCGAGCGACTCGGGCACACCCAGACCTTCCCACTTTTCCTGGCTGGAGGCGAAATCGCCACGACCGGTATCGGTGAGGGCATCCGGCAAAGCCTGGCGCAGCACCGTGACTTCACTGGCGTAGCGGTCGACATTGGCAGCGATATCCAGCGTGCCGCCCGGGCGATTGAGCAGCCAGCGGGTCAGGTGGCGCAGCAACGACCAGATCTGCAGGATCGCGTCGATCTGGGTGTTCTCGGCCACCGTGCCGTCGAGCGCTTCGATCTCGGCCCACAGCTCGCGGGCATCGAGGATCTCGCGCGCCGCCGTATACGCCTTGGCGATGGACGCCGGGCCGTGGCCCGTGTCTTCCTGCATGCGCATCATGAAGGTGGCGCCCATGCGGTTGATCGTCGAGTTGGTCACCGCGGTAGCGATGATCTCGCGCTTCAGGCGATGGCGCTGCATGTGCTCGGCGTACTTCTCGTGCAACGGCACGGGGAAGTAACGCACCAGCTCGCGCGAGAGGTACGGATCTTCCGGCACATCCGAATCCAGCAATTGCTGGAACAGGCGGATCTTGTCGTACGAGAGCAACACGGACAGTTCCGGACGCGTCAGGCCCTGGCCGCGGAGCTTGCGCTCGCTGAGCTCAGCCGCGGAAGGCAGCGACTCGACGGCGCGGTCGAGCATGCCTTCGGCTTCCAGCGTGCTGATGAAATGCGCCATCGAACCCAGGCGCCGCACCGACTGGTGCTCCATCACGGTGATGGCCTGGTTCTGCCGATAGTTGTCCCACAGCACGAGGCGGCCGACTTCGTCGGTCATCTCGGCGAGCTGCTTGTTGCGGCCTTCGAAGGTCAGCTCGCCACGCTGCACGGCGTCGTTGAGCAGGATCTTGATGTTCACCTCGTGATCGGAGGTGTCCACGCCAGCGGAGTTGTCGATGAAGTCGGTGTTGAGCAGCACGCCGGCCTGGCCGGCCTCGATGCGACCCTTCTGGGTCATGCCCAGGTTGCCGCCCTCGCCCACCACCTTGCAGCGCAGCTCGTTGCCATTCACACGCAAGGCGTTGTTGGCGCGATCGCCGACATCGGCATGCGTCTCGCTCGTGGCCTTGACGTAGGTACCGATGCCGCCGTTCCAGAGCAGGTCTACCGGAGCCTTCAGGATCGCCGAGAGCAGATCGGTCGGCGCCATGTGCGTCGCCTCGCTGCGGATGCCCAGCACGGCCTTGATCTCCGGCGACACCGGAACCGACTTCGCGCTGCGCGGATAAACGCCGCCGCCGGCCGAAATCAGCGACTTGTCGTAATCGTCCCACGAGGAACGCGGCAGGGCGAACATGCGCTGGCGCTCGACGAAGGACTTCGCCGAATCCGGATTCGGATCGAGGAAGATGTGACGGTGATCGAACGCGGCGAACAAGCGGATCTTCTCAGACAGCAGCATGCCGTTGCCGAACACGTCGCCCGACATGTCACCGACGCCGACCACGGTGAAGTCTTCGGTCTGGCAATCGCGACCCATGGCGCGGAAGTGCCGCTTGACCGATTCCCACGCGCCCTTGGCCGTGATGCCCATGCCCTTGTGGTCGTAGCCGTTGGAGCCGCCGGAAGCGAAGGCGTCGTCGAGCCAGAATCCGTGCTCCGTCGAGATCGCATTGGCGATATCGGAGAACGTGGCCGTGCCCTTGTCCGCGGCGACCACCAGGTACGGGTCGTCGTTGTCGTGACGGATCACGTCGTGCGGCGGCACCACCTTGCCCTCGACGAGGTTGTCGGTGATGTCGAGCAGGCCGTTGATGAACATGCGGTAGCAGGCGATACCCTCGGCCAGCTGCGCATCGCGATCGCCGCCCACCGGCGGACGCTTCACGAAGAAGCCGCCCTTGGAACCGACCGGCACAATGACCGTGTTCTTCACCATCTGCGCCTTGACCAGACCGAGGACTTCCGTACGGAAGTCTTCGCGGCGATCGGACCAGCGCAGGCCGCCACGCGCGACGGAACCGAAGCGCAGGTGGATGCCTTCCACGCGTGGGGCGTAGACGAAGATTTCGCGGAACGGCACCGGCTTGGCCAGCTCGGGCACCTGGTGCGAATCGAACTTGAAGCTGAGATACGGACGATACGCACCGTCCCACAGCTGGAAGAAGTTGGTACGCAGGGTCGCGTGGATCAGCGCGATGAAGCTGCGCAGGATGCGGTCTTCGTCGAGGCTGGAAACGTTATCCAGCAGCGCGTTGAGGGCTTCCTCCACGGCGGCCGCCTGCTCGGCGCGCGGACGGCCGAGCGAGGAGACGAGGTTACCGATGAGACCCGGCTGCGCCGCCAGCGTTTCCGGACCGATGAGCGCGTGCATCTCGTGCGAGAGCAGGCTTTCGGCACGTTCGCGCTCGGCCGTGTCCAGGTTTTCGCGACGTGGATCGAAGCGTGCGTTGAACAGCTCGACGATGAGGCCGGCGATGGCCGGGTAATGGTTGAGCGCGTCTTCCATGTACGCCTGCGAGAAGGCGACACCGGTCTGCAGCAGGTACTTGGTGTAGCTGCGCAGGATGGCCACCTGGCGCCAGCCGAGCTTGGCACCGAGGACGAGGCGGTTGAAGCCGTCGTTTTCGGCATTGCCACGCCAGATCTGCTCGAAGGCATCCTCGAAGATCGAACCGACCTGCTCGACGTCGAAGGCGAGACGGTCGACCGGCTGGACTTCGAAGTCCTGGATGAACAGCGCACTGTCAGCGACCTTCACTTCGTACATGTGCTCGGTGAGCACGCGCAATCCAAGGTTCTCCAGCTGCGGCAGCACTTCGGACAGGGCGATGTCCGAGCCGGAGCGATAGACCTTGAAGCGGAGTTCTTCCGGACGGTTCTGCGGATGGTAGAACGACATGCTGATCGCGTCGGGACCATCGAGGCCGGCCAGCGCGCGCACGTCGGCGGCGGCCACATGTGGCGCCACTTCATCCACGTAACCGGCGGGGAGCGCCTTGCCGTAGCGGTTGGCCAGGATGATGCCCTGCTGCTCGCCGGCGATTTCGATCAGGCGATCGCGCAGTTCGTCGTTCCAGTTGCGCGCGATGGAGGCGATCTGCGCTTCCATGATTGCGGCATCGTAGACCGGGTGGTCGCCGATGCGGGGACGCACCACGACGTGCAGGCGAACCAGCGCGGCCTCACCCATCAACACCGCGGAATCCACGTGCTCGCCATGGAAGGCTTCACGCAGCACGCCTTCCACGCGCTCGCGCACGGCCGTGTTGAAACGGTCGCGCGGAATGAAGACCAGGCAGGAGAAGAAGCGGCCGTAGCTGTCACGGCGAATGAACAGGCGCGTGCGCGTGCGCTGGGCGAGCTCGAGCAGGCCGATGGCCAGGGCGTAGAGCTCGTCGGTGCTGCACTGGAAGAGCTCGTCGCGCGGCAGCGTGTCGAGGATGTGACGCAGCGCCTTGCCCGAATGCGAATCGCGCTTCAGGCCGGAGCGGGTCATCACCGCCTCGCACTTGTCGCGAACCAGGGGCACATGCTGCGGATGGGCCATGTACGCGTTGGACGAGAACAGACCGAGGAAGCGCTGCTCGGCAACCGGGCGGCCCTTCTCGTCGAACTTCAGGACACCGATGTAATCCATGTAGCCCGCGCGATGGATCGGCGAGCGGGCATTGGTCTTGGTCAGGATGATGGCGTCGGTAGAGCCCGAGCGTGGCAGCTCGCTGGCAACCAGGGTACGCAGCGAGCGCGGCGCGAGCGAACGCTCCGCGGCGCGCAGGATGCCGAGGCCCGAGCCTTCGACCGTGCGCAGGACGTCGTCGCCTTCGCCGTGCGCCACTTCGTATTCGCGGTAACCCATGAAGGTGAAGTGGTCATCCGCGACCCAGCGGAGGAAATCGGTGGCTTCACGCACTTCGTCCGCCGTGTAAGGCAGGGAGCGCTTGCCGAGATCGTCCGCCACTTCGTTCATCTTGGCCCGCATGGCGCGCCAGTCGTCCACGGTCTCGCGCACGTCCGAGAGGGCCGTTTCGAGATTGGCCTTGACCGTATCCAGCTCGGTGTCGTCCAGACGATCGATCTCGAAGCGCATGACCGATTCGGTGTGTTCGCCCGTGCCCATCGTCTCCAGCACGCCAGCGGCGGACCGGACCACCGGCACGACCGGGTGGATGATCACCTGGATGTCGGCATGGGCGGCGGCCACCATCGAGACGGTGTCCACCAGGAAGGGCATGTCGTCGGTGACGACCTCGATCACGGCACGGCTGCCGGACACGCCTGGGTTGTAGACGCGGACCTTGGCTTTGCCCGCCTGGCGCTCACGGGCAAACGTGAGCAGGTCGGCGATCAGCGCGGCCCAGCGATCGGGCGCGTGCAGCGCGTAATCGGCCGGCGCGATGCGCTCGAAAAAGGCTTCGATAAAAAAGCGCGCCTCGTTGAGGCGCTCTGCGGGGTAGCCGATCTTCTTCAGTTCATCGAAAACAACGGCGTGAAACTGGCCGTCTGCTGCGGCGCGAATCGCATTCATGGGCGGATATCGATGTGGGGAGAGAGAGGAAAACCGTCAAAGCATAGCTCTCACACATGGCATGTAGCCACACCAACGCGCACCGCTCGTTGCCAGTTTTTCAGTGCGGCGCGACATATTGCGCAACCTCTCACGAGGTGAAGCGTGCATGCTCCCCACCCGGCCGCGAGTGCAACGCAACAATTCGCACGCGAATGTTGCCCATGCCCGTTGACGCTGGTCCGAGGGAGATTCTAAACTGGACGGTATAGTCCAGCAGGTATACAAAATGACGAACCTGGATCCCCGGCCGACTTCCGATCGTCAGCAACGGGTGCTCCAGGCAGCTTGTGCGTTATTCCTGCGTGACGGTTATCGCGTCAGCATGGGTGCCGTGGCACGCGAGGCGGGCGTGTCCAAGCAAACTGTGTATGCGCACTTTGAAAACAAGGACACCCTGTTCCACGCCGCCGTCGAACAACTTGTCTTACCCCTGCATGCCACCCTCACCCCGGAAAGTCGCGGCCTGAGTACCACGCTCATCGCACTGGCCAGGGCGCACCAGACCTACGTGATGGACCAGGCGCACGTGGCGCTGGGCCGGATGCTGATCGCGGAAGCACCGCGGTTTCCGGCCGCGGCGCGCACGTTCTTCCGGACCGCGATCGACACCGTGGCGACCCGGCTGGCTGGTTGCATGGCCGAGGCCATGGACGACGGAATGATGCGCCGCGAGGACCCCGAGGTCGCCGCGGAGCTCTTCCTGTCCATGCTTCACGGGCTCGAAGGGGACCGTCGCCTCTTCGGCATGCACGCGAGGGGACGAAAGGCACAGGACGACTGGGCGCGACACGCGGTAACTGTATTTATGCATGCGTACGACATCCTTCCGGATGCGTCGGCACTCACGAACAAGAAACTTGGAAAAGGAACGGAGTTCTCATGAATCCCCTGCCCCTGCGCACACCCCTGCTGGCCATCGGTCTCGCCGCGGCACTCGCCGCCTGCCACAAGCAGGAAGCACCGCCGGCGCCACCACCGGCCCCGGTAGGCGTCATTGACGCCCAGCCGCAGACCGTTCCCCTGATCCAGGATCAGGTCGGACGCATCTCCGCCCTGCGCACGGCCGATGTACGTGCCCGCGTGCCCGGCATCCTGCTCAAGCGCGTCTACGCGGAAGGCACGGACGTGAAGGCGGGGCAGAAGCTCTTCCAGATCGACCCGCAGCCGCTTACGGCCGAGCTCAACTCGCAGCTCGCCCTGCTCGCCTCGGCGCGCGCGACGGCAGCCAACAACAAGGCCACGGCCGACCGCAATCGCGGCCTGATCGGCAAGAACTACGTGTCACGGCAGGACCTGGACACCGCCGAGGCCGCCCAGCGTACGGCCGACGCCGCCGTCAAGCAGGCCGAAGCCAACGTCCAGTCGGCCCGGATCAACCTGGGCTTCACCGACGTCGTCTCGCCGATCGATGGCCGTGCCGGCCAGCAGCAGGTGACCGAAGGCGCGCTCGTCGGCCAGGGTGACACCACCCTGCTGACCCAGGTCGACCAGATCGACCAGGTCTACGTGAACTTCAGCATGTCGGTGTCCGATCTCGACACCATGCGCCGCGCCGCCGCGTCGGGCGACGCCACGCTCTCGGCCACCGACAAGTCCACGGTCAGCATCCAGCTGCCGGATGGCTCCGACTACAACGAGAAGGGCATGCTCGACTTCTCCTCGGCCACGGTGAACCCGCAAACGGGTACGGTGAACCTGCGCGCGCAGCTCGCCAATCCCGACATTCGCCTGCTGCCGGGCCAGTTCGTGACGGTCAAGGCCAACCTGGGCAACCTGCACAACGTGTACCTGGTGCCCCAGGCCGCCGTGCTGCGCGACCCGGGCAGCGCCTATGTGCTCGTCGTCGGCGAAGGCAAGACCAAGGATCCGCAGACGGGTGAGGAGAAGACCGTGCAGTCCGCGGCCGTCCGTCGCCCGATCGTCACCGACCGCATCAACGGTGCGAACTGGATCGTCACCGGCGGCCTGAAGCCGGGCGACAAGATCATCATCGACGGCCTCGCCAAAGCGAAGGAAAACGGCCCGGTGAACGCATCCCCGGCAAAGGCCACGCAGGACGCCGGTGCCCCTGGCGCCCCCGCTCCGGCAAAGGCAGCCTCTTCGGCCGCCCCCGCCGGCAAGCAGTAACGGAGTTTCGTCATGCCGACTTTCTTCATCGACCGCCCCATTTTCGCGTGGGTCGTGGCGATCCTGATCAGCCTTTGCGGCACGATCTCCCTGTTGAACATGGGTATCGAGTCGTATCCGAACATCGCACCGCCGCAGGTCGTCGTCACGGCGACCTACCCGGGTGCGAGCGCGGACACGACCGAAAAGACCGTGACCCAGGTGATCGAGCAGCAGCTGACCGGTATCGATCACCTGCTCTATTTCAGCTCCGCCTCCAGCTCCAGCGGCACAGCAACCGTCACGCTGACGTTCGAGACCGGTACCGATCCGGACATCGCCCAGGTCCAGGTGCAGAACAAGGTGTCGCTCGCGACGCCTCGCCTGCCTTCGGAAGTCACCCAGCAGGGCGTCGTGGTGGCCAAGTCCAACCCCGACTTCCTGATGTTCGTGGCGTTGATCTCGTCCAATCCGGCCATCGACGGCAACCGCCTGACCGACATCGTCTCCTCGCAGGTGCTCGACCAGGTCGCCCGTATCCCGGGCGTGGGCAGCACGCGTCAGCTGGGTTCCGAGTACGGCATGCGCGTCTGGCTGAATCCGGACAAGCTGCGTGGCTACGGCCTCTCGGCGACCGCGCTCAGTAACGCGCTCAGCACGCAGAACGTCCAGTTCGCCGCCGGCTCGATCGGTACGGATCCGGCCGTCAACGGGCAGGGCTTCAGCGCCACGGTGTCGGCGGAAGGCCGCTTCACCACGCCGGAAGAGTTCTCGAACATCATCATCCGCGCGAACAACGACGGCACCGTCGTTCGCCTGAAAGATGTCGCGCGCGTCGAACTCGGCCCCCAGACCTACGGCTTCAATGCCCAGTGGAGTGGCACGCCCACCGGTTCCTTCGGTGTGCAGCTGCTGCCCGGCGCGAACGCGCTGGACGTCGCCAACGCCGTACGCGCCAAGATGACCGACCTGGCCAAGAGCTTCCCGGACGGTGTCACCTGGTTCGCTCCGTACGACACGACCCAGTTCGTGACGATCTCCATCACGGAAGTGGTGCATACCCTGGTCGAGGCGATCATCCTCGTCTTCCTGGTGATGCTGCTGTTCCTTCAGAACTTCCGCGCCACGATCATCCCGACCCTGGTCATCCCGGTGGCCTTGCTCGGCACCTTCCTCGGTCTGTCGCCGCTCGGCTTCACCGTCAACCAGCTCACCCTGTTCGGCATGGTGCTGGCCATCGGTATCGTGGTCGATGACGCGATCGTGGTGATCGAGAACGTCGAACGCATCATGTCGGAGGAAGGCTTGCCGCCTGCCGCCGCCACGCGCAAGGCCATGGGCCAGATCACCGGCGCCATCGTGGCCATCACCGTGGTGCTGGCGGCGGTGTTCGTGCCCTCGGCCCTGCAGCCGGGTGCCTCGGGCATCATCTACAAGCAGTTCGCACTGACGATCGCGGTGTCGATGGGCTTCTCGGCCTTCCTCGCCCTGTCGTTCACGCCGGCCCTTTGCGCGACGATCCTCAAGCCGACCCACGGCGAGCGGAAGAACATCGTCTACCGCAAGTTCAACCAGGTGTTCGACAAGGTCCAGCACACCTATTCCGGTCACATCGGCAGCGCGATTCGTCATGCCCCGCGCTGGATGATCGTGTTCGTGCTGATCGCCGTGCTCTGCGGTTTCCTGTTCGCCAGGTTGCCGACCAGCTTCGTCCCCGACGAAGACCAGGGCTACGCGCTGGCCATCGTGCAGCTGCCGCCCGGTTCGAGCATCGCCCGCACCGAAAAAGTGATGACGGACATGCGTGCCATCATCCTGAAAGACCCCTCGGTCGCCGGCGTGTTCCAGATCTCCGGCTTCAGCTTCGTGGGCTCGGGTGAAAACGTCGGCATGAACTTCATCAAGCTGAAGGACTGGGATACCCGTGACCTCACGGCCACCCAGATCATCCAGCAGATGAACGGCAAGATGCAGGCCGTGCGCAACGCCACGATCTTCGTGGTCAACCTGCCCACGATCCGCGGCCTGTCGCAGTTCGGCGGTATCGACATGTACCTGCAGGCGCGTGCCGGCCAGTCGCGTGACGAACTGACCCAGGCCCGCAATGCCCTGCTCGGCGCCTCGGCGCAGAACAAGGCCCTGGTCGGTATTCGTCCGAACACCCTGGAAGACGCACCGCTGCTGCAGCTGAGCGTGGATCGCACCCAGGCACAGACCATGGGCCTGAATGTCAGCGATATCTATACCGCGATCCAGCTCACGCTGGCTCCGGTGTACATCAACGACTTCCAGTACGGTGGCCGCGTGAAGCGCGTGATGCTGCAGGCCGACGCCCCCTACCGCATGGGTACGGACGCGTTCGCCCACATCTTCACGCCCAGCACGCTGGCCTCGGCCTCGTCCAGCAGCACGTCGAGCACCACGGGCAGTTCGGTGGCCAGTGCATCCACGGCGACCGACAGCTCGATGATCCCGCTGTCCACCGTGGTCCACTCGAAGTGGACGATGGCGGCACCGACGCTCAACCGTTACAACGGCTACTCGGCGGTGGAAATCGTCGGTAACGAAGCGCCGGGTTACTCCACCGGCCAGGCCATGGGTGTCGTCGAAGGCATCGTCAACGACAAGCTGCCGAAGGGCTTCGGTTACGACTGGACAGGTCAGTCGTACCAGGAAATCCTCTCCGGTAACTCGTCGACGATGTTGCTGGCACTGTCCATCGTCATCGTGTTCCTCTGCCTTGCCGCCCTGTACGAAAGCTGGTCGATCCCGGTTGCCGTGCTGCTGGTGGTGCCGCTGGGCATCCTCGGTACCGTCGTCTTCTCGATGCTCCGCGGCCTGCCGAACGACATCTACTTCAAGATCGGCATGATCACGGTGATCGGCCTGGCGGCGAAGAACGCCATCCTGATCGTCGAGTTCGCGGTGGAGAAGCAGCAGGAAGGCAAGACGCTTCGCGAAGGCGTGGTCGAGGCATCCCGCCTGCGACTCCGCCCCATCCTGATGACCTCGCTGGCCTTCATCCTCGGCGTGTTCCCGCTGGCGATCTCGACCGGCGCGGGTGCGAACTCCCGCCACGCGATCGGCACGGGCGTCATCGGCGGCATGCTCTTCGCCACCTTCCTCGGCCTGCTGCTGATCCCGGTGTTCTACGTCAGCGTCCGCCGCATGCTGGGCGACAAGCTGGACGAAGTCTCCAAGACGATGCCGCACGTCGGTCACGACGACGACAACGATCCGCACGGCGGTGGTGATGGTCACGGCCCGCACGACGGTGGCCCGACCAACCTCCAGCCGCATGCACCGAATGTGGGCGATGTAAGAGCCTTCGATTCGGAACCGCATCGCGGCACGTAAGAGAAGCAACATCGCGAACGAAAAAGCCCGGCGAAAGCCGGGCTTTTTTTATGTTCCATGTAGGAGCCGATTCATCGGCGATGCTCTCCGCCCCAACTCGTCGCACACACCGAAAGAAACCACCCACCTCACTCCCCTCTCCCACCCGACAGAACGCAGGAGCGACTGAATCAACCCTTGGTGATCCGGAAACACGGATCTCTCCATGGACGAAAACTCAGAATCCTTCCATTCCCAACCACCCGTTGAACGTAGTTCCATGTTCGTGCGGGGTCAGTCATGACCCTGAACTTCGAGTGGCATGCCGCGAAAGCACGTTCAAACCTATCGAAACACGGCGTCTCCTTCGAAACGGCCCGCCTCATCTTCAACGACCCTCACTATGTCGAAATGCCGCGCCCCGACCACTGTGTCGAAGAGCGTATTCGTATCGTCGCCTTGGGCGCTGGCAGTTTACTGTTTGTTGTTTTCACCTGGCGTGGCCAGAACATCCGCCTCATCTCAGCCCGAAAGGCCAACCATAATGAATCCCTTGGATACTGGACCAATCGTCACGTGCACGCTCGAACCTGATGCTCAACCGACGGCCGAGCAGATCGCCGAGCTTGCCGCGCTCGAAGACCGCCCCATCGATTACAGCGACATCCCCGAAACCCCTCCGGACGCCCTCTGGATGAGGCTTGGACCTGGTGGCCATTTCCTCGGACGCCTGATGGCTGAAGCCCGGGAACGTGAGCTCGCCGGCGGCCCCTTCGACCACATTGAGCGGTTGCTCCCGGCATTGATCGCAAGGGTTGCCGCCATGGAAGATAACTGCATCAACTTGAGCGACATGCCCGAAATGGCGCCCTATGCGCTGACGCTGATAACGGGTGACGGTCCCAGCCTCGAAGCACTCATGCCGGAAGCCCGTGAACTCGCCTTCGCTACCGCTTAGCCCAAAAAAAACCCCGGCAATGCCGGGGTTTTCGTATTCAAAGATCCAGGGAAAAGAACTGCGCCTCAGCGCAACCCCGTCTCCGCACGCGCAATCACCAGTCGCTGGATCTCGCTCGTCCCCTCATAGATCTCAGTGATCTTCGCATCGCGGAAGTAACGCTCCAGCGGCATTTCCTTCGAGTAACCCATGCCACCGTGGATCTGCACCGCCTGGTGGGTGATCCACATCGCCGCTTCCGAGGCGACCAGCTTGGCCATCGAAGCTTCGGTACCGAAACGACCGCCGGTCTTTTCGACCTGGCCCTTCACCCACGCGGCGCGCAGGGTCAGCAGCAGGGCCGAGTCCAGCTTGCACTTCATATCGGCGATCTTGGACTGGGTCATCTGGAACGTGCCGATCGGGTGGCCAAAGGCCTTGCGATCGCGCGACCAGGTCAGCGTCGCTTCGTACGCGGCGCGGGCGAGCCCGATCGCCTGAGACGCGATGCCGATGCGGCCAGCGTCCAGCACGCCCATGGCGATGCCGAAGCCCTTGCCTTCGGCGCCGAGCATGTCGTCCGCCGGGCACACGTAGTCGTGGAATTCGATTTCGCAGGTGGCCGAGGCGCGGATGCCGAGCTTCGGCTCGGTCTTGCCGGCCAGGAAGCCCGGACGCTTCGTGTCGATGATGAAGGCCGACACCCCGCGCGCGCCCATCCCCGGCGTGGTGACCGCGAACAGGACGATATAGCGGGCAACCGGGCCGGACGTGATCCAGCTCTTCTTGCCGTTGATCACCCAGTCACCCGCGTCGTTCTTCACGGCACGCGTGTGCATGTTCGAAGCATCGGAGCCGGACTGCGGCTCGGTGAGCGCATAGGCGCCGATGGCCTCGCCCGAGGCAATCGCACGAACGTACTTCTGCTTCTGCTCTTCGGTGCCGTTCTTCAGGATGCCGTTGCAGAACAGCGAATTGTTGACCGACATGATCGTCGACGTGGCGGCATCGGCCGCGGCGATCTCGACCATGGCCAGCACGTAGGCCACCGGGTCCATGCCCGCACCGCCGTACTCCTCGGGCACTTCGATGCCCATCAGGCCCAGCTGACCCATTTCCTGGATGTTCTCCAGCGGGAACTCGCCCTTCGCGTCGTGTTCGGCGGCGACAGGGGCGATGCGCTTCTGGGCGAAGTCACGGGCGATGGACTGGATCGACAGTTGGTCGTCGGTAAAGCGGAAATCCATGAGCATTCCTCGGGCCGGCCGGGAGGCTGGCAAGTCTTGGGGTAGAGACAAGCCGCCCATTCTAACGGCCGTTCGAGCCATTGCCTCCATGCACTGCAACATCGGCCTTGACGCTGGGCCGGCGGGGCCCCATCCTTATGTATCTCTCTATCGCGATAAAAGGATTCGGCATGGATTTGTCGACGGCCTCCACCGTGCTTCGCCTGCTGGCCGACCCGACGCGCGTTCGCCTGCTCGCCCTGCTGGACCGCGAGGAGTTGACCGTGGCCGAACTGGCCTCCGTGCTGCACCTGGCCCAGCCGCGCGTATCCACCCATCTGGCCAAGCTCAAGGAAGCCGAGCTGGTGCGCGATCGACGTGCCGGTGTGTCCGCCTATTATCGGGCCAATGCGGACGCCGACCCCACGCTGGCTGCCCTGGTGGCCTCCCTCCGCGACACCCTGAGCGACGCCCTGCTGCGGGAAGACGCCGAGCGCCTGCCCGCCGTACTCGCGCAGCGAGCGCGCACGGAGGGCTGGGCCGATACCGTCGCCGGCGACATGGAGCGCCACTACTCACCGGGCCGCACCTGGGAAACCCTCGCCCGCTCCCTGCTCCAGTTGCTCTCGACCGGCGATGTCCTGGACATCGCCTCCGGCGACGGGGTGACCGCGGAACTGCTCGCCCCGCATGCGCATTCCATCGTCTGCGTCGACAGTTCCGAGCGTGTCGTGGATGCCGCGCGCCAGCGCCTGGCCAGCTTCACGAATGTCGACGTGCGCACCGGCGACATGCACGACCTGGACCTGGAAGCCAACCGATTCGACCTTGTCCTGCTGCTCCACGCCCTCACCTATGCCGAGCGGCCGGAAACGGTATTTACCGAGGTGGCACGCGTGCTGAAGCCCGGCGGCCGGCTTCTCGTCTCGACCCTGGGCGAACACGAGCATCGCGCCGTGATCGAGCCCTTCGACCACCGCAATCTCGGCTTTACCTGCGACAGCCTGGTCGCGATGGCGACGGCCGCCGGCCTCGACGTCGTCAGCTGCGAACGCCTCAGCCGCGAGCGCCGCGCACCGCATTTCGAAGTGATCAGCCTGCTCGCACGCAAGCCCTGACCGGAGACCGCCGATGAGCACCCTACCCTGGCTACACCCCGACCGCGTCGCTCTCATCGAGAAGGCGCTGTCCGAGCGGATCATGATCCTCGACGGCGGCATGGGCACCATGCTGCAAGGCCACCAGCTGGATGAATCCGGCTACCGCGGCGACCGCTTCTCCGGCGGCCTCGACAGCCTTCACGAGCACCATCACGATCATCCGGGAGAGTGCGACCTCAAGGGCAATAACGACCTGCTCCTGCTGACCCAGCCGGAGATCATCCGCGGCGTGCACATGGCCTATCTCGAGGCGGGCGCGGATTTCGTCGAGACCAATACCTTCAACGCGACGCGCGTGAGCCAGGCCGACTACCACCTGGAGCACCTGGTGCCCGAGCTCAACCGCGAGGGCGCGCGCATCGCCCGCGAGGCCTGCGATGCGATGACGGCGCGTACACCCGACCGGCCACGCTTCGTCATCGGTGTGCTCGGCCCGACCAGCCGTACGGCGTCGATCTCGCCGGACGTGAACGACCCGGGTTTCCGCAACATCAGCTTCGAAGCGCTTACGGCCAACTACATCGAGTCGGCGCGTGCGCTGATCGAAGGTGGTGCCGACACGATCATGGTCGAGACCATCTTCGACACCCTGAACGCCAAGGCCGCCCTGTTTGCGCTCACGGAACTGTTCGACGAGCTCGGCGCCCGCGTGCCGGTGATGATCTCCGGCACCATCACCGATCGCTCGGGCCGCACGCTGTCCGGCCAGACCGCCGAAGCGTTCTTCTATTCGGTCGAGCACATCCGACCGCTATCGGTGGGCCTCAACTGCGCGCTCGGCGCGGAGGACCTGCGTCCTCATGTGCAGATGCTCTCGCGTATCGCCGGCAGCGCGGTCAGTACGCATCCGAACGCAGGCCTGCCGAACGCCTTCGGCGAGTACGACGAAACGCCCGAGGCCATGGCCGCGACGATCGCAAGCTTCGCTGCCGACGGCCTGCTCAACATCGTCGGTGGTTGTTGTGGCACCACGCCCGCTCATATCGCGGCGATTGCCGCCGCCGTGGCGCCCTACCCGCCGCGCGCACGCCTGGATGCCACGCAAGCCGCATGACCACTCTCCGACATACCCGCCTCTCCGGCCTCGAGCCGCTGATCCTCACGCCCGACCTGAATTTCATCAACGTCGGCGAGCGCACCAACGTCACCGGTTCGGCGCAGTTTCGCAAACTGATCAAGGAAGGCCGCTACGAAGAAGCGGTGGATGTCGCACGCCAGCAGGTGGAAAACGGCGCGCAGATCATCGACATCAACATGGACGAGGGCCTGATCGATTCCGAAGCGGCGATGACGCGCTTCGTCAATCTGATCTCCTCCGAGCCCGATATCGCGCGCGTGCCGATCATGGTCGACTCCTCCAAGTGGAGCGTGATCGAGGCCGGCCTGCGCTGCATGCAGGGCAAGGGCATCGTCAATTCCATCTCGATGAAGGAAGGCGAGGCGCTCTTTCTCGAACACGCGCGCAAGGTACGCCAGTACGGCGCTGCCGTGGTCGTGATGGCCTTTGACGAAGTCGGGCAGGCGGATACGAAGGAGCGCAAGATCGAGATCTGCTCGCGCGCCTACGAGCTGCTGGTCAACGAGGTGAACTTCCCGCCGGAAGACATCATCTTCGACCCGAACATCTTCGCGATTGCCACGGGTATCGAAGAGCACAACAACTACGCCGTCGACTTCATCGAAGCCACGCGCGAACTGAAAAAGCGTTTCCCGTCGTCGCACATCTCCGGTGGCGTATCCAACGTGTCGTTCTCGTTCCGCGGCAACAATCCCGTGCGCGAGGCGATCCATTCCGTGTTCCTCTACCACGCGATCGCGGCGGGCATGGACATGGGCATCGTCAATGCCGGCGGCCTGTCGATCTACGACGACCTCCCCGAAGAACTGCGCGAGCGCGTCGAGGACGTCGTGCTCAATCGCCGCGCCGACGGCACGGAGCGTCTCCTCGAGATCGCCGACAAATACAAGGGTGGCAAGGCCGAAGTCGCCGTCGAAACCGCCGCCTGGCGCGAGAAGCCGGTGATCGATCGACTGAGCCACGCACTCGTGCACGGCATCGACCAGTTCGTGGTCGAAGACACCGAAGAGCTGCGGCTGATTTCAAAGCGCCCCCTCGACGTCATCGAAGGTCCGTTGATGTCCGGTATGAACATCGTCGGCGACCTCTTCGGTGCCGGCAAGATGTTCCTGCCGCAGGTGGTGAAATCCGCCCGCGTGATGAAGAAGGCGGTCGCCCATCTGATTCCCTTCATCGAGGAGGAGAAGCGGATCTCCGGCGACAGCGCGAAGAACAACGGCAAGATCGTGTTGGCCACCGTCAAGGGTGACGTCCACGATATCGGCAAGAACATCGTCGGCGTGGTGCTCCAGTGCAACAACTTCGAGGTGTTCGACCTCGGTGTCATGGTGCCGGCGCAGAAGATCCTCGACACCGCCCGTGAAGTCGGTGCCGACATCATCGGTCTGTCCGGGCTGATCACTCCCTCGCTGGAGGAGATGAGCCAGGTCGCCCGCGAGATGCAGCGCCAGAACTTCCAGGTCCCGCTGATGATCGGCGGTGCGACGACATCGCGCGCGCATACGGCGCTGCGCATCGAGCCGCACTACAAGTCACCCACCGTTTGGGTCAAGGACGCCTCGCGCGCCGTTGGCGTCGCGCAGTCGCTGGTCAGCAAAGACCTTGTCGACGAGTTCATGATCAAGGTCCGCGCCGACTACGCCGAGGTGCGCGAGCGCCACAAGGGTCGCGGCACCGGCAAGCAACTCGTGCCGCTGGCCAAGGCTCGTGCGCAGCGCTATGCCGGCGACTGGCAGGCCTATGTCCCACCGACCCCGGCAAAACCCGGGATCACCGTGTTCGACGACTACGACCTGGCCGAGCTGCGTACCTACATCGACTGGTCACCGTTCTTCAATGCCTGGGAGCTGGCGGGCAAGTTCCCGGCCATCCTCACCGACGAGGTCGTCGGCACCCAGGCGACCGAGCTCTACAACGACGCCCAGGCCATGCTCGACACCCTCATCGCTGAGAAATGGCTCACCGCCAAGGGCGTGATCGGCTTCTGGCCGGCCGCGCAGAGCGGCGACGATATCGAGGTGTATGCCGAGACCGGCACGGCGAAGCGCAAGCCCGTGGCGACGCTGCGGCATCTGCGCCAGCAGGTGGACAAGCCCGTCGAACGCCCGGACTTCTGCCTGGCCGACTTCGTCGCCCCGAAGGACAGCGGCGTACAGGACTGGATCGGTGGCTTCGCCGTCACCGCCGGCATCGGCATCGACGAGCACGTGGCCCGCTTCGAGGCCGGCCACGACGACTATTCGTCGATCCTGCTGAAGGCCCTCGCTGACCGCCTCGCGGAAGCCTTCGCCGAGCGGCTGCACGAACGCGTGCGCAAGGAGTTCTGGGGCTACCAGCCTGACGAGGCCCTGGACAACGACACCCTGATCGCGGAGGGCTACCGCGGCATCCGGCCGGCCCCCGGCTACCCGGCCTGCCCCGAGCACACCGAGAAAGGCACGCTGTTCGAGCTGCTGGATGCGACGTCACACACGACCGTCCAGCTCACCGAAGGCTTCGCCATGTACCCCACGGCGGCCGTCTCGGGCTGGTACTTCTCTCACCCGGACAGCCAGTATTTCGTGGTCGGCCGGCTTGGCCGCGAGCAGGTCGAGGACTATGCCAGGCGCAAGGGCTGGGATCGCACCGAAGCCGAGCGCTGGCTGGCGCCTTACCTGGATTACGACCCGGATTGACGACGGCCGGGCCGGGACCGGTCGCCACCCGGCGTGATCCCGGCCCGACCGGATAGCGACCCGGCCCTATCAAGTCTCTTCTGGGCCGCCGGGCCTGATCTCTTCCTTCTGGTTCCTGTGCTTCAGGTGTGCAAAGACGTTGTAGAACGACACGATCATCGGGAAGGCCGTCTGGATGATGCCGACCGAGTCGTTCTTGCCCCAGATGAAGTACGCCAGCGTGAGCACGCTGCCGCTGACCGACAGGTACCAGAAGGACATCGGCACCGTGACCTTCTTGTTCTTCTTCGTGGCGTAGAACTGGACGAACCAGCGCGCCGTGAACAGCAGGGTGCCGAGCAGGCCGATGATCTTCCACGGCGTCAGGACCAGCAGGTGGAGATTAGCGAGGGCTTCGTGCATGGCGGTATCCAGTGGGTCAGCCGGCGCATTGTACCGACGCGACCTTGCCTGAGCCTTAAAAACGAAAACCCGGCCTAGAGCCGGGTTTTAAGTTTTATTGGTGGGCGGTACAAGGATCGAACTTGTGACACCTGCCGTGTGAAGGTTCGCTGCTACACGCACGCTCCCCGCCAGACACAGAAAACCCGGCCTAGAGCCGGGTTTTAAGTTTTTATTGGTGGGCGGTACAAGGATCGAACTTGTGACACCTGCCGTGTGAAGGTTCGCTGCTACACGCACGCTCCCCGCCAGACACAGAAAACCCGGCCTAGAGCCGGGTTTTAAGTTTTTATTGGTGGGCGGTACAAGGATCGAACTTGTGACACCTGCCGTGTGAAGGTTCGCTGCTACACGCACGCTCCCCGCCAGACACAGAAAACCCGGCCTAGAGCCGGGTTTTAAGTTTTTATTGGTGGGCGGTACAAGGATCGAACTTGTGACACCTGCCGTGCGAAGGTTCGCTGCTACACGCACGCTCCCCGCCAGACACAGAAAACCCGGCCTAGAGCCGGGTTTTAAGTTTTTATTGGTGGGCGGTACAAGGATCGAACTTGTGACACCTGCCGTGTGAAGGCAGTGCTCTACCGCTGAGCTAACCGCCCATCGAGCGCGGCATTCTAAGGTGGAAGCCCTCTGCCGTCAATGCCCGTCGATCAAAGCAGGCACGACGAGGTCAACGGCAACGGCGTGACCGTCAGCGAGCCGGACTGGCGAAGCACCAGGAGCGACCCCTGCTTGCCCGGCTCGTTGGTGCCCAGCTGGTCGGTCGAGTCGCTCACGTTCGCACGCGAGCATGCGACGAAATTCAGCCCGGTCCGCCCCGCCGAAGCGACGAACTGCCCCGTCTGGTTGAACGTGAAGACGTTGACGTCCGTCGCGCGAAGCGACACGCCCTTGAGCTGCGGGTTATACCGCAGGATCGTCATGTTGGAACTGCCGGCCTTATACGCCTGGTCGGCACCGGCCGAGCTCACGTCGTACGAGTACACGATCCAACCGGCGTCGTAGTCGTGGGCGGAGCCGGTCGGGAGATCGCATTGCGTCCCGGACGTGCTGCGACAGATCGACACGAAGCGATGCTCGCTCGATGCCGCTCCGCGTGCGTATTGCAGGTCCGTGCTGAGCGCGTTGACCGCCGCAACCACATTGCTCCGGTTCATCACCCCACGAAAGTTCGGGACGGCAATAGCCATGAGGACGGCGAGGACGAGGACCGTCACCATCAACTCGACCATCGACAGGCCCGCCATGTGCGTGCGCTTACCCATCATCCTTCCCCCCGTACGGACCATCACCAGCAGCGCCCGTTGCTGTTCGCTGCGGTGTCGGTGGCTGCCGGCAGCTTCACACCCTGCGAATTGATACTCAGATCGCCACAGACGTCCTTGGCCTGGGAATTGCCAGCCACTCTCACCGCCGTGGCGGTGTAGTCCTTGGTGATGTCCGTCTTCGTGATCTTGACGGTGTAGTAGCCCTTCTCCGAGGTCGCACTGCCGAGCTTCAGGTCGCCGGTGACCGGATCGTCCCCGTACTTGTTGAACGTAGCGTAGTAACGCTCCTGCGCATTAGCTACGCGCATCAGCAGTTCCTGGCCATCGGCGCGACGCGCACGGTAGGCATAGCGACCGTACGAGGTGACCGCGATCATGGCGAGCACGCCCATCACCAGCACCACGATCATCAGCTCGAGCAGAGTAAAGCCGCGTGTCCGGCGGATGTTACTGATCATTGAGAATTCTCCAGGAACGGCGGCGCCAGATCGGCGAACCCACCGAGAATGCCGCACTGCTGCCGGTCACCGTTACGCCCGGCACGATCACGTTACCGCCACCCAGCCCCGTTGCCGCCGGCAAGCCACCTGTGGCTGGCGGATTGTCGACGCGCGAGCCCGCCACCGTGAAGGGCGAGTCAGCGCCGTAGGAGCCGCCGCTGACGCCGGCACCTGCTCCACCCGTCGACGAATCGACCACCATGATGGCGCCCGCGCGACCTGGGTTGCACGGATCGGGCGAGGTGGGAATCAGCGTCGTGATGATCGCGCGATTGGTGTTGAAAAGTGCCGTCGGCGTTACCACGACCTTCTCTCCGCCATTGACCCCATTGAGTATGAGGTCGAAGTACCAACCACCCGGCTTGGCGTCCGTCGGTGCCGGGTTGGTCGTGAGACCACGTACGCCCGTCGAGGTCTGATCCATGATCTGCTGGACGAGCTTGTCCTTCGTCCACGGCAGGCCGGTCTTGACGGTCTTCCCGAGGTCACGGATGCCGTAAACCGACTGAGTCGCGGCACCGGTCGACGTCCGATCGTCGTCGCCAAGGAACTTGCCCGTGCCGAACACGACCATGAAGTTCTGCGAGTTCGGATCCGGGAACAGACGCGGCATCACCGTGATCGGTTGCGTCCCCTCGGTACCGGCATCAGGCTTGTAGACCAGGTCGACCGTAGTCAGGTCATTCAGATTGAAGCGCCAGAGGTTGCCGACGAGATCGCCAGCGAAGGCGACATCGTCGATCTGATCGTTGTCATAGTCGCCAAGCACCGGCGAGGAAAGGCCATAGCTCGTGATGGTCTGATTGCCATAGCTGGCCGGTGTCTTGAGTTCCTTGATCAACGCGCCAGTCTGCGCATCCAGGATGAACAGCGAGCTGACCGTATTCGCAGCCGCAGGCGCTCCATACGCGGGATCCGTACTGTCCGTCGGGAAGTAGCCAGCAGGCACCAGAACGACCCACTTGCCATTCGAGAGACGGCCAATGTTCGGCTGCCCGAAGGTGTAGCCAAGGTTGGCGCCGTTCGTCGAGTCCGAATTGAATTCCCAGAGAACTTTCTTCGATGCTCCGGGCGCGTCGGTCACACCCGATTTGGTGACGTCGAGCGCATAGATGCCACGACCGCCGTAACGAAGACCGCCGACCAGGATGGTGTGCCAGCCAACGGCCGACTTGGCGTTCTGGCTGAAATAGACATCGCGGATGACCGGCGTGGAGTCAACCGTCGGGCGGTAGAGGAAGCCGTCCTTCTGCGAGAAGAACCAGAGCTTGCGATACACCGCATCCGGAACGTACGCCCAGAGCTCCCGACCGGCCGTGGTGGACTTTGCCGAGGGCTGGGCATCGAACGCATGCAACATACCGTCGTTCGCCGCTACATAGAGGGTCGGCATACGATTGAGGTTTGCTGCAACGAACGCCGAGTAGCTCTTGGTCGGGTCAGGAGTACTCCCGTTGTATGCCGCGGTTTCCGGCGACTGCGTATTCGGCGTGGCCGGGTTCGGCGGGAAGAAGTCGCGGTAGCCGCTGGACGGATACGCCACATACACCGGCTGAGCGTTGACCACGGCACCAAGCAGCTTGCCACGCGTGCGCAGGAGGCTACCCTCATCCGTCGTGCTGCCCCGGACCCAGTTCACACGGTTGACACCCTTGCTGTCGCTCACGTAGGTCGTAAGGCTGCCATCCTTGGAATCCATGATCTTCGCCTGGCTCGTGGTCAGGTTGGTGTAGAGGAATTCCACACCGTTGCCTTCCCCAGGGCCAGCACTGGTAACGATCACGCGGTCGGTTCGCTTTGCAAGAAACCCAGCGGCTTCCCAATCAGCCGTACCGCGGGCACCCGTCGCCGTCAGCGGGTACGCCGTCAGCGTGCCCGTCCAGTCGGCAGAGGAGAAGTTGGGCACATACGTCATCGCATTCGGGCCAAGCACGCCATCGCTCAACGCGGGGGATACCGCACTCGAGGAGGCAGAAATCACCGAGTTGATGATATTCACCAGACTGGTAACCAGGCTGGACGGATCGGACGCATTGAAGAATCCACCGCGGCTATTGATCGCTGCATGCCAGGTGTCATCCACGCCTTCGGGCGCGTTGTTCACCGGCCGTGGCCACGCCTTCGTTCCCGCCAGGAGTGCTGGATAGTCGTCCGGGTATTGCAGCGTACCGGCCACGCCGAGGGTGACGAAGAACTGCGACACGTGCTGCCACGTCGCGGGATCGTTCACCGGGTTCCAATACACCGTGTTGTTCGCACCCGGATCGGTCGGCTCGACCGGGGTGGACGCCGTCAGATCCTTCCAGTAAGGCTTCACGCCGTTGGCCAGGTCGGGCTGGAGGTCGGTGGACCAGTAGTACCAGGCAATGTTGGCCATGGACGAGGCGTAAATTGTCCCAGCGACATTGCCATAGATTTTCGAGAAGCTATCGGTCGGCGAATAGCTCCGATTATCCGGCAGCGTCTGCGCCGTCTGCGAATTGATGCCGTCCATCCCCACCGCTTTATTAGCGCCCGTCTTGGGCAAGGTGGGGTCGACAACCTTACTGCCTACGGTGTCATTCCAGTAGCCGTCTGTTACCAGCATATGGAAGTTCTTGCGACAGACGAGATCGGCGGAATCGGACGTCGTCAGTCCGTTCCAGTAGGGATCGAACGCCTTGACCGTCGCATCAGCTGATTTCGGCACCAGCGGCTGACGGAAGACCTCGCCTGCACGGATGGTGGCGCCACGCGATGGCGTACTGTTGCCACCTACGACCTGGAGCATCCACTTGTAGAAGCTGGCGCGGACCGCGGAATTGAGGTCACCAATATCCTGCAGGGCAGCGGCGCCGTTGAACTGTACGTCGTAGTTAGTGGGCGTCTTGCTTGTGCTGGTTGCATTCGCCATGTTCTGCCAGGCGATACGAACCGAGTTGCCGATCTTCGAGAACGCTTGTGACAACGCAGTACGCGTCATCATGTTACGCGTGCGGTAGTAAGCGAACCAGTTGGCAAAATTCTGATACTGCGACTTTGGAACCGACACGGCCTCCCAATTAGTGGCGAGGTATAGGGTACTGGTGTTCATCGACCCGTCGGAGTTGGTGATGTTCACACCCGTCTTCAGGCGCCAGTAGTAAGGACCACCTACCGGCTTCGCGCCCGTGTCCGGATCCTTCAGGCTGCCGTTGAACGGATTCGACGCATTCGTGCCGCAGACCCAGCGGTCGTCGGATTTAACCGTCTTCCCATCTGCCTTGTACGTATAAGTAGCAACGATGTTGCTGACTCGCGAGTCCAGATAGTTCCCTAAGCTGTTACGGTTCCCGAGCGGCAGTACCGCATCCAGAGTTTTAACCGCATTGTCTGGCCGATTGACGTCGATGCCGTTCAACCAGACCGCCTGCAATGTCGCATCCGCATTCGCAAACGGCGTGCCGTTTGCGTTCACAGCGGTCGCATATTTGATGTTCGGGTTGTAGTAAACGCCGTTCATCGTTTTTGACGCATTGTTCTTCGTGTCCGTGACGCGCGGATCGATGACGCCTGCGCAAAACCAGGGCTGACTCTGATCCCAGGCCTTCAACGGGGACGTGATGAAGGGCACATTGTCGCCCATGAAATCACTCTGCATGGAGCCAGAGTCATCGAAGGTCACGGCGATGTTCGGCGCAACCGACGTGGTCAGGTCAGGCGGTGTCGAGCCGAGGTTGGTCGCCGCGGCGGCGGCCTGGCCCGAGAATCCGCCGATCCCCGTGAGGACCATGGCGGCGGCGAGCGTTAGCAGTCGATGGGAAGCGCTCATGACGGAATCTCTCAGTTGGCCTTGGCCGCGAACGTCGTCTCGAGCACGCGAACGGTATTGTCGTTCGCGCCGGTCGAGCGCGCGGTGATGCGGTAAACGTGGCTGTCGACACTGGTGTTACCCGTGCCGGCCGCGGTCTGTCCGGACTCATGCTGGGAGCCCAGCCCCGGAGGCACTTCCACGCCAAGATCTTCGATCATGTAGACCGGATCCTGCGTCAGCTGGAAGGTCTTGTCGGCACTTGCCGTGGTCATCGTACCGGCCGAATAAGTCGTGCCGCCGGTTGGAACCCAGCCTGGCGAATTACGGAACGTATCGACCACGGTGTTCGGCGTGGCCGCATCGTAGATGTAGCAGTTGGGACCGGTCGATGTGCATGCCAGCGGCGTGTTGATACTCGCCGTCCATAGGCGCCATTCGGCACCGCGGGCAGCGGACTCCGCACCGAAATCCGCCATTTGCGAACTACGCAGGCCACCGACCAGGCGCAGCTGCATCAACGACGTTCCGGAAGCCGACATCGCAAGAATGGTGATCAAGAGCAGGAAGATCAGCGCCACGACGAGTACGACGCCGCGCTGGCCCTGGGGGCCATGCTGCAGCGGTCGGAAGTGGGAATGTTTCATGGTGTCTCCGTTACGCATGGCATCAGGGGTTGTAGTTGCGCAACATCACCAGCGAGGTGAGCTGGCGGCGCAGGCGCTGATCGGGGAAACCCTGGGCCGAGGGCTGGATCGCGAGCTTGGCCGTACTGGCTTCGGTCGGATAGACCGGCGAGGGTGTGCCGGTGGCGGTGTCGGGCGTATAGAGGAAGGCCGTCTCGGGCGTGGTGAGGTTTGCCATCGTCGCCTGGCTCGAAAGCAGAAGCGAAACCTCGATGCTCTTCACCGCGCGCCACAGGCAGCCCGGATCGGTCGTCGTGAGGTTGGTATTGGAGACCGTCGGCGGGCAGGTGATGGCACCGTCATTGCGCGAATCCACCTGGTCGGCGGTGAGAAACCGCACGCCGCCGGAGGTATCTTCCACACCGTAGCGGAAAGTCAGCCGCTCCACACCGCGTATCAGCTCCTGATCCGGAACGGAGACGGTGTCGCCATTAACGCGACGCATCAGCGCTCCGGTCTTCACGCCCGCCGGCGTGCCGTCGTCGGTCACCACCTGCACGTAGTACGTCACGTTCTGCATGTCGTGAACGAAGTCGTAGACACGCGGTGCGGACTGCGGTTGCAGGTTGAGCGGGGGGGAGAAGTTATTGCCCGGATCCGGCGTAATCGTGTTGCCGCTGACCGTCACCGCAAAGACCTGGGAGGTCGAGCAGTCGGCCACGAGCGCCATCGTACCCTTGAAGTCCGACACCGGCGGCTCACCAGCGGCTGGAGTGAGGTCGATCTCCTTCAGCGTACCGCCCGTGGTGTCGCCTACGGCGACACTGGTTCCGCCGAGGCGCCAACCACGCGACGAGTTCAGGTAACGAACCGTCAGTACGTCGGTGCCGATCACACGATTGCCAACCGCGGTGCCGGCTGTGTCCAGCGAACCACCCAGGAAGGCCACCGGAATCGGCGTGCAGTCGGACGTGCCGGTGCAGTTGTATCCACGCATGTACATGAAGGACGGCATGGCATACGGAGCGGTCGGGGCGGCGGGATACGTGTTCTTACCCGAGGTGGTGGCCCACTTCGTGGTGTTTTCATACAGCGCCGGAAGATCGAGGAAGTTCTTGGCGAAGATCTTTGGCGTACGCAGGCCATCGAGGGCGACGTTTGAAGCAGAGGTCGTCGCGATGCCACCGGTATTGTTGCAGTACGTGCCGCCGGCCATGGCCAGGTCATCGTTGAGACGGCCAATGGCGAAGCGACCGTCTTCCTGCATGCGGGCCAGCTGTGTCTGCACGCGATTGCTGTTCGAGGTCGACAGGAAAATCGTGATGATGCCGCCCGCGACGAGAATGCCCAGCAGCATGGCAATCATCAACTCGACGAGGGTGACGCCGCGCGCAGCCCGGCGAAAAAGGGAACGCGTGATCATGGCTCGAACACCCAGGTGAAGGACTGAAGGTTGGCGGTGTCCGTGTTGTCATCGGTGCCACCGCTGGTACCCCGTTCGCCCCAGGTAATGATCATGGTGCAGGTGCCGCCATAAGGCGGCCGCAAGCCGATCTGCCCGGTGGGGTTGTAGGTGGTGCCGGTCGCCGGGGTGCAGGCGATGGTCGTCTTGCCCAGGCCAGGCAGGAAGGTTTGAAGCTGGGTTCCCCAGAGGATCTTGTCGCGAAGAGCGACATCCTTGGGGACGCAGGCATTCGTGGTGTCGCACTGAGGCATCGTACCCGTGACTGGGAAGGTCGCCGTGTAATCGCCCTCCCACAGACCATAGGGATTGGCCCGCATCCGGTCGGCCATGCTGTTGGCCAGGAAGGTTGCCTGGGTGCGGACAAAGGCCGCCTGGTTGGATCGGGTCGAAACGATGAGCAGTCCGGCCAGCCCGATGAGGCCGATGCTGAAGATCAGCACCGCCATCAGGACCTCGATCAGCGACACGCCGCGCACGGCGCGACGGAATTGCATGTGTGCCACGAAGGCTTCCCCTTACTGTTCCCTACCTTCAGGCTAGCAACCCGGGTGCGTCAATCAAGCGTCCGACGACGAGCGGTAGGCGAAATCCGACGAGCGGGGCGGTCTGTGGACGGGCGCACATTTCCCTTCGGGCCGGGCTTGCGCGGCGCCCGGCGCGGTCTCATGCTTCAGCCGCCGCCAGCTTCTCCAAGGGGAACTCCATGCATTCCGTTCGCGCACTTTTGATTGCAGCCTGCTTGCTCGCTCCCGTCGCTTCGGCTTCCGCCGCGAACCTTCCAAACATGACCCTGGGCGAAGCCGGCCATGCCGACGTCATCGGCCAGTTCGTCTGTGGCATGCCGGGCTTCAGGATCGACGCTTTTCGCAAACAGGTGAATCTACTCGTACCCGGCGGCACGGGAAACGCATCTTATATAGCGGGCCAACAGACCGGCCGCGACGAGATCCAGAAGCTGCGCGATAACAATGACGATCTCATCGAACTTGGCCAGAGCAGCTGCCCGGAAATCGAGGCCCTCATGAACGGTGTCATGAGGACCACGCCGTAGGCGTGAGCCACACCGGCCTGCCTGACGACGCGACTACGGCCGACACCACACCGTAGCCTCGGGATAACAAAGCGGTCACGACCGCACGGCGACAATGCACGGGCCACGAAGGAGTGTTCCGTGCTCGCGCAATATGTCTTTACCTCGACCGACGGTCTTTTCCGCATCGTCAATCACGGCCACCGCTGGCGCGCCTTGTGCGGCGACAGCGAAGTGGGCCGTTTCGATTCCCCGGAAGGTGCCGTGGCCAGCCTGCGTGAAACTTATGCCGGTTCGCGGCTGCCCCGTCGCCTGAGCGACTGGCGCTTCCTCCCCGCCGCCGCCCTCGGTCATCTGGCTCCGCCCAGTGCTGCCGCGCTCGCTCGTCTCGCAGCCGCCTGATCGTCGGCCCTCATCGTCGCTCGAGGAGCTTGTCCACGCTGTCTCTCGCGTGCTTCAGCAGGTTGGCGAGATGCTCGCAGTCCTCGAGATGGCCTTCCGCGTCGATCTCGCCCACGGTGAGGACCTCCACATCGTTGCGTAGCAGCGTATATCCGCTGGCGCTGCAAAGGATGTCATAGCCCCGGTAGTGCTCGACCGGGGGGTGCCGTACAGGTGTGTGCATATGCGTTCCCGCAGGTCAAAGCGCCATGGACCGCCAGTGGCCATGGTCGTCTTCCACCCGTAGTTCGACCGATACGCCCTCGCCGCTACGTGCCCGCGCCTGGCGCAGTGCATAGCTCAAGGCGTCTTTCTCGTGACGGAAACGCAGCGGCTTGTCGGAGTCGACGCGCACCGCCCATTCCGCCCCGGTCTCGGGCGGCTGGACGACGTAGATGCGCACGTACCGCTCGCTCATGGTGATGTCCGCGGAGGGCTCCGCCCTATGTCTCACCCCTAACATGAAGATCGCGTGTGTATGCCGGGGGGCACCTGGGAGCGTCGTACTCAGGGGTGACGCCGCCACTCCCGTGCGAGCATCGCGAAGATCACGTCGTCCACCCACTCACCACGAAAGAAATAACTTTCCACGTGATGGGCTTCTTGCCGAAAACCCAGCGACCGCAGCAGGGCCATGCTGGACACGTTGCGCGGGTCCACCGAGCCCACGGCCCGGCGGTACGCCCATTCGCCGAAGGCCAGGTCGAGCAGGGCCGCCATGACCTCACGGGCGAAACCCTGGCCCTGCCGCTCCGGCCGCAGGGAGAGCCCGAATTCGATCGGCTCGTCGGTGCTGGCGGGAAAATGCACGCCAACGTCGCCAAGCAGCTCCCCGGTAGCCTTGTCGCGAATAGCCAGCTGGCACCAGCTGTCCGCTGTGCCGAAGGCGAGTCGCGCCTGGTCCGCGATGAAGGCCCCGGCCGCCGCGATATCGGCAGGCTTCCAGCCCTGGTAGCGGGCGACGGCGTCATCGCCGCGGTAAGCAAAAAGAGCTGGTGCGTCGGCCGCGACCAGGCGATCCAGCCGCAGCCGCGCGGTGACGATGGCGATGTCCTGGGTACCGTCCACGATGGGTTCCTCACGGGTTTTCAGCGGACGGTAGCATTTCTTTACGCAGGCGTTACCCGAAAAGCGCCCGGACGGCGCAGCGTTTTTACGCATGGTGATTCGATACTGCACTCCCGACCTGTTGGAGCAGCGAACGATGTCGATCGTCGTGATCACCGGCCCGCGTCACGACGCGGTACACGCCAACCTGGCGGATGACGCGATGTGGCGACTGTGGGAACGTGCACAAGCCGCCGGCATCGACCTGCTGTGGCGGCCTTGCCAGGATTTCGTCGAACTGACCGGCTACCTCGACCGCTCCACGGGTGACCACGCGGAACTCGTGTTGCTCGATGTCGACGCCAATGACGTGCCACCGGAAGACATCGCCCCGCTGCGCGACGCCCTCGCCCACCTGCGCGTGCCCTATATCGAGATTCATGACGGCAGCGACGAAGCGGATGCGTCGGCGCTCGTGCCTGGCCATCCCTCACTGGTCAGCGTGGTGGTGCCTGGCAATGCCGGCGCGGGCTACAACATGGCGTTGTCCATCGGACTGCGCTACCTCGCCGAGGATGCCCGACTCGCCGCCTGATCCACCGCGAATCTCAGGCACAAAAAAACCCGCACCGGCGGGTTTTTTTGTGCCTCCGGGACCGCTCGACGGCAGTCCGGGAAGAATGGTGGTGCCGAAAATAGGAATCGAACCTACGACCTCATCATTACGAATGACGCGCTCTACCAACTGAGCTATTTCGGCGAGAACGGGGATTTTAGGGAAGCTTGGTGCGGGGCGCAAGTCTAACCTGCAAGGCGGAGCTCTTTAGGCAGGGCAAACGTGATGTTTTCGGCCTCGCCATCGAGTTCGCGGACCGTACCGGCACCCCACGACTGCAGACGCGCGATGACCTCCTGAACCAGCTTCTCCGGCGCCGAGGCGCCCGCGGTCACGCCGATGCGCGTCATGCCGTCCAGCCAGCTGCGCTCGATATGCTCCGCACCATCGATCAGGAACGAGGTGACGCCCTGCTTCTCCGCCAGCTCCTTGAGCCGGTTCGAGTTCGAACTGTTCACCGAACCGACGACCAGCACGAGATCGACCGCGTCCGCGAGGCGCCGCACGGCATCCTGGCGATTCTGCGTGGCGTAGCAGATGTCGTCCTTGCGCGGACCTTCGATGGCAGCGAACTTCGCGCGCAGCGCACCGATGATGGCGATCGTGTCATCGACCGACAACGTGGTCTGGGTGACGAAGGCCAGCTTCTCCGGCTGCGACGGCGTCAGCGACGCCACGTCGTCCACCGACTCGACCAGGTAGATGGTGCCGCTGTTGGCGGGGTTCCACTGCCCCATCGTGCCTTCGACTTCCGGATGGCCGGCATGGCCGATCAGGACAACGTCGTGGCCGGCCCGCCCAAGGCGCGCGACTTCCATGTGCACCTTGGTCACCAGCGGGCACGTGGCATCGAACACATTGAGACGACGACGGTCGGCCTCCTCGCGTACGGCCTTGGGCACGCCATGGGCGCTGAAGATCACCGTGGAGCCGTCCGGCACTTCGTCCAGTTCCTCGACGAACACGGCGCCATCGGCACGCAGGCGCTCGACGACGAAACGGTTGTGCACGACTTCATGGCGCACGTAGATCGGCGCGCCGTACGACTCGAGCGCGCGCTCCACGATGGCGATCGCGCGATCGACACCGGCGCAGAAACCGCGGGGATTGGCGAGCAGGATGTCCAAGGGGGACCTCGAATGAGCGGTGGCGCCTGGGGGCGCCGGGACTCACGGATTATCGCATGGCTGTCTGACGGGCGCTTTCGCCAGACCCAATCGCCGCTGAAGCGGCTCCCACAAGGGCCCGGCAGATATGTGGGAGCCGCTTCAGCGGCGAAAAGCCCACGAAGCGAAGAAGCAGCTACCCAACGATCAGGGGGAAGCCGGCTTCCCATGCCCGGTGAAAAGGCTGAACAAAATCATCGAAACCGCCCCCACGCTGATCGCCGAGTCCGCCACGTTGAACACCGGAAACGGATAGCTACCCAGGAACACCTGGATGAAATCCGTCACCTTGGCCGCGTGCAGCCGGTCGATGACATTGCCCAGCGCGCCACCCACGATCAGGGCCAGGGGCGCCGCCGTGCGCCAGTCGGCACGCGGCGTACGCGACAACCAGACGCTCAGGGTCGTGCTGATCACCACGGCCAGCACCACGAAGAACCAGCGCTGCCAGCCCGCGCTATCGGCGAGAAAGCTGAACGCGGCGCCGGTGTTGAAGGTGAGCGTCCAGTTGAGGATGCCCGGAATCACCGGATGCGGCGTCTCCGCTGGCTGCAGCGCAGTCAGCGCCCACCACTTGGTGAGTTGGTCGAGACCGATCATGGCGGCAGCAAGCCAGAGCCAGGAAAGCGCGTTGGGTTTGGGGCGTACGGTCATTCAGACAGGCCATGTCGAAGCGGAGCGGCCGCGCCGCCATGTGGCGGCGCGGATGGATAGGGTCGGACCGGTTCCTCAGAACCAGCAGCGATCTTCGCCCTGCCCTGTCACGTTCTCGACGCAGCGCCCGCAGATCTCGGGATGCGCCGGATCCACGCCGACATCCGGGCGATGGTGCCAGCAACGGATGCACTTCACCGCGTCGCTCACATCGGCCGAAACGTAGACCTCGGCACCCTCCAGCTCCACGCGTTCGGCGGAGGCCGGACGGCCCTCCAGCGGCGCGAGGGTGACGTCGGACGTGATGAAGAAGAACCGTAGCTCGCTCGCCGATTCGGCCAGCGCCGCCTGGGTGGCGGTGTCTGCATGAATCGTCAGCGTGGCGTCGAGCGAGGCGCCGATCTGCCCACCCTTGCGCATGCCTTCGAGCACCTGCGAGGCCGATGCGCGAATAGCCAGCAGGGTCGACCACCAACCACGGGCATCGCCGTCTTCGCGCACGTCGAGGCCGTCGTACCAGGTGTCGAACAGCACGGACTCGCTGCGCGACCCGGGCATGCTCGCCCAGATTTCCTCGGCGGTGAAGGTGACGATCGGTGCAAGCCAGCGGACCATCGCTTCGAGAATGCGATACATCGCACTCTGTGCACTGCGACGACCGCGGCTATCGGTCGGCATCGTGTACAGGCGATCCTTGGTGATGTCGAGGTACAGCGCACCGAGTTCGTTCGTGCAGAAATTCTGCACGCGCTGGACGATTTCCGGGAAGTCGTAACGCTCGTACGCGGCGACGATCGCCGTCTGCGTGTCGGCGGCCTGCTGCACAGCCCAGCGATCCAGGTCGAGGCAGCCCGCCGTCGGCAGCAGGTGCTTGTCCGGATCGAAGCCGTCGAGGTTGCCGAGCAGGAAGCGCGCCGTGTTGCGCACGCGGCGATACGTGTCCGCCACGCGCTTGAGGATCTCGTCCGACAAGGACATTTCGTTACGGTAGTCGGTCGAGCAGATCCACAGGCGCAGGATGTCCGCGCCGAGGGTCTTCATGATGTCCTGCGGCTCGATGCCGTTGCCCATGGACTTGGACATCTTGCGGCCTTGCGCGTCCACGGTGAAACCGTGGGTGAGCACATGGTCGTAAGGTGCACGGCCGTTGATCGCTGCCGAGGTGAGCAGCGACGACTGGAACCAGCCGCGATGCTGATCGGAGCCTTCCAGGTACATCACCTTGTATTCGCTGGCGTCACCGGCCTGCAGCTCCGGACGCGCACCGACCACCGCGAAGTGGCTGACACCCGAATCGAACCACACGTCGAGAACGTCGGTGACCTTCTCGTACTTGTCGGCGTCGTCGCCAAGCAGCTCGCGAGCATCCAGCGAGAACCAGACATCGATGCCTTCGCGGGCGACACGCTGCGCCACTTTCTCCAGCAGCTCGACGCTGTCCGGATGCGGCTCATGCGTGTTCTTGTCGACGAACAGCGCGATCGGCACGCCCCACGTGCGCTGGCGCGAGATGCACCAGTCGGGACGACCATCGACCATGCCGGCTATACGCTCTTCGCCCCAACCCGGGACCCAGCGCACAGACTTGATCGAGGTGAGCGCGGTGCGGCGCAGGTCCGCCTGCTCCATGCCAATGAACCACTGCGGCGTGGCACGGAAGATCACGGGCGTCTTGTGGCGCCAGCAGTGCGGATAGCTGTGCGTCAGTTTGGCGAAAGCCAGCAGCACACCGCGATCGCGAAGCAGGTCGACGATGGCGTCGTTCGCCTTCCAGATATGCATGCCGGCGAAGGACACGTCGCCTGCGAGCGGCAGGTCGCTGCGGTACACGCCGCGGCCATCCACGTAGTTGAGCGTGCCGATGCCGTAGTGCTGGCTGACCACGAAGTCTTCCGCACCGTGGTCGGGCGAGGTGTGCACCGCGCCGGTACCGTCTTCGTCGGACACATGCTCGCCCAGGATGACCGGGACCTGCTTGTCGTAAAACGGATGACGCAGCGGCTGGTTCTCGAGCACCGCGCCCTGCACGCGACCGAGCACGTTGACGGTGTCGACGCCGTAGCGCGCAAGCGCTTTCTCCGCCAGCGCCGAGGCGACGACGAGCAGCAGCGGCTTGCCGTCACGTGACGGACCTTCGACGAGCGAGTACTCGATCTCGCCACCGAGTGACACGGCCTGGCTGGACGGCAGCGTCCACGGCGTGGTCGTCCAGATCGGCACGGCGATCATGGCATCGCCGGCGGCGATACCGAACAGCGCACCGAAGGACACCGGATCCACCGCGTCGTAGGCGACATCGACGGCCGGCGAGGTCTTGTCGGCGTACTCGATCTCGGCCTCGGCCAATGCCGAACCGCAGTCGAAGCACCAGTAGACCGGCTTCGCGCCACGCACGACATGACCGTTCTCCACGATGCGCGCAAGCGCGCGGATCATGTCGGCTTCGTACGTGAAATCGAGCGTGCGATACGGCTTTTCCCAGTCGCCCAGGACGCCGAGGCGCTTGAAGTCCACGCGCTGCAGGTCGATCTGCGCCATCGCGTATTCGCGGCACTTCTGCCGGAAGGCGGCGGCGTCGAGCTTGTCGCCCGCCTTGCCGAACTTCTTCTCGATCGCGATTTCGATGGGCAGGCCATGGCAGTCCCAACCGGGCACGTACGGCGCACGATAGCCCGCCATCAGCTTCGACTTGACGACGACGTCCTTGAGCACCTTGTTCACGGCGTGCCCGAGGTGAATCGCACCATTCGCATACGGCGGGCCGTCGTGCAGCACGAACACCTTGTCGCGATCGGCCGCCTTTTCCTGGATCTGCGCGTAGCGATTCACGCGCTCCCAGTTGGCCAGCCAGCCGGGCTCGCGCTTGGGCAGGTCGCCACGCATCGGGAAGGCCGTCTGCGGCAGGTTGATCGTGTTCTTGTAATCCTGGGTCATCGCTGTCAACCGTGGGTTTCTGAGGCAAGGATGGGGTTCATCCCAAGCGCTTGCCGGGCGGCGATCTCGTCCTGGCGCATCTGCGCGGTCAGGGCGTCGAGGCCGTCGAATTTCGCTTCGTCACGCAGTTTCCGTACGAACTCCACGCCGATGCGCTGGCCGTAGAGATCGCCGGAGAAATCGAACAGGTGCGCCTCGAGCAGGGGCTCACGCACCTCGTTCACCGTCGGCCGGAAACCGAGGCTCGCTACACCGGGCCAGCTGCAGGGACCGTCGCCGACGCCGATGCGTACAGCGAAAATGCCCTGCACGGGACTGACCCGTTCACTGAGATGGATATTCGCGGTCGGATATCCAAGGGTGCGGCCCAGCTGCTGCCCGTGCTCGACGTGTCCGTCGATCACGAATGGGCGCCCGAGCAAGCGGGCGGCCTCGGCGAAACGACTCTCGCCGAGCAAGGTGCGTACTTTGGACGACGACACACGCTCGCCGTCGACGATCACCGGCGGCACGGCATGGGCCGTAAAACCGAGCTCGGCGCCCATGCTCTGCAGCAGTGCGAAATCGCCGCCCCGGCGGTGGCCGAAGCGAAAATCCTCGCCGACCCAGACTTCCCGGGCGGCCAGCCGCCCGACGATCACGCGGCGGACAAAGTCCTCCGCGGACATGGCGGTCAGCGCCTCGTCGAAACGCAGCGAAAGCAACTCGCGAATCCCGGCCGCACCCATGCCTTCGGCCTTCTCACGCACCCCGGACAGACGCGGCACCGGCTCTTTCGAGAAAAAAGCGCGCGGTAGCGGCTCGAAGGTAATGACAGCAGGTACGAGGCCCCGCGCTTCGGCACGGCGACGCACCTCGTCGAGGATGGTCTGGTGGCCGAGGTGCAGGCCATCGAAAGCACCGATCGCGACGATGCTGCCCTCGGGTGCCAGGCAGGGGCCATCGACGTCGCGATGAAGTCGCAGCGTCATGCGTGGGCGTCCTGGAAGCGATGCGGAATAAAAGCCATCGGGCCAGTATAGCGGCCCCATTGCGCCGCACAATGCGACACGCCAGGGCCTCGTCGGCGGCTCAGCGGGTGCGCAGGTCGCGCGGGCGGAAGCCCATCGCGAACAAGGCCGCGACGTAGGCACCGCCGCCGGCAATGACCAGCGCGGCGAGGCGCCAGACCCGCTCCCATTTCTCCACATCGGTCCACTCCGGCCAGAGGGCCAGTCCGGCCAGGAGCACGGCGATCATCGCCGCGCAGGCCACACCCAGGCGAAGCAGGTGGCGTGCCCAGCCGGGCTGGCGCTCGTAGACGCCGGCCTTGCCCAGCCAGCGCCACAGCAGGGCCAGGTTGAGGTAACTCGCCAGCGCACTGGCCATGCCCAGGGCCATGTGCAGGCCCGGAATGACGGAAATCGCGGCGAACCAGGAACCGGCCTTCTGCGCCGGCGTGGCCCACAGGAAGAACAGCAGGGCGAGGAATGCCACGTTGAACACCATGTTGGCGACCAGCGAGGCAACGCCCGCGCGCACCGGTGTCCGGGTGTCCTTGCGGGCGTAGAACGCCGGCAGCACCACCTTGACCAGGGCGAAGGCCGGCAAGCCGAAGCTCAGCGCCGAAATCGACAACGAGGCCATGCGTGTATCGAAGGCGGTGAAGCGCCCGTGCTGGAAGATCGTCGCCACCAGCGGGACGGACAGGATCATCAGGGCGAACATCGCCGGCACCGCGATCAGCAAGGTCGTGCGCAGGCCCCAGTCCAGCGCTCGCGAGAATGCTTCCTTGTCCGCACCCACGTGATGACGCGACAGCGATGGCAGGATCACCGTGCCCAGGGCGACGCCGAACACGCCCAGCGGCAGCTCGAGGAAGCGATCGGCCTGGGACAGCCAGCTCTGCGAGCCTGCCACCAGCAGCGACGCGATCACCGTATCCAGCAGGAGGTTGATCTGCGCCACGGAGGAGCCGAACAGGGTCGGCACCATCAGCCGCATGATCCGGCGCACGTCGGGCGAACTCCAACCCCAGCGCGGCATGGCGAGCAGGTCCAGCCGGCGCAACGTCGGCAGCTGGAAGGCCAGCTGCAGGATGCCGGCGAGCAGGATCGCCCAGCCCATGGCCATGATCGGCGTATGCAGCCGCGGCGCCAGCCAAAGCGCGCCACCGATCATGCACAGGTTGAGGATCACCGGCGTCAGCGCCGGCAGGCCGAACTTGTGGAAGCTATTGAGGGCGCCGCCACACAGGGCCGTCAGCGAGACGAACAGCAGGAAAGGGAACGTCAGGCGCAGCAGGTTGACGGTGAGTTCGAATTTATCGTGCGACTCGACCGCGCCCGGAGAGAACAGCGCCGTCACCTGCGGCGCAAAGATCACGCCCAGGGCCACTACGACCAGGAGCACGCCACCAAGCGTGCCTGCCGTACGCGACATGAGCTGCTTCAGGTCGTCATGCGGACGGGTTTCCTTGACCTCGGTGAACACCGGCACGAAGGCCGTCGAGAAGGAGCCCTCGGCAAAGAGCCGGCGCATGAAGTTGGGAATTCGGAACGCCACCCAGAACGCATCGGTAGCCGCATTGGCGCCGAACGAGGCATTGATCGCCATGTCGCGGACCAGGCCGAGTACACGGGAGACCATGGTCATGCCACTGAAGGACAGCACGCCGCGAAGAAGGCTGGGGGTTTTCATCCGTGTCCGGGTGATCGCAAACCCCTAGTTTGACAGCGGCGGGCAGGCGGAGGACAGTCTGCGGTCTGGTATTTACCGGGCACGGTGCCCGGCCCGCCCTCCAGACCCGCCCACGCGGGCTCTAAGCTATTGACGCGACCCGTCTTTGGCCTCAAAATGGGCGTCTTTCTTAAAACCAACAGAACTCTGGAGCTTCACCTTGGCCAACATCAAGTCCGCGAAGAAGCGTGCGCGTCAGTCGGAGCAGCGCCGTCTGCGCAACGTCAGCGCGCGTTCCATGGTGCGTTCCGCACTGAAGAAGGTCGTCAAGGCGATCGACGCCAAGGATAAGGCTGGCGCAGTCACGGCTTACGCCGTCGCCGTGCCGGTGATGGACCGCTACGCTGCACGCGGCCTCATCCACAAGAACAAGGCTGCCCGTCACAAGAGCCGCCTGAACGCGAAGATCCGCGACCTGGCGTAATTGCCTGCGCGACATCGCAGTTCGCAAAAAAGCCGGCGCAAGCCGGCTTTTTTGTTGCGTGGATTCCGGTGGCTTGGCTAGGCGAGGGTGGCCTGGCTCGGTAAGAGCCGATTCATCGGCGATGCCCTCCTTCAAGGAGGCCGACGCAAGCAACCTTGGAGGAGCGCTGCTGCGCAGCGCGGTAATTTACTATTCGCCGATGAATCGGCTCCTACATTTACCTATTCGCGCATACGCACGTCGTCGGCCAGTTCCTTGTTTTCGCGCTGCTTCTCGCGCTCTTCGTCGAAGAACTGCTGCACCTTGAGGCAGACGTCCCAGGTACCGATCTCGCCAGCGGCGGAGACGAGGAACCAGGGGCCCTTCCACTCGAGACGGGCGACGATATCGTCAGCGACGCGCTTGAGCTCGGCCTCGTCGGAGAAGACGTCGGACTTGTTGATCACCAGCCAGCGAGGGCGCTCGACCAGCTCGGCGTCGAACTCGGCCAGTTCTTTCTCGATGGTACGAACCTGCTCGACCGGATCCGAGCCGTCGATCGGCTGGATATCGACCACGTGCAGCAACAAGCTGGTGCGCGAGACATGGCGAAGGAACTGGATGCCCAGGCCCGCGCCCTCGGCAGCGCCCTCGATGATCCCAGGGATATCCGCGATGACGAAGCTCTGGTCGTAGCCGATGCGGACGACACCCAGGTTCGGGTGCAGGGTCGTGAACGGGTAATCCGCCACGCGCGGCGTCGCCGCCGACACGGCGCGAATGAACGTGCTCTTGCCCGCATTGGGGAAGCCCAGCAGGCCGACATCCGCGAGCAGACGCATCTCGAGCTTGATGTCACGGACTTCGCCCGGCGTGCCCGGCGTGAACTTACGCGGCGCACGGTTCACCGAGCTCTTGAAATGGATATTGCCGAGGCCACCGCGGCCGCCCTGCGCCACCTTGAGGCGCTGGCCGTGCGCCGTGAGATCACCGATCACCTCATCGGTATCGACGTTGATCACGATGGTGCCGACCGGTACACGGACTTCAGAATCCTCACCGCCCTTGCCGTACATCTGGCTACCCATGCCGCCCTGCCCACGCTCTGCCTTGAAGGCGCGCATGTGACGGAAGTCGACGAGCGTGTTGAGGCCTTCGTCGGCCACGAGCCAGACCGAACCGCCATTGCCGCCGTCACCACCATCGGGACCACCGAAGGGAATGAATTTTTCTCGACGGAAGCTGACGCAGCCGTTGCCGCCGGTACCGGCCGTGACCCTGATCTGTGCTTCGTCGACGAATTTCATGGGAAGGGAACCTGGGTGAAGAAGTGATACTGCTTTACAAACGAAAAGCCCCGCCGTGGGCGGGGCCTTCGTCATCGCGTCGAAACAGGCTTACGCCGTGACGACGTCGACAAACTTGCGACCCTTGTCGCCACGGACCTTGAAGGCAACCGTGCCGTCGATCAGGGCGAACAGGGTGTGGTCGCGGCCGAGGCCGACGCCCACGCCAGCATGGAACTTGGTACCACGCTGACGAACGATGATGTTGCCGGCTTCAACAGCCTGGCCGCCATAGATCTTCACACCGAGATACTTCGGGTTCGAATCGCGACCGTTGCGGCTGGAACCTACGCCTTTTTTATGTGCCATGACTCATATCCTCCGCAGATCAGGCGTTGATGCCAGTGATCTGGATTTCGGTGTAATGCTGACGATGTCCCTGCGTACGCTTGTAGTGCTTACGACGACGGAACTTGACGATGCGGATCTTATCGGCGCGACCGTGGGCGCGAACCGTCGCGCTGACGGTGGCACCGGCGACCAGAGGGGCGCCAATGGTGACCGACTCGCCTTCGCCTACCAGGAGGACCTGGTCGAACTGGACGGTGGAATCGACTTCGGCGGTGAGCAGTTCGACGCGCAGGATTTCGCCTGCCATCACACGATACTGCTTGCCACCGGTCTTGATGACTGCGTAGCTCATGGTTGTTTCCTGTTGCTGATTATGTAGTTCTTTTTAGGGTCGTACGGGTGTTGCGAACTGCGAATTATAGCCAAGGGGAAAAGGCAAGGTCAATCAGATGGTTAAGTAAAAGCCGAGCTGACCTTACGGATTATCTCGCCGCCCCCATATATGCATAATAATCAATAAGTTAGAAGCATACACTTTCTGTGGGAGCCGCTTCAGCGGCGATGCCAGCCCACCTCGGGCTGGCCCGCTGCCGCGGCATCGCCGCTGAAGCGGCTCCCACAAGGGCTGGCGTTATTTCTTTTTGGAAGGCACGGGTGCGGGTGCCGGCGCGGGTGTGGCACCCGCCGGTTTCGCGGCGGTGCCGGTGGCGGGGCACTGGCCCTGTGGATTCAGGGTGCCCTGGCTCTGCAGCTGGGAAATCATCTGCTGGCCACGCTCCTGGCCCCAGGCCTTACCGATCTGCATGCCTTCGGCCATGGTCGCCGGCATCTGGGTGATCACCTTCTGGCCCAGCGGCGAGCGGTAGAACTTGAGCAGGCCGTCGATATCCTCGGCGGTGAAATGCTTCTGATAGACCGGCACCATGCGGCCGATCAGCTGGTTGGTCGCATTGGCGTCGACGAAGCCCTGCCAATAGCTGGCCGGCACGCAGGGCAGCGCGTTCTGCATCACGCCCGCCATCTGGCTGTTCATCTGGCTGAGCATGCGGCCCATGCCTACGGCGTCCATCAACTGGCGCACCTGCTGTTCGCTGGGCTGCGCCGCGAGCGCCTGGCCCGTACAACCCGCCAGCACGAGGCCGACGGCGATCCCTGTCCACTTACGCATGTGTCACGTTCCTCTTTGGGATGGATGGCACACCCCTCCCCGGGGTAGCGGCCATGGTAGCCGCGTCCGGGGCGGCCGGGTACGCCTTGACGGCCGGCTACCGATCCCGCAAATCACCTGTGCTGAACCGTCACAAGTCGATGGGGAATGAAGGCGGAAAACCCTTGGTATAGTCGGGGGCTTCCCCCACATTGTCGGCACATGGACAGCATTCGCATCCGCGGCGCCCGCACGCACAATCTCAAGAATATCGACCTCGACCTGCCCCGCGATCGCCTGATCGTGATCACGGGGCTGTCCGGATCCGGTAAATCCTCGCTGGCTTTCGACACGATCTATGCCGAAGGCCAGCGTCGCTATGTCGAGTCATTGTCCGCCTACGCGCGGCAATTCCTCTCGATCATGGAAAAGCCGGACGTGGACACGATCGAAGGCCTCTCGCCGGCCATCTCGATCGAGCAGAAGTCGACTTCCCACAACCCTCGCTCCACCGTCGGCACGATCACCGAGGTGTACGACTACCTGCGCCTGCTCTACGCGCGAGTCGGTACACCGCGGTGCCCGACCCACGGCATCGCGCTCGAGGCACAGACCGTCAGCCAGATGGTCGACAGCGCGATGGCGCTCGACGCCGACAAGCGCTGGATGCTTCTCGCGCCGGTGATCCGCGAGCGCAAGGGCGAACACGTGCAGGTCTTCGACCAACTGCGCGCCCAGGGCTTCGTCCGCGCCCGCGTGGACGGTGAGGTCTACGATCTCGACGCCGTGCCGCCGTTGACCCTGCGCCAGAAGCACACGATCGAAGCCGTGATCGACCGCTTCCGTCCACGTGACGACATCAAGCAGCGCCTGGCCGAATCTTTCGAGACCGCCCTGCGGCTTGGCGAAGGCATCGTCACCCTGGTCGACATGGACGATGCGAAGGCGCCGGAGCAACTGTTCTCCTCGCGTTTCTCCTGCCCGATGTGCGACTACTCGCTGCCGGAACTCGAGCCGCGCCTGTTCTCGTTCAATTCCCCGGTCGGCGCCTGCCCGACCTGCGACGGCCTGGGCGTGACCCAGGTCTTCGATCCCTCGCGCGTGGTCGGCCATCCCGAGCTCAGCCTTGCCGGCGGCGCCATTCGTGGTTGGGACCGTCGCAATGCGCATTATTTCCAGCTGATCATCTCGCTGGCCAAGTACTACGGCTTCGACCCGGAAACCCCGTGGCGCGAGCTGGCCAAACCGATGCAGAACGCCGTCCTCAACGGTTCGGGCAAGGACGTCATCCCGTTCCGCTACATCACCGATCGGGGCGGCAAGGTTACCCGCGAGCATAAGTTCGAGGGCATCCTGCCCAACCTCGAGCGCCGCTACCGTGAGACCGAGTCCGCCGCCGTTCGCGAAGAACTCTCGCGCTACATCGCGGACCACCCCTGCCCGGATTGCGGCGGCCAGCGCCTGAACCCGTCGGCGCGCAACGTTTTCGTCGCCGACCGCGCGATTCCCGAGCTGACCTCGCTCGCGATCGACAACGCGCTCGGCTTCTTCGAAAACCTGAAGCTACCCGGTTGGCGCGGCGAGATCGCCGTCAAGATCGTCAAGGAAATCCGCGAGCGCCTGACCTTCCTCAACGATGTCGGCCTCAACTACCTCACGCTCGATCGCCAGGCAGACTCCCTGTCCGGCGGTGAAGCCCAGCGCATCCGCCTGGCCAGCCAGATCGGCGCCGGCCTCGTGGGCGTGATGTACGTGCTGGACGAGCCCTCGATCGGACTGCACCAGCGCGACAACGAACGCCTGCTCGGCACCCTCACCCGTCTGCGCGACCTCGGCAATACGGTGATCGTGGTCGAGCATGACGAAGATGCGATCCGCGCGGCGGACCACATCCTCGACATCGGCCCCGGTGCCGGCGTGCATGGCGGCGAGATCGTGGGCGAAGGTTCGCTCGAAGACATCCTCGCGTCACCGCGTTCGGTGACCGCGAAGTACCTGACCGGCGAGCGCGGTATCCGCGTGCCGAAAAAGCGCCGCCAGCCGCGCGACGACAAGTGGATCGAACTCAAGGGCGCCACGGGCAACAACCTCAAGGATGTCGACGTTCGCATTCCGGTCGGCACCTTTACCTGCGTCACCGGCGTGTCCGGCTCCGGTAAATCCACCCTGATCAACGACACCTTCTATCGCCTTGCCGCGATGGAACTCAACGGCGCGGGCGAGCAGCCGGCGCCGTACGAGTCGATCGAGGGCCTCGAGCTGTTCGACAAGGTGGTCGACATCGACCAGTCGCCGATCGGCCGCACGCCGCGCTCGAACCCGGCCACTTACACGGGCCTGTTCACGCCGCTGCGCGAGCTGTACGCGCAGGTGCCGGAGTCGCGCCAGCGCGGTTACTCCGCCGGCCGCTTCAGCTTCAACGTACGCGGTGGCCGCTGCGAGGCCTGCGAAGGCGACGGCATGATCAAGGTGGAGATGCACTTCCTGCCGGACGTGTATGTCCCTTGCGATGTCTGCCACGGCAAGCGCTACAACCGCGAGACGCTCGAAGTCCTCTACAAGGGTCACACCATCGCCGACGTGCTCGACATGACGGTGGAAGATGCGTTCAAGCTGTTCGAGCCAGTGCCGGTCATCGCGCGCAAGCTGGAAACGCTTCGCGCCGTGGGCCTGGATTACATCAAGCTCGGCCAGAGCGCGACCACCTTGTCCGGTGGTGAAGCGCAACGCGTGAAGCTGTCGAAGGAGCTGTCCAAGCGCGACACGGGCAGCACGCTCTACATTCTCGACGAGCCGACGACGGGCCTGCATTTCCACGACATCGAGCAGCTGCTCGACGTACTGCACAAGCTGGTCGAGCACGGCAATACCGTGGTCGTCATCGAGCACAACCTCGACGTCATCAAGACCGCCGACTGGCTGATCGATCTCGGCCCCGAGGGTGGTTCCGGTGGTGGACGCATCCTGGTCAGCGGCACGCCGGAAACGGTGGCTGCAACGAAGGAATCGCACACCGGCCGCTTCCTGAAGTCACACCTGACGCCGGTCGCCACGCCTGCGGCGAAGGGCGTGACCAAAACGGCAGCGAAGGCCGCCGTGACGAAGCCCGTTGCCAGGCAGGCCGCCGTCAAACCGGTCTCGGCCAAACCGGCGACCCCGAAAACGCCTGCCAAAACCGCGGCACCGGCAAGCAAGGCCGCGCCCGTCAAATCCACCGCGAAGACGGCTTCGGCCGCGAAGAAGAAACGAACCGCATGAGCACCGACGCTTCGAACAAGCCCCTCCCGCTGTTCATCACGCCGATGGACGTCCGTTGGCAGGACATGGATGCCTATAACCACGTCAACAACGCCAACTACCTGGTCTACCTGCAGGAAGCACGCCTGAAGTGGCTGCAGGCCCTGCCCGGCGACTGGTACAGCGACGAAGGCGCGCCGGTGATGGCGCACAGCGAGATCAACTACCGCCTGCCGATCGAGTGGCCGGCCGACATCCAGATCGAGCTCTTCGCCAACCGCATGGGTAACAGTTCGATGACCGTCGGTCACCGCATCGTGGATTCCAACGACGCGACGAAGATCCACGCCGATGGCAGCGTCACCATGGTCTGGATCAATACGAAGACCGGCCGGCCCGTGCCCCTGCCGCAGGTCATTCGCGACGCGGTCGCCGACGCACAGAACGACTGAGCTTTTTCTTATGGCCCCCAGGCCGTTGTTGTAGGAGCCGAATGCATCGGCGATTGGGTGCTCGCGATAACCTGCCCGCTGGCGCGGGATCGCCGATAAATCGGCTCCTACACCGTTCACGTCTCCCCGGTATGATCCCGCAGGATCAACACGGAGAGAGACCTATGTCGCGTCGTTTACTCGTTCTCGCGATCGCCGGTGCCATTGCGCTGCCAGCCTTCGCCGCCACCGACGAGCGCACCGCGCTCACCCTCTACCGCGCCGAAAGCGATCAGCTTTTCGCCACCAACGGCGAGGCGGTGTCGGGCGACGGATACGCGGTGGTCCACGAACGTCGCCACTTCGATCTGAAGGGCGGTGCACAGGACCTCTCGATCGACGGCCTTCCCTCTGCCCTGGACAGCGAAGCGCTGTCGCTGCGCTTCCCCGGCCAGGGCACGCGCGTCGTCTCCCAGCGCCTCCTGCTCGGCCAGGGCTTCGACGGCGCCGTCGCCGGATTGGTCGGTCATAACGTGACCGCCATCGGTAGCACCGGCCAGCCGATCGCCAGCGGCACCCTGGTCCGTGGTGGCGACACCCTGGTGATTCGCGAAGCCAGTGGCCAGGCGAGCCTGATCAAGAACTACGCCGCGCTTCGCGCCGCCGACGCCACCGACTTTGCCCGCGGTTCCACGCTGCAGGTGCGGGTCGCCGGCGGCAGCGCAGGGAGCACGACCGCCCAGCTCGACTACCCGACCTCCGGTCTCGGCTGGCGCGGCGCCTACGTGGCGACCATTGCGCCGGGAGCTACGTGCAAAATGAGCTTCGACGCCTCCGCCAGCATCGCCAACCGAAGCGGCCGGGACTGGAAGGATGTCTCCCTGAAGCTGGTCGCCGGCGACGCGCAGCGCGCCAAGACGCCACCGCAGCCCAAGGTCTTCATGGCCCGCGCCGCGCCGGCGGCGATGGCGATGGACGCCGCTTCCATGGAGCCGCGCCAGGCCACCCTGGGTGACCTACGTACGTACACCCTGCCCGCCGCGGTGGACCTGCCCGATGGCAGCGTGACGCAGACGCCGCTCTACGAGAGCCGCACGCTCGATTGCGAGCGCGAAGCCCTCTACGACACCAATATGCGTTACTACGGTAACGCGCCGAGCCTGCAGCGCGACATCGGCATGCCGCCGTCGACCCAGATCGTCTCGAACCTGCGCTTCAAGGCCTTCGATGCGCTGCCTTCGGGCTATGTGCGCGTCCTCACCACCGATCGTGACGGCAACGCGGAACTACTCGGCGAGGGCCGTCTCGACGACACCCCGAAGAACAAGGACGCGACGATTGCCCTCGGCAACGCCTTCGACCTCACCGCGACGCGCGAGCAGACCTCGTTCAGCGCGGACGCGGCCTCGCATCGCATGGACGAAGGTACCCGCCTGACCCTGAGCAATGCAGGCGATACGAAGCGCACGATCACGGTACGTGAGCATCCGAGCCGCTGGCGCGCCTGGACGGTCACGTCCTCGTCGGTGAAGCCCACGAAGTCGACGCCCGATCTGCTCGAGTTCCAGGTGGAGGTACCGGCCAACGGCTCGGTCCATCTCGATTACGCCCTGCGCTATACGTGGGCAGACGCGGACCTGCCACACCAGTAAAGTCGAGCCGGACCGCAGTGCGGCATGCCCTTGCCGCGCTGCGCGGTCATAATCGCCCCACATCACCGACGGACACGCGCCCATGCTCGACATCCTTCCGCACGACGGCGGCATCCATGAAATCCGCATGGCACGCGCGCCGGTCAACGCGTTCGACATCCACCTCGTGCGCGCGCTACGCGAAGCGATCGTCGAAGCGCCGTCCAACGGCGCACGCGGCATCGTTCTTTCCGGT